>NZ_AP017378.1:327500-655000 GCF_003966735.1 Desulfovibrio ferrophilus
TGAGGCTATGGTAAACGGGTTTTACGCTTCCCCGTTTTCACGCATGGTGGCAATGGGTGCTACGAACTTTGATTCAGCATCCCAAGGGAACAGGATCCATGTGTCCTGGCTTACTTCGGTAATGAACGTGTCCACCAGCGGGCGGCCTTTGGGCTTGGCGTAGACCGTGGCGAAGTGTGCCTTGGGCAACATGGCCCGAAGGATCTTGGCTGTGCCTCCGGTGTCCACCAGATCGTCGATGATCAGCCAGCCGGAGCCATCCCCGGCCAGGGTGGCTTCCTTGAGTATCCTGGCCTCGCCTTGATCCTTCCAATCGTAGCTGGCGATGCAGGCCGTGTCGATGGTGCGCAGGTCCAACTCGCGAGCCACCACCGAGGCAGGGACAAGTCCTCCCTTGGTCACAGCCACAATGCCTTCCCACGGTCCCAGTTCCAGCAGTCTCCAGGCCAGAGCCTTGGAGTCGCGGTGCAGTTGTTCCCAGGAAACGGGGTAGGTCTTTACGTATCTTTCGGATTTGGT
The DNA here is from genome assembly GCF_003966735.1 of Desulfovibrio ferrophilus. Classification (NCBI taxonomy): domain Bacteria; kingdom Pseudomonadati; phylum Thermodesulfobacteriota; class Desulfovibrionia; order Desulfovibrionales; family Desulfovibrionaceae; genus Desulfovibrio; species Desulfovibrio ferrophilus. Next base: position 328,020 of record NZ_AP017378.1, read on the forward strand.
GCCCATGCATCAGCTCCCAGTATTTGAAAAAGGGCACTTTGTACAAAAAACGCGGCCAAGGCAAGCTTCATCTTCTGCTCGGGAAGGGAAGGCTTGAGTGAGCATCTGTGGCAAAATCTAAGGTGGACGTGGGCTTATGGTGACAAAATTGAAGGTGGGACAAAAATGTAGGTCAAATTGTCGGGTTTGGCCTTTGTTTTGCTCTATATGGTGCAATCTGATTGGCGAAATCCGGTGGGGATTTTCGATTGATCAGCAAAGCCAGTTGGTTAGATTCCATTTGCTGGAAAAGTGTATTTTTACAAGTTTACAATTTTGTATCTACAGCACCCAGCCTAATTAACTTATTTGTAATTGTTAGCGACTGCGACAGGAGGAGCCGCATGAATGCTGCCGATACCGCATTTATTTTGATCTGTGCCGCCCTGGTCATGTTCATGACCCCCGGGCTGGCTTTGTTCTACGCTGGAATGGCCCGTTCCAAGAACGTCTTGGGGACCGTGATGCACAGCTTCGTGTTGTTGGGGGTCGCCTCTCTGGTTTGGGTCCTCGTGGGATATTCATTGTCATTTGGCACTGATATCGGTGGTTTCATTGGCGGGTTCGACTACCTGTTCCTGAATGGTGTTGGCCCTGAGCCAGGCGGTCCAACCGAAAATCTGCCACATCTGCTGTTCATGATTTTTCAGTGTATGTTCGCAGTCATTACCCCGGCCTTGATTACCGGAGCCTTTGCCGAACGAATCAAATTTGGTCCCTTTGTGGCCTTTTCTGTTTTGTGGTTGATCTTTGTCTACAGCCCCATGTGTCATTGGGTCTGGGGCGGTGGCTGGATGGGTGAAATGGGTGCCCTTGATTTCGCGGGTGGTGCCGTCGTGCACATGAGTTCCGGTGCAGCTGCCCTGGCAGCGGTGTTGGTTCTTGGCAAGCGTAAAGGGTACGGCACCGAGCCGTTCATTCCGCATAACCTGCCCATGACCCTGACCGGTGCAGGTATCCTGTGGTTCGGCTGGTTCGGCTTTAATGCCGGAAGCGCCTTGGCTGCCGATGGTGCGGCTGCCAACGCCTTTGTGACCACTCATGTCGCTGCTGCCGCAGCCGTGGTGAGCTGGCTGCTGGTGGAAAAATGGCACCATGGCAATGCAACGACCCTTGGCGCTGCCTCAGGCGCGGTTGCTGGACTTGTGGCGATTACCCCTGCCGCCGGATTCGTTACCCCTATGGGTGCGTTGGCTATTGGTCTTGGTGGCGGCGTTATTTGTTATGGTGGCGTATTTTTGAAGTCGGTCTTCAAGTATGACGACGCGCTGGACGTGGTAGGTATTCACGGTCTGGGTGGAACCTGGGGCGCATTGGCTACCGGCATCTTCGCGGTGGAGTCCGTGGGCGGAGTGAATGGCCTTCTGTACGGCAACCCCGGACAGTTGTGGATTCAGTTCGTGTCTGTCGTAGGTACCTGGGGGTACTGTTTTGTGGTGTCTTATATCCTGTTCAAGGTCGTTGACGCCGTGATGGGACTGCGTGTTGGTGTTGAGGATGAAATTGGCGGTTTGGACGTCAGCCAGCACAGTGAGACAGGCTATCAGCTGTAAGTGGCGGCTTGTCATTGACCAGAGCTATCGCATATAAATAGCAAGGAGATTGAGGATATGAGAAAGGTTGAAATCATTACCCGTCCTTTCAAGCTGGACGAGGTCAAGGCCGCACTGACGGAACTGGGCATTCAGGGCATGACTGTGACCGATGTTCGCGGTTTTGGCCGCCAGCGTGGGCATAAGGAAGTCTATCGAGGTGCCGAATACCAGGTTGATTTCGTGCCCAAGGTAAAGATCGAGGTCGTGATTGCGGACGAGATGGTTGCCGAAATCGTGGAGGCCGTGACCAACGCGGCCCGCACCAACCAGATTGGTGATGGCAAGATTTTCGTCTCTCCCGTGGATGAAGTGGTTCGAATCCGAACCGGCGAAACCGGGGATGAAGCCATTTAGCAGGTTGCCTTTGTTTTTTCGCAACTTGTGGGGACAAGAACGGCTTTTGGCTGCTGGTCTTGATATCCCAAAATTGCTACAACCGGCCCCGCACCCGTCAACTTTGGCAGGAGCGGGGCCGTTTTGTTCAATGCGATGATTCAGCAAGAGGAGGCGTCATGGAGAGGAAGCCATCAAAGGCAGCAAAGGTTCTGGCAAAAGGCCGTGATGAACTGGCCGCGAGAGCGGATACGTTGCCTGGCGACATCTTCTGTGCGGAATTGACGTCACTGGTGGATGTTTATTTTCAGTCCCGGCTTCGGGAAATCTGGCCCAAGATTGGCCCGCCTCCCGAAGAGTGTCCTTTTGCCGTGGTGGCCGTCGGTGGGTACGGGCGGCGTGAGCTCTGCCTGCGTTCGGACGTGGACATTCTGTTGGTCTACGAACGTCGTATTCCTCCCCAGGCATTGGATCTTGCCCAGTCATTGTTTTTCCCGTTGTGGGACATGGGCTGTGATCTGGGGCACGGGTTTCGCAGCATCAAGGAGAACCTCTCCCTGGCCCGTAAGGATTTTCAGGTCTTCGCCTCGTTGCTTGATGCCAGGTTTGTGGATGGCAACCCTGAGGTCTTTGATGCCCTGCAAAAGGCTTTCACCGAGAAGGTGGCTGCAAAGAAAAAGAAGGCCTTCTGCAAGTGGCTGGTGGATGCGAATAAAGAGCGTCTGAACCGTTTTGGTGATGCCAGTACGCTGTTGGAGCCTGATCTGAAGCGGGGCATCGGAGGACTCAGGGATTATCACCAGATTCTCTGGCTTGGGCAGATGGACACGGGCACAAAGGGCATTCCGGAATTGTTGCGGTGTGGGGTGCTTACCGAGGCCCAGGCCCATGTGCTTGAAGATAATGCCCGGTTTTTGCTTGCCGTTCGGAACCAGTTGCATGCCGAGTCGGGACGTCGAAATGATCGGCTGCATATGATTCATCAGGAAGCCATTGCCAAGGCGATGGGCTTTGAGGATGCAAATGGTTCCCTCGCGGTAGAGGGATTCATGGCACGGCTGCATCGCGAGATGGCGGCGATCAAGGTTTTGCACTCCTCGATGACTTCGAGGGTTACGCATGGAGCAAAAGGGAGTGGCAAGTCCAGGGAACTGGCTCCTGGTATTGTGGCGGTGGGTGGTAAATTGGTTTTTGCACTGCCTCGAGGCTATCCTGATGATCCCATGGTTCTTATGGAGATCTTTGTCTGCGCTGCTCGCGAGGGCCTGCCCTTGTCACTGGAAGCTCGGGGGTTTGTCACGGGACACCTGCATCTTGTGGGTGAACACCTTTCAGGCTCTCCGGAAGCGGCCCGACGTTTCGTGTCCATCCTGACTTCGGGTAAGGCGGCTCAGACGTTGGAACAGATGATGGAGAGCGGGTTCCTGGGGGCATTTGTCCCTGAGTTTGGTCGAGTGCAGGACGTGGTGCAGTTCGATACCTACCATATTCATCCCGTGGGTTGGCATACGGTGGAAGCCCTGCGCCGCCTTGAAGGACCCATCAGACAACCGGATAAAAAATTTGCGGACCTGCGTGATTCGTTTGACGACCTTTCGACGCTGCTGCTTGGTGCGTTTTTCCATGACGTGGGCAAAGGCCTGGGTGGTGGACATTCGGAAAAGGGTGAAGGCATCGCGCGAGCGGTTCTGAAGCGCTGGGATTGGCCTGAGGCTGCTGCACAGGAGATTGGATTCCTGGTGCGAGAGCATCTTGTGGCATTCGAAACTGCTACCCGACGTGACCTGGGAGATGAGTCCGTGGTTGCCGGGTGTGCCGGGCGAGTCGGGGATGAACGTCATCTGAATATGTTGATGCTGTTGACTTGGGCCGATGCCGGTGGAACCGGCCCCGGGGCCTGGACTAAGTGGTCGGCAAGCCTGCTCTGGGAATTGCACGGCAAGGTCGTGCGCATGCTGAGGCGTGGACGGCTCGCCACGGCAGATGCTGTGAGTAAATCGCGAAGGACTCTTGGGGCTTTGCGTGAGGCTGCCGTGGACACGGTCAATGAAGAGGCCGTCGAGAAATTTTTGGATCTGCTGCCTACACGCTACACACTATCCATGCCGGCAGAGGACATCCTGCGGCACGTGGACATGGTTCGCCGGTTGAAGAAGTCCGTGGAAGAAGCCAAGCGTACCCGGCCGGGCGGTAGAGGTGGCAGTGGCGTTGTCGTGGTCGAGACCAGAGATATTCCTGAAAGTGGCGCCTGGGAAGTGGCCGTGGCGGCGCAGGATGATCCACGTCTTTTCGCAACCATTGCCGGAGTGCTGGCCCTTCATGGCATCAATATTGTGTCCGCCGAGTGTTTCCTGTGGCGGGATAACACCGTGGTTGATGTGTTCGTGGTCTCTGATCCACCCGAACATTTACCGCGCGGGGTCTTTGAATCCCGTGTGGCATCGAGTGTCCGCAATGCCATGAATGGTCAATTGTCGCTGTCTTATCGGCTGACGGAGAAGCGTCGTTCTCCTCTTGCCCGTCAACCAATCAGCGCCGAGCCTGAGATCGTTTTGCATAATGAAGCCTCGGACTTCTACACCCTTATTGAGATCGCCGCCCCTGACCGGGTGGGGCTGCTGTATGATGTGGCCCGGGCAATGCTGAATCTGGGGTTGTCGATTCAATTGGCGAAAATTGCGACCTACGGCGATCAGGTTGCGGACGTGTTCTACGTCCGCGAGGAGGGAGGGAAAGTCTCCAATGCGGAGCGAATCCGGGAGGTGCGTCATTCGTTGATGGCCTGTCTGGAGCGTTCTTGAGCAAAACCTCCTGTCCAAAAAATTGTGCTGTGAACGCCCCTTGATGTTCGTCTATTGAGTCGGATTCCAAGGGGCGTTTGCTTGTTGCTGCCGATCAGCTTTCATGAACGGGGCGGCATGACTGTCGATTTCTTTCATCCGTCGAATAATCATAACACTCCTGTAATGAATCGTCTGTAGAACAGCCCAAACTCATTACAGGAGGAGACAGCTGTGACTGCGGATGACAAACTCGAAATACGTGAGTCCCTGCGGGAAAGACTTCGGTTTCTTGAATCCAGAAACCTGTCCATTGATGCTTCAAACTGCCCTGACGAAAATGAATACGCCTCTTTGGTCAGCGAAATGCATTTCAATGTCGTGATGAGAGAACGCGAGAGCCGCCAGTTGGTGGAAGTTCGTGAGGCCTTGGACAGACTCTGCGATCCCGATTTTGGGTATTGCGAGGAGTGTGGGGAGTCTATCGGTTTGGCTCGCCTCAAGGCCAATCCCCAGGCGCTCTTTTGCATCATCTGTCAGGAACAGACCGAACAGGCCGCGTAATCGCGGCTTTTTTGTGGGGGGGATTTGTTCGATGTGACCAGATGTTGAGTCCGTTCCTGCCTCTGGTGTCTGGTTGCGGATGGAATGAGGCCAGTGATCTGAGGCGGGTTGTTTCCCGGTGTGGGTTTGTGGCGTTGCAGGGGGGATCGAAGTGAGTTCCTGGCTAGGTGTCACTGGGCCATTTGGGAGCCTTGAGCAGTGTCAGAAATTCGTCTTCGGGCAGAGCTGGGGAATAGAGAAACCCCTGCGCCAGAGCACAGTTCAGGTTCTGAAGGATTTGTTCGTGGGCATGGGTTTCCACGCCTTCGGCAACGACATGCAAATGCAGAGATTCCGCCATGGCGATGATGGTCGAGGTAATGGCTGCGTGCCCGGGGTCATGCTCCATGGTGGCGATGAAGGACCGGTCGATCTTCAGCGTGTCCAGCGGGAAGCTGGTCAGGTAGGACAACGACGAGTAGCCGGTCCCGAAGTCATCAATGGCCAGGCTCACGCCCAGCTTCTTCAGCTTGAGGAATGACTGTCTGACCCGGTCCATATCGCTGACCAGCAGGGCCTCCGTGATTTCCAGTTCCAGAAATTGAGGGGCCAGACCGGTTTGCTCCAGTATTTCCGCCACAACCTCGGGCATCTCTTTTTCCAGAAACTGCCTGGGTGAGACGTTGACGGCCATGCGCAGTTCGGGATGCCCTGCTTCATGTATTCTGCGTGTGGCGAGGCAGGCTTCGCGCAGGACCCACTCGCCCACCGTGTGGACGAGGTCGGTTTCTTCCACCAGAGGGATGAATCGGCCCGGTGCGACAAGGCCCCACTGGGGGTGGTTCCAGCGGATCAAGGCTTCGGCACCGGCCGTGCGGCGGGTCTTGAGGTCGACTTTGGGCTGGTAGTACAGCACAAATTGGTTCTCTGCCGCGGCGCGTCGCAGCGCAGTTCCCACCTTCATTCGTTCCGAAGCTCGTTCCGTCATGTCTGAAGAAAAGAACTCATAACTGCCGGTTCCTCGTTGAGTGGCGTGGTGCAGGGCGTTTTCGGCATTCTTCAGGAGTTCTTCGCTATTCTCCGCGTCGTCGGGGTAGACGCTGACACCTATGGAACAGGTCAGTACTGCCTCCCCTGCAGCTAGTGCGAAGGGACGTGAGAGGATCTCCTGGGTGGCCTGGATGACCGGAGCGATGTCCTCTGTGCTTGTGATTTCGGTCAGAATCAGGGCAAATTCATCACTCCCCAATCGGGCGGCGGTGAAAGCTTCATTCTTTGAATCACCGAGCCTGCGCGCGGCCTCCTGAAGCAGTTCATCACCACTGGTGATCCCCATGGATTCATTGACCGTTTTGAAATTATCCAGGTCCAGGATAAGGACGGCGACAATTGATTTGCTTTGCCGGGCGTGGCCGAGTTCCTGCTTCAGCAGGTTCAGTAGCAGGGCGCGGTTGGGCAAGCCGGTGAGCAGATCGTAGTTATTTAGACGGTAGATGCTTTCCGCACTCTGTTTTTCCGCTGTCAGATCGGAGATCGTGCCCACATAATTGATGACTTCTCCATGCTCATCCTTGACCGCAGTGATGCGGAGCCAGGCAGGGAATAATTCGCCATCCTTTTTGCGGTTCCAGACCTCACCGCTCCAAACGCCGTTTGAAGAAATACTTTTCCACATTCTCTCATAGAATTTTGAATCATGCCGACCGCTTTTCAGGGCCCGTGGAGTGTTCCCGAGCGTTTCCTCCCGCGTGTAGCCTGTGGTGTCTGTGAAAGCCTGGTTGCAGTCCAGAATGATGCCCTTGGGATCGGTAATGATGACCGATTCGCGGCTTTGCTCAAAGACCTTGGCTGCCTGGCGCAAATGGATTTCCGAGCGTTTGCGCTCGGCAATATCCACCAGAGAGACGATGTAGCCCTTTTCAGGAATGGCGGGGTCAATGAAGCGGATGGACATTTGGACGACAACCTTGCTGCCATTGCTGTGCCGCATGTCGACATCCAGGACTACTTCGTTGCCACTGTCGCGGGCTTCGTCCACGGCCTGTCCCACCCGGGCGTAGTCTTCGTCCGAGTCGTAGAGCTCTTTCGTTGGCATATCCGGGAAATCGTCATGCGGGCGGCCGAACATGCGACTCATGGCATCGTTGACCCAGAGGAATGTCCGATGGCGGCACAGTGCCAATCCATAGGGTGAGACCGAAAGGATGCTGTCCATGATGCGCTTGCGCTCACTGGCCCTGCGCCGCAATTGGCTGTTGAAGGAGAACAGTGCCAAGGCTCCTAGGCTCAGAACTGCCAGAGCGATGGTACCCCAGAGGGTTATTTTCTTGAGGTCCTCGGAGGAGTATTTCTTTTCAGGGGGCAGGAACCCATCCAAGCGGGCCCCGGGGGGCGCCATATCCAGCGATACATATGTATCAAGGATGTTTCTCCAGCGCTGCACGTTCATTGTGCCCAATTCCACGAGCCGTGGTTGAATCAGGCTACGCAGCACTTCGGCTTCATTGAATAGCTGGGCTCGGGTTTTGTCGGGAGTGTATTTGCTGATGATGAGGTCGACCATTTCGCCGGGGTGATCCATGGCATAACGCCAGCCCATGAGCGAGGCGTCCACAAAGCGTTTTGTCCGTTCCGGGTGGCTCTTGAATTCCTCCTGAGTTGTGATCAGGATGTCTCCATAGAAATCAATCCCGTAAGTAAGAGGCCGGAAAGCTACGGTGGGGATGCCCTTGTGTCCGAGGATGAAAGGTTCGTTGGAGAGGTAGGCTGCCATGGCTGCCACCTCACCCGTGATCAGTTTGCGTGCTGTCCAGTTATGGACTTCGACTGTGTAGTCGGTGTCGTCCAAACCTTCCGAACGAAGCATGGAAAGGATGTCTGCTGACAAGGGTGGCCCCAGCATGAGCCGTCTTCCCTTGAGATCGCTCAAGGTGATGATGTCGGAATCCGCACGGGCGATGAGTGCGAAAGGCGAATGCTGGTAGATGGCGGCAAGGGCCACGATGGGCGCGCCCGCAAGAAATTGGCGTAAGGCGTCGGAGGTATGGACTGCGTATTGTGCCGAGCCTTCCATAATGGAGTTGATGGTTTCTGTTCCCGGGCCCCCTTCGAGCAGAGTGACTTCCAGTCCGGCTTGGCGATAGAAGCCCTGCTCCATTGCCGCATAATATCCGGCAAATTGAAACTGATGTTTCCACTGGAGCTGCAGAGTGATCTGGTCCATCCCGTCATCGGCGAGACTCTGGGTGATGGGGCACATGAAACCAAAAAAAAGGGTCAGGGCAAATAATACATTCCGCATCCTACTCATTCTATTGAAGAGAAGGGGTAAAGCAAGGAAAAGTTGTGGGCGGATTGAGTGAGCAAACCTTGATTCGTGGACGGGATAGCCCTTGCGATTGCTGCCCGCATTGGGCTACCTGAATGAACAAGCTTAATAATCAAGGAGTGTTCCATGCCCGCAGAACCGCATTGCTCAGCCCCCCCGGAATTCAGATTCGATTCGAGGCGTTCACCGGTCTATGCCAAGGGTGGAATGGCAGCAGCGAGCCAGCCGCTGGCTGTGGAGGCCGGTTTGTCTATGCTGCGCCGGGGCGGCAATGCCGCAGATGCAGCCGTGGCTATGGCTGCTGTTCTTGCCGTGACCGAGCCCGCCAGTACCGGGCCGGGGGGCGATGCCTTCGCCCTGTTCTTTGAGGCCGAAACGGGCAGAGTGCATGGTTTGAACGGCTCGGGACGGTCTCCTCAAGGGTTGACGTTCGACCTGCTCAAGCAGCGTGGTCTCAAGGAACTGCCTGCCCGCTCGGCTTTGTCTGTTACCGTACCCGGAGCCATAAGCGCCTGGTGTTCCTTGCTTGAACGTCACGGCACCTTGCCGTTGGGAGCCGTGCTGGAGCCTGCCATTCGGCATGCCACAGACGGTTTCCCTGTCGGGCCTGTGTCGGCAGATTTATGGGCCAGCGGAGCACAGGAAGTACTGGGTTCAGCACCCGGTGGACAGGCCTTGCTGCGCGGTGGAAAGGCACCCCGAGCTGGTCAGTTGGTCAACAATTCTGACCTTGGGCGTTTGCTGGCGACTTTGGCGGAGGCAGGAACCACGGCCGATGCTTTTGAATTGTTCTACCGGGGGGAGATCGCTTCACGGCTCGCTCAGACAGTGAAGGATGCAGGAGGCGTGCTGGATGAGACTGATTTGCATGCCCATGAGGCCGTATTCCCGAAGCCGGTGAGTACTGTGTACAACGGGATGCGCATTTTCGAGTGTGCCCCCAACGGACAAGGCGTCACCGCACTCATGGCCTTGAATATTCTCGACGCCCTGGATGCCTCGGCAACAACGGAGCCAATGTCCGCCCAGCGCCTGCATCTGCAGATCGAGGCTCTTCGCCTGGCATTTGCCGATGCCCATCGGTTTGTTGCGGATTCGGAAACCATGGATATCGGGATTGAGGCCTTGCTTGATCCTGCCTATGCAGCGCAGCGGGCCGGACTTGTGCGGCCTGACCGGGCCATGACTGATATTCCCCACGGGGTACCCATGGCCTCCTCGGATACGGTCTATTTTTGCGTGGTGGACAGCCAAGGCAACGCCGTTTCCATGGTCAATAGTGTCTACAGGAGTTTTGGTACGGGCATCACTCCTGAAGGGCTGGGGTTCTCTTTGCAGAACCGCGCAGATAATTTCTCCATGGACCCGAATCATCCCAATGCCCTTGGACCGGGCAAACGCACCTATCATACGATTATTCCGGGCCTGGCCGTGCGCGAGGCCGATGGTTCCCTGTACGGGCCGTTTGGGGTGATGGGTGGGTTCATGCAACCCCAGGGGCACGTCCAGCTTCTGTGCGCCCTGTTGGATGATGGTCTGGCTCCGCAGGCGGCTCTGGACCGGTTGAGGTTCTGTCTGCCCGCAGGTAGCCCATATGACGCCGTGGCAATGGAAGAGGGACTTTCGGAGACCCTGCGAGGGGAGTTGCGGGCAATGGGGCACAAGGCCGCTTATGTGCGGGGTTGGGATCGTGCCCTGTTCGGCCGGGGACAGGTGATCTTGCGTGATCCTGCCACGGGGTGGCTCTGCGGAGGCAGTGATGCCCGTGGCGATGGGCTGGCCTTCGGCTTCTAGGCTGTTGCTGATGCGTGCATCGGATAGAGAGTTCGGACTGTGCTGAGAGTCGTCTGTCTTTATTCTTGGGGTACCTCTGATTTACCAAGATTGTTTGAGATTCACTGCTGATCGTGCTATGCCGCATACAAGAATGAGGACGTGGCTCCGGTGAAGTGGGATGTGTTTTTTACAAAAGTCGGGGCTTATTTCTTCACTTTTTTTGTTTGTAACGAGAGCTTTCTCGGGTTGTTCTTTGGACATTCATATCAAGCAGGAGGCGGCAATGCTCAAACGTCTGATAATTGTGGTGATGGTATGTACACTGTGCGTGACGTTCGGGACTGTGAACGCCAAGGCTGGTGACAAGAATCTGATCATCGCCACCGCCACAACGGGTGGAACCTACTACCCAGTGGGCGTTGCTATCGGCACTCTGGCGAGCATCAAGCTGGCGAAATCGGACAAGATTACTGCCACAGCCATTAATTCCGCTGGCTCCGGCGAAAATGTGCAGATGCTCAAGAACAAGGAATGCGACCTCGCCATTCTGCAGGCCTTGTTCGGCCTGAACGCCTATAATGGTGCTGGCCCATACAAGGGCAAGGCCTACAAGGACTTCCGCGCCGTGACCATGCTTTGGGAGAACGTGGAGCATTTTGCGTTGCTTTCCAAATACGTCAAAACCGGTGATGTCTCTGATCTGCATAATCTTGATGAAAAGTTTTCCATCGGCAAACGCGGCTCCGGCACCGAAGGCTCCGGGCGCACATTGTTTGCAGCCCTTGGCATGGACCCCGAGAAGGAACTCAACCTGGAGTACCTAGCTTACACTCCGTCGGCTCAGGCCATGATGGATAATCGTATCGTAGGCGCGAACATCCCCGCCGGTCCTCCTGTTGCTGCCATCACCATGCTCTATGCCCAGTTGGGAGCCAATAAGGTCAAAGTGCTGGATTTCACGGACAAGCAGTTGTCCACCATTGAAAAAAATTATCCGATCTGGACCCGCAAGGTCATTCCTGCTGGAACCTACCCTGGGCAGGAGAAAGATATCAGAACGATTGCCCAGCCCAACTTCCTGGCTTGCCGGGCTGACCTGCCCGACGAGGTCGTCTACAAGTTGACCAAGACCATCTATGAAAATCTGCCGTTCCTGCACAACATTCACAAAGCCACCAAGGCCATGAGCCTTGATCGGGCGACCACCGGTTTGCCTGCTCCGTTGCATCCGGGCGCGGAGAAGTATTACCGCGAAGTCGGCGCCATCAAGTAGAGCCCGCGATCCATCGGTACCATCGGCGGCGGGGGATGACTCCCGCCGCTTTTAATCCCCCGAACAGTGCCCGCGCTTTGGACATGGAAACAGGGAGACTGCATGGCGACTGAGATTCGTGCTGACGGTGTGAAGAAGGATCTGGGTGGTGAAACCCTGGCCGTGAAACGTGAATTGTCGGGCTTCACTTCGTCGTTCATCTACTGGGTCGGCGTGATCTGCTCTCTTTTCCATATTTGGGTGAACACCGTGGGTGTGATGCCCGAAATCCAGCGCAATGCCCTGCATTATGGATTTGTGCTGCTCATGGGGTTCATCATGTTCCCCATGCTGCGCAAGCATGCCCGGGCGACATTGCCTCTGGACTGGGCCCTGGGGTTGTTATCCTTCGGGGTTGCCTTGTATCTGGTGCTGTTCGAGGACGCTCTGCATGCACGCAACGAGGTCCCCTTGCTGATCGACCTCGTGGCTGCGGGTGTAGCCATCGTGCTGATGCTGGAGATCACCCGTCGCACCACTGGCCTGTTGATTCCCGTGCTGGCCATGATTTTCCTGGGCTACGGGCTTGGAGGGGGACAGTATCTCGAGGGGCTCTGGCATTTTCCGGGTGTGACCGTGCCACGGATGCTGTATCGCATGTATTTTGCGCCTGACGGCATCTTCGGCACCATTGCCACCATCAGCTCGACCTTTGTCTTTCTCTTCGTGCTCTTTGCGGCGTTTCTCCTCAAATCCGGGGCCGGTGAGTTCATCATTCGTCTGGCCCTTTCGCTCATGGGGCATTCAGTGGGTGGGCCAGCCAAGATGGCCGTGTTCGCCAGCGGTATTATGGGCTCTGTTTCTGGCAGCGCTGTCGCCAATACCGTGGGCACAGGTTCCATCACCATCCCCATGATGAAGCGCATCGGATTTTCCCCCAGGTTTGCGGGAGGGGTCGAGGCCGCTGCCTCCACTGGCGGGCAGTTGATGCCGCCCATTATGGGCGCGGGTGCGTTCATCATGAGCCAGTGGACGCAGATTTCGTATCTCAAGATCGTGGGCGTGGCCTTCATTCCTGCCCTGATGTATTTTCTGTCCGTGGCATTTTTCATTCACCTGCGCGCCCGCAAGCGTGGCTTGAAGCCCATGGCCGAGGCTGATATCCCGCGCCTGAGGGAGGTACTCAAGGAAGGCTGGAATTTCTTCATCCCCATCGCCGCTCTCATCGGGTTGCTGATGTATGGCTTCACCCCCACTTTTGCAGCCTGTGGTGGGATTGCCGCTATTGTCGTCGCAAGCTGGTTGAATCCCAGGACCCGCATGGGGGGGAAAGATATTCTGGATGCCTTGTCCAGCGGTGGGCGGAATATGGTGACCACGGGTGTGATTCTGCTGTGTTCGGGAATCGTCATCGGGGTGGTGCTGATGGTGGGCATGGGTATCAAGTTCTCCATGCTGATTACCGAGATTTCCGGCGGTAGCCTGATTCTGACTATTGTCCTGGTGGCTCTGGCTTCGCTCATTCTGGGCATGGGCTTGCCGGTGACGGCTTCGTACATCGTGCTGGCCGTGCTTGCTGCGCCCGCCATGCAGATGCTCGGGGTCAGCCTTCTGGCCGCTCATATGTTGATCTTTTGGTATTCGCAGGATGCCAACGTGACCCCACCGGTGTGTCTGGCGGCGTATAGCGCCGCAGGTATCGCAGGGTCGGGACCGCTGGAGACAGGGATTGAGTCGTGGAAGTTGGCCAAGGGCCTGTATCTGATTCCGCTCCTGTTCTGTTATACCCCGATTTTGTTCGAGGGGCCTTTGTGGCAGGTAGCCGAAGCTGCGCTGACGGGTACGGCCGGATTGTTCTGCTTTGCGGTCTTTTTTGAGGGATTCTGCCATCGGCTCCTGAACTGGGGCTGGAGGTTGGCCTATTTCGGGTGCGCCGTGCTGCTGTTGTGGCCTGAAATGGCAACCCATGGCTTGGGCGTAGTGTTACTGTTGGCTTTCACTGTTGTGGGGCGAGCTGCGGCGAAAAAGATGGAAGCCCATCCGGCCTGATTCGGGTGATGGGGCCAGGTAAGGATCGGGGCTTGCCTTGAGCCGAGTCCAAAGGTATTCATGCACCCTCATGACAGGTGCTGAGTAAAGCTGACAACCATTCAACAATGTTGGAGCATATCCCATGACATTCAAGAAGAATCTGCTTGTGGCCGTTATGGCCGTATTGCTGCTTGCCTCCTGCCAGCAGAAGGAAGCCGCCAAGGTTGCCGTGCTCGATCCGGGACAGGTCTTCCAGACCTGTGATGTGTGCCTTGAGGGTGGCAATTACCTTCGTGGTCTGAGTGACAAGATGCGTGTGGAGCTGACCGAAATGCAGGCCTCCATGCAAACTGATACCAGCGAAGATGCCCCCAAGAAATTCCAGGAGCGCTACGCTGCGTTGCAGGCCGAGATGCAGGAAGAGCAGAATCGGATCGCGGGTATGCTCAACGAGACTTTCGTCAAGATCATGAATGAGTACCGCGCCAAGAATAACGTTGGTGTGATCATGAACAAGGAAAATGTTCTGTCCTTTGATGAGGCTGACGACATCACCGAGGCCATGATCGCCGCCATGAACGGGGCCAATATTGATCTGGCTCTGCCTGAAAAGGCCGAGGCCGCCCCGGCTGCCGAGGAAAAGAAGTCTGAATAGCTGACTTTTTCCGATGAATATCTAGACCCGCATGGCTTGTCCATGCGGGTCTTTTTTTGGGTCTCATGGCCTTGTCCAGTGATGTTGACCACGGGGTTCATCGGTGTCATCTGGAGGCCATGGCACAGCGATGGATCATGCACGTGGATATGGACGCCTTCTTTGCGTCCGTTGAGCAGCTGGATAACCCGGAACTCAGAGGGCGTCCGGTTATGGTTGGCGGTGAACACAGGGGGGTGGTTTCCGCTGCATCCTATGAGGCCCGTAAGTTTGGAGTGCACTCGGCCATGCCAGTGGCCCAGGCCAAACGCCTTTGCCCGAACGGTGTCCTGGTGCGGGGACGAATGGCCAGGTACAAGGAATTGTCCTCCATGGTCATGGAAGTGATTCATGGTTTTTCGCCGGTTGTGGAGCAGACCTCGGTGGATGAGGCCTACGTGGATGTTTCCGGCACGGAACGCCTGTATGGTTCGGTGGAGGAGGTGGCTCGCGCACTCAAGACGGGGGTTCAGGAGGCCACTGGATTGACCTGCTCGGTGGGTGTTGCCCCTGTAAAGTTTTTAGCCAAGATCGCGTCGGATCAGAATAAGCCCGATGGAATCACCATTATTCGCCCGGAAGAGGTTCAGGGGTTTCTGGAAACGCTGCCGGTGGGCAGGATTCCCGGAGTGGGCCCCAAGGCTAGAGTCACTCTTGCCCGGTGGGGAGTCACCACAGTGGGGGATGTCTTGAAGCGTTCCCGGGCATTTTGGGAACGGCGTATGGGCGAACGAGGATTGGTCTTTTATGATCGAGCCCAAGGCATTGACCCTTCCGGAATCGTTGCCCACGGTGCCCCCAAGAGTTCCAGTGCGGAGACCACGCTGAGTGATGATATCTCCGACAAGCGGGAGCTGTCTCGCTGGTTGATGGTGCAGGCCGAACGAGTGGGGCATGACCTGCGCCGTCATGGGCTGCGTGGCCGAACGGTGACTCTGAAGCTCAAGTACTCGGACTTCAAGTCGATCACCCGAAGCCGGACTCTGCCCACTCCGACCGACAGTACGGACACCATCTACGAGGTGGGCATGGATCTACTGGCTGCTGAGCGTCTGGAGCGTGCTGTTCGGCTGATTGGTGTAGGCATTTCCAATTTTGGTGAGGTGGCAAGCCAGTTGTCCCTGCTTGGTGGAGACACGGGCGATGACCCGGAGCGGAGGCGGTTGGATAGTGCCATTGATGCCATTCGGGATAAATTCGGCGGAAAGGCTCTTTCGCGTGGTAAGGTATTCGGATTGAAGGATAAAAAATGATTTTTCAGATGTGAATAGGCTTGTGATTAATGATTATCCCATTGGATTTCAAGGTGTTGCCTACTATTGCAGTATTGATTTCTAACTAGTTGCTTTTTTACACGAATCCAGTATGACCCGGGTATGGGGGAATCCTGGTGAGAGGGCGTCATTCCACGCCGAAACCGGATTTGAGAGATGCATGGTTCCTTAGGCTGTATCGACTACGCATTGCTCTTGACGGCCGTGTCACTCTTCTGGCTGGCGACGGTATGCTTTACTGCAGACGGTCCCACGGGTCGCAGGTTTCCTTTGGTATGGCTGGCCTGGTTTGGATTGCTCTCCGGGATTGCCAGTTGTCTGGAGCTCTGGGGCGTAGCCGTTCCCGAAAGCGATTTTCTGATGACCGTCAGGACGCTGGTCGTGCTGGGTGCTGCCATCTGTCTTGTGGAGTTCTGGGCCAGATACCGCGAGCGGAACCACAAGCCCCGTCGGGGCGCCCTGGGATACTTTGCCTTGCTTGGAGTCTATGGTTTTGCCGTGGCTCTTGATCCTTCCAATCCCTTCCGTTGGACCAGCGTTTTCTTCAATGCCCTGAGCGCCATGCTTGCTGCATGGACGTTCCTTTATGCTGGCCTACGAGCAGAAAACAGTCGCTACTGGTTGTTGGGGGCAGCGGTCGCCTGCCTGGGTGCCGGAGGGTTAGCCTCCATTGAGGCCTATGGCTTTACCATGCGCGCTGCCATCGATGCCTTGGCCTTGTTTGGTGGTGCTGCCAGTCTGGGAGCCGTGCTGATTGTTCGAGCCTGTCTGGTGGTGGCGCTGACAGGCTGTATCTGGAGGATGAGCACCCCCAGGCAAGGCCATTTCTCTGTGCCTGGCCTGTTGGGTCTTCTGTGGCTACCCGTGGCGCTTGGGTTGCTGCTCCTTGCTGGATGGGGCATGACCGAGGCCGAAGGCCGGAAGGCGGATCAAGCTCAGCGCAGAGACCTGCTGATGCACTCCCGCATGGTTTCCGCTGCCCTTGATCGCGAGATGGTCTCCTGGTTGGGCTGGACCGCAAGTGATGCCGGAAAGGTCGTTTATCTGAATCTCAGGCGTCGTTTGAGCCAAGTTGTGGACAGTGATGGCTCCGTGTCCTGGGCCATGTTGTATCTTGTGCAGGATGGAATGATGATTTCCGGGGCGGCGTCAATGCTGCCTGGCCCCAGGTTGCCCTTGCCACCCGGCGCGGTCGTGGACAAGTCGCCCGATCCCTCGATCTTGGAATTTTGGGAGACCGGTGCGCCCTTCGTGGAAGGACCCATTCGTCGTGGGGGGACAATATCCGTGACGGCCCACGTGCCTGTGACCTTTAGTCAGAATGGCGGTGTGCAGGCGGCTCTGGCCATGAACACCGAAGCCGTGAACTGGTATAGGCGTATTGCGGCGTCGCGGCTGGTACCCATCAGAACCACTTTGTTGGCTGCTTCTTTGCTGCTCGGTTTTCTGGGAACACTCAGACTTCGGTCCCGGCAGGATACGCTGCTGCAGGCCTCCGAGCGTCGTTACCGTTCTCTGTTCGGGTCCATGCTCGAAGGGGTGGCTTACTGCCGCATCATCGAGGATGAGGATGGCAAGCCTGTGGATTATGTGTTTCTGGACATGAACCCCGCTGCTGAGACCATGCTTGGAAAGAACAGAGAGGTTCTTATCGGACGCACCGCGCTGGAAACTTATCCTGAATACAATGACGAACTCCAGAAGTGGGTTGATTATTTCGGAACGGTGGCAAAAACCGGTCGTACCCGTAGTACGGAGATGTTTTATGGGCCGCGTGAACGCTGGTTCATGGTGCGAGGATTCAGCTGGAAGACTGGGTCTTTCGCTATTTCGTTTAATGATATCACGGAACAACGCAAGACCGAGCGGGAGCATCGTCGATTGGCCCTGCTTGATCCTCTGACGGAACTTCCCAACCGTCGTCTGTTCCGTGACCGGCTTGATCAGGCCCTGGCCCGTTCCGACCGGACGGGGCAGAAGTGTGCCGTGCTGTATCTCGACCTCAACGATTTCAAGGCCGTCAACGACAACCATGGCCATGCCTTTGGCGATGTCGTGCTGTCCGAAGTAGGGGACAGGCTGCGGACCTGCATGCGCCGTTCGGATACTCTGGCGCGTATTGGTGGGGATGAGTTCGTTGCGGTGATTCCAGAGATCAAGGACTTTACCGAGGTTGCCGTGGTGGCAGGCAAGATCAAGCATTCCATGTCTCGCCCCTTCCGTTTTGGTGATCGCGTTGCCATGGTTGGCGTCAGTATCGGAGTCAGTATTTATCCCGACCATGGCGCCGATGCCGGAACAATTCTGCTTCGTGCAGATGCCGCCATGTATTCCGGTAAGGGTGACAAGAGCAGGCAGTTTGTGATGTATGAAGCTTAACTGGCAGAATTAAAATCCTGCCAGCCGGGTGAAGGGCAGAAGCCGTTGCCTGTTTTGATCATCGCCAACCTGTCTGGAGCGTCATGCCTGAGAATGATTCCCCCAATTATCGTATGGAAGAAGACAGTCTGGGGCCCGTGAGGGTTCCTGCCGACAAGCTGTGGGGTGCGCAGACCGAGCGCGCTCTGGGACACTTTGCCTATGGCGAAGAACAAATGCCCATTGAAATTGTCCATGCCCTGGGCAGAATCAAAATCGCCGCAGCCAGGATAAACAGTTCGCTGGGCCTTATTCCGTCCGATGTTGCCGAGCTTGTGGAGCGTGCTGCCTCCGAGGTTGCCGCCGGGCAACTGGATGAGCATTTTCCTTTGCGTATTTGGCAATCGGGGAGTGGTACCCAAACCAATATGAACGTCAACGAGGTTGTGGCAAACCGGGCGGCCCTTCTAGCAGGGGCGGAGCCGGGGCAGAAAACTCCCGTGCATCCCAATGATCACGTCAACCGATGCCAGTCCACCAATGACGCCTTTCCTTCGGCCATCCATATGGCTGCTGTGGATGTGTTGACCTGCAAGCTTCTTCCCGCTCTTGAAAATCTTGCGGCGGCCCTTGGGGACAAAGCCGAATCCTATGTAGGGATCGTCAAGATCGGCAGGACGCATCTGCAGGATGCCGTTCCGCTGACTTTGGGGCAGGAATTCTCGGGGTATGCGGCTCAGGTTGTGGATTCCGTGATGGGGTTGCATGGCATGATGGATGGTCTACTGACGATCCCGCTGGGCGGAACCGCTGTGGGAACGGGGCTCAATGCCCACCCACATTTTGCAGAGCTTGCAGTGAACGAGCTGCGGGCATTGACGGGCTACCCCTTTGTGACTTCCGAAAACCGATTTGCCCAGTTGGCGGCCCACGATGATCTGGTTGCGGCCTCGGGTGCTGTGCGCCGAACGGCCGTGGCGCTTATGAAGATTGCAAATGACATTCGTTGGCTTGGTTCCGGCCCACGATGCGGCATCGGGGAAATCAGACTGCCAGCCAATGAGCCGGGGTCGAGTATTATGCCAGGCAAGGTCAACCCCTCCCAATGTGAGGCGCTGACCATGGCCTGCGTACAGGTGATGGGTATGGATGCTGCCATGGGGATGGCTGGTTCCCAGGGGAATTTTGAACTGAACGTCTACAAGCCGCTCATGGGGCACTGCCTGTTGTCTTCAATGAAGACTCTTGCCGGAGCCGTGGCGTCTTTCACCATGTATTGCGTCAGCGGTATCGAAGCCGATGAAAAACGTATTGGTGATGTGGTGGATAAATCTTTGATGCTGGTGACGGCCCTGGCCCCGGCCATTGGTTATGACCGGGCAGCCGAAATCGCCAAACTGGCGCTTGAGCGGGGCGCAACCCTGCGTGAGATCTGTCTGGAACTCAAGGTTCTGGATGCCGAGACCTTTGACCGTCTGACAGATCCTTCTTCAATGATTGGGCCGTCTGCATAGTTCGCGCGAAATTCACTGAGAATCATGTGTTTTCCCACGTTGCAGGCTGTGTTACAGCTTGTTGACGACGTTTGCCTCATGTTCTGAAATGGGGTAAGAGCGGCACGCGGAACAGGGACATTCTCGCGCCAAACCGAGAAACGGAGTAGAGACTTTTATGGCACCACACGCCAGTAGAATCCAATATATCGACGGTATTCGCTTCAAGCGGATCATGTTTGCAGCTGCCGAGCGGCTGATTGAAAATTATCGCTATCTGGACGAGATCAACGTCTTTCCAGTGCCCGATGGAGATACCGGCAGTAATATGGCCGGAACCATGCGCTCCATTGTCGACGGCTCGGCCGAGGCTTTGGACGAGTCCATCGAGGCCATGAGCAATATCATTGCCGAGGCCGCCTTGCTGGGCGCTCGAGGCAACTCCGGGGTCATCCTGGCGCAGTTTTTCTGTGGTTTTGCCGAGGGTGTGAAGGACATGGTCCGAGTCACCCCGCAGCAGTTTGCCGATGCCATGACGCGTGCTTCCGAGCGAGCCATTGAGGCGATGTCTTCCCCCAAGGAAGGCACCATCCTTACGGTTATCACCGACTGGGCCGATCATCTGGGTAAGAACTGCCACCAGTATCGTGATTTTCCCGAACTGTTGCACGATTCGCTGGGCCGCGCCCATCAATCCCTGAAGGAAACCACAGAGAAGTTGGCTTCTCTGAAGGCTGCCGGGGTGGTCGATGCCGGTGCACAAGGTTTTGTGTATCTGCTGGACGGGATTGTCGACTTCGTGGAGCGCGGTCGTCTGGATCGTAAGACCGAGAAGGAGATGCTGGCCGGGAGCGGTGGCCCCAGCGGCAGGGTGCAGGAGCGCGTTGCCGTCGAGGAATTGACCTTCCGCTATTGCACCGAGTGTCTGGTGCGTGGCAAAGGCATTGATCGCGATAGCCTGCGAACCATGCTGACCACCCTGGGGGATAGCCTGATTGTGGCCGGTACAGGGACCGTGGTGCGCGTTCATGTGCATACCAACGAGCCGGAAACCGTATTTGAGGTTGCCGAACGCTATGGTGAAGTCAGCCGTCGAAAGATGGATGACATGCTCAAGCAGCATCAGGATCTGGTGGCCAAGGCCCGGCAGCGCGTGGGGATCGTGACCGATTCCTGCTGTGACCTGCCCGAGGAATTTCTGGTCGACCATGGTATCCGATTTGCGCCGTTGACCCTGACTCTGGATGGGACGGAATATCTGGACAAGGTCGATATCACTACCGCCGAGTTTAATGACCGTTTGAAGATGTCTACCTCGGCCAAGACTTCCCAGCCTGCACCGATCCACTTCAAGAATCTCTATACCGAGATGCTGGACGATTACGAAGAGGTGGTCTCCATTCATGTGGTGGCTGGATCCAGCGGCACGTATCAGGCTGCGGCCAATATGGGCCGACAGGTGGATGCCGAGCGCGTCACTGTGCTCAATGGGAACTCCGTGTCCGTTGCTTTAGGGTTGATTGTGCGTGAAGCATCCTTGGCTGCCGGGCTGGGTATGAGTGCCACCGAGGTGACCGAGGTCGCCAACGACGCCATCGAAAAGGTGCGCGTGTTCGTGAGCATGGACACTTTGGACTTTGCCGTGCGCGGTGGTCGTATGAGCAAGAAGCAGGGCATGATTGCCAAGGCCCTGCGCATCAAGCCCGTGCTGACCTTCAATCGTGAAGGCAAGGCCGAGGTCGTGGGCAAGGCCTTTGGAACTCGCTTGGCCGAGCGCAAGCTGATGAGCCAGATTCGGGAATACGCCAAGGGCAAGCAGAACATGCGTTTTGCCATTGCCCACGTGGCTGCCGAGGGTACCGCTGCCCGCTATCAGAAGTTGATTTGGAACGAGTTCGGCGCCGAGCCGCAATTCGTGCTGGAAGCTTCACCTGTGCTGGGCTGCTACTCCGGCCTCGGGGCCTGCGCCGTGGCTGTGCTGGGCGACTGATCCCCGCGAGGAAATTGCAATATGTAACCCGCCCTTGGTCATGCCATGGGCGGGTTTTTCTTTTCGGGGTTGGCCTGGTTTGCTTGGCAGCAATCAGTTCGGCATGGAGTCGGCGATCTTGGTGTGCAATTGGGATAACTCCGTTTTGCCCAACTTGAAGTAGCAAGCAGCCAGTCCGCGATGGGCTTGGGCATTTTTCGGGTCGAGCTGGAGCGCGCGCTTGTAGTCCAGAATGGCCGCTCCATGCATGTTCATTTTCATGTTGAGCCATCCTCGGCTGTAATAGTATTTTGAACTGTCGGGGATGATCGAGATGGCCTTGTTGATCTCCTGCTTCGCTTTGCCGAACTCGTTCAGGCTCCTGTAGGCTACGCTCATGGAGTGATGGACCGAACCGTTTTCTGGGTCGAGCTTAAGCGCGATGCTGAGATATTTCAGGGCGTCGCGAAATTTCTCGTTCCCATAGAGGATGCTTCCCAACGTCCAGTAGTGGCTTGCAATTTGAGGTGAGTGCTCGATGCTGTTGTAGGCGTCCTTTTCCGCAAGGGCATATTGCTCTGATTTTTTATAGGCCAGGGCCCTGTTGTTGTATGAACTGGCGAGTTTATGGCCGGATTCGATACACTTCGTGTAGTCCGCGATAACCTTTTCCGTGGGGATTTTGTCCTCGAAGTTGAAGGCACGTTTGAAATGGATATCGATGGGAGTCTTGTCGCCGTTTTGCTCGATGCATGCTTCGATCAGGCTGAGTGCCTTCGACGGATCGCCTTCGAGGAAGCTCATGGCTTCGCTGCACGGCCCGGTCGGGGAGGAGTGGCCAGCTGAGGTGGAGCCCGCCATGAGCCACCTTTCTGGAATCAGTTCAAAGTGTATTGCCAAAGGCACCGCCACAGCGGTGAGTACCAAGGCGACCAGAAAAATCGGTCTCGGCATGAATCCCCCTCCTGCTTCTGCTTGGTAAAGAAGTCTTTAGATTCGTTATATTGTATTTGATATCTGATCAACCCCGAACACGATTGCGTTGAATAACAAAAGGCCGCCGCTCGTAAGAGCGGCGGCCTTTCTTATTGGCGAATGGCGGCTAGACTACTTCAGCCAGGAATCCACGGTCTCGGGGAATTCCTTGATGAAGCGCTTGGCGTTCTCGTAACGGTCAGCGCCGGGCTCCTGGTTCCAGGCCATGAGCGTCTGCATCTGCACGGCGTCCTTGTACTCGAACTTGTCCAGGAAGGCATAGACTTCGGGCTTGTCCTTGGAGAGGCCCTTGCGCACGATGGTATCGATGTGCTCTTCGCCACCCAGGGTGCCCTTGGGGTCGGCCAGATATTTGAGGTCCCACTTGCCGAACATCCAGTGTGGGGACCAGGCGGTAACAACTACCCATTCGTTGTTCTTGATGGCATTGGACAGGGCGGCGGTCATGGTGGCGCCGCTGCCTTCCATGAGTTCCAACTTCAGATCGTAGTCTTTCACGGCCTGCTCGGAGAGGCGCATCAGGCCCGCACCGGGGTCGATGCCGATGATCCTGCCGTCAAACTTGTCGGCGTACTTGTTCAGGTCAGCAATGGACTCGGCCTTGACGTAGGAGGGGACAGCCCAGCCCAGCTTGGCTCCGCCAACGATGGGGCCGAGGTTCTCGACCTTGTCTTTGACTTTGGCCAGGTAGTCGGCGTGGGTCACGGGCAGCCATGCGGTGACCATGCCGTCCACGTCGCCGGTGCCTACAGCCTGCCACATGGCAGCAGCGGCAACGGGGATGATTTCAACTTCATAACCCATTTTTTCCTGCAGGACCGCCTGAACCAGGTTGGTGCTGGCGGCGGCGCAATCCCATTCAACATAAGCGATCTTGATCTCGTCCTTGGCGAAGCCGGGGACGGCAATGGCTGCGATGATCAGTGCAGCGGTCATAATGGCCAGCAATCGTTTTAGCATGAAACCTCCAAATCGTGGTTGTGGTTGATTTATCTTTTTGCTCCGACCTTTTGGAGCACTCGGTCCAGAATGATGGCTACGATGACGATGCCGATGCCCGCCTCGAAGCCGTTGCCCATTTGCAGTCTCTGGATGGCCTTCCAGACTTCGCCACCCAGTCCTTTGGCGCCGATCATCGCAGAGATGACGACCATGGACAGAGCCAGCATGACGGTTTGGTTGATGCCCGCCATGATGGTGGGCGTTGCCAGGGGCAGCTCCAGCTTGAAGAGTCGTTGCCATCGGTTGGAGCCAAAGGCCTCGGCACACTCCACCAGTTCGGGTGGAACCTGCTTGATGCCAAGGCAGGTCAGGCGGATGGCGGGAGGCATGGCGAAGATGACAGTGGAGAAGATCGCCGCCACTTTGCCCAGTCCGAAAAAGGGGATGGCTGGGATCAGGTAGACGAACGCAGGCATGGTCTGCATCACGTCCAGGACTGGCATCACCAGGCGATAGGCGGTACGGCTCATGGCTGCGGCAATGCCAAGCGGCATCCCGATTGAAATAGCCACCAGCGTGGACAGAATGACCAGGGCGATGGTGCTCACCGTGGCGCTCCACAGGCCCAGGTTCCAGATCAGGCCCAACCCCAAGAGTGTCAGCAAGGTGATTCCTTTGCTGCCTCGGGTGAGTTTGTAAGCCAGGGCGGCAGCGATGAGGATGAACAACCACGGCGGTAGTGCCATCATGGCGTCTTCCACGACATCCAGGATGCTGCCCAGGGCCACGGAAAAGGCTTTGGTGGCAAAGGAAAGATGCTCGACCAAGAAGTCGATACTGGTTTCTATGATCTGCCCGAGGGGGAATTTAGGGATGGTCATCTTAGTTTCCTCCTCGCTCTGCGATGGCGCCCAGGAGAGTGCCGCGTACGATCACTCCCTTGAATTTTCCAGAGGGGCCTGTCACCGGCAACGGATAGGGCAGGTCGTGAATGATTTGGATCAGGTCTGTGGCCTGAGTATCCAATTGAACTTCCTTGAAGTCACGGCGCAGGATGGATTCGATGTCATCACTGCCGCGTTCGCGTAGGGCTGCGCAGTCTTCAATAGTCACGATGCCAGCCGGAGTTTTGTTCTTATTGAGGAAGAAGAGCGAACCGATGGCGCTCTGCTTCATCTTGCGGATGGCAGAGCGGGGTCCGTCGGTCCCGAGGTAGGCGACGGCTTCGGACTTCTTCATGACCATTTCCGCGGTGAGGACCTTGGTAATGTCAACGTCCTCTACAAAACGTTCCACGTAGTCGGTGGCGGGCTCGGTCAGAATTTCTTCGGGAGTGCCTACCTGAACGATGCGTCCGTCTTTCATGAGGACGATTCGGTCTCCCAGCTTCAGGGCCTCGTCCAGGTCGTGACTGATGAACAGGATGGTTTTTTGCATTTCATCCTGAAGGTTGACCAGTTCGTCCTGCATGTCGCGGCGGATGAGCGGATCCAGTGCCGAGAAGGCCTCGTCCATGAGCAGAATGTCGGGATCAAGTGCCAGGGCACGGGCCAGACCAACGCGCTGTTGCATGCCGCCAGAGAGTTGCTTGGGATAGGAGTTTTCCCATCCCTTCAGGCCCACAAGCTCAAGAGCGTTCTCGGCCTTTTCCCGACGTGTGTCGGCGTCCATGCCCTGAATTTCCAGGCCATATTCGGTGTTCTGGCAGACCGTGCGGTGTGGGAATAGGGCAAAATTCTGGAAAACCATGCCCAACTTTTCCTGCCTGAATTTGCGCAGGTCATCGATATTCAGGGAGCGGATATCTACTCCGTCTACAGCGATCTTGCCCGCAGTGGGTTCGATCAGGCGGTTGATGCAGCGCACCAGAGTGGATTTTCCACTGCCGGAAAGCCCCATTACGACAACGATTTCGCCTTCTTTCACGGTAAAGGATGCGTCGTTGATGCCAACGCTTTGTGCGGTTTTCTTATGGATTTCTTCCTTGCTTGCCCCTTCTTGCAGGAGCTTCAAGGCTTTTTCAGGAGTATTCCCGAAAATTTTGTAAAGGTTTTCGACGACGATTTTGGACATTCTGACTCCGGGTTGTGGTCAATGACAATGCAATCGCTCGCTTTGCCTGGGGGCAAAACGGGCTGCATTTCATACTAAGAAAAGAGAGGGGTGCTATTATTAGAGCTGGTGGCAGCAAATAACGAGAGGATACCGTCCCCTGAGTCCGCGAGGCAGCTTTGGGCGGAGCCCGCTGGGCGGATGAGGGACTGAACTTCCTTCGTTGTTACTTTGAGAAATGTGTGCTTTAAGTACTGTAGCTTTAGTATGCATGCTGTAGTAATGTACGTTGTTAGAGAGAAGTATGTATGTTGTGATGGTGTCCGTGCTGTTGTTCGGGTGCTTGTGGATGGTGATGAGAGAATGTTGTGACTTGAGTTGTGGCTTGGCTTGATTAACGAGCGAGAGCTGGTTCTCTAGCGTATTCTGTTTTGTTTTTTATCAATAATATATCTACTGGATTGAGTTGAGCTTGTCAACTACAGTCAATATTGGATGATGATACAGAATCTCATAATGCGAGAAAGGTCTGACAGTTAAGAGCCCTGCTGAGAAGAACGAGACTCCCTGAAAGTCCTTTAGAGTGGATTATTCTTTAAAATACTCCATCAAGCTCAGTCATCGGTCGAGGCGGGGGTTGTCGGGCACGGAAAAGGCCCCTTTCCCGGAGGAAAGAGGCCTTTTGCTTGGTTGCTATTGGGAGAGTTATTGTTCCTTGACCGCTTGGGCAATCTCCTGAATGGCCACTTTACCGTCCTCGAAGTACATCAGCGCGTTATCCGCAGCGAAGAGCGGGTTGGGGATCTTCGCAAAGCCCGGTGAAAGACTCCGCTTGATGACCACAACTGTGTGTGCCTGATCCACATCGATGATGGGCATTCCGGCGATGGGACTGCTGGGGTCGGTCTTGGCAAGCGGATTGACCACATCGTTGGCACCCAGAACAATAGCCACATCCACTTGGCTCATTTCCGGGTTGATGGAATCCATTTCCCTGAGCTTGTCATAGGGTACTTCGGCCTCGGCCAGCAGAACATTCATATGTCCCGGCATACGCCCAGCCACGGGATGGATGGCGAATTCAACCTGGACTCCTCTGGCTTCCAGAATATTCATCAAGTCGCGGACTGCATGCTGAGCCTGAGCCACTGCCATGCCATAGCCGGGAATGATGACCACCCGGCGTGCACCGTCAAGGATCATGGCGACTTCTTCGCCCGAGGTGGCTTTGACCTTGCCTTCGTAGACGTCATCGGAACTGACGGTGGTTTCACCGGGGCCGAGCGCACCGCCGAAGAGTACATTAACCAGCGAACGGTTCATGGCCTTGCACATGATCTTGGTCAAAATGACGCCCGAGGCACCCACCAGGGAGCCCGCGATGATCAACACATTGTTCTGCAGCACGAAGCCTGTGGCCGCCGCTGCCAAGCCGGAATAGGAGTTCAGCAGGGCAATGACCACCGGCATGTCCGCGCCGCCGATGGCCACGGTGAGCAGCAGCCCCAGGATGGCCGCTGCAGCGACCATCAGCCAGTAGAGGTTGACGTTTTGTGGTTGCATGACCAGGGCGATACCCAGCCCCACTGTAATGATGGCAACCAGCAGGTTGACGATCCTTTGTCCGGGGAAAGATGCGGCACCTTCGAGGAACAGGCGTTGCAGCTTGGCGAAGGCGATAAAGCTGCCGAAGAAAGTCACGCTGCCAATGATGCCCGAGATCGCTGTGGCGATGAGCATTTGGTAGTCCTGTGCCGGGGCCAGTCCGGCCTTGGCGAGGAGATCGCTACCTTGCGTCGCACCCATGACTTCCAGAAACGCCGCTCCGGCGACGAGTACGGATGCGCCACCACCGAAGCCGTTGAAGACGGCGACCAACTGTGGCATTGCGGTCATTTCGATTCGGATGGCCAGGATTGCGCCAATGAGTGCTCCAACGGCGACTCCGGCGATGATATACTCGAAGGTCAGAACATTTTTGTCCAACAGGGTGGCAACGACGGCGATAAGCATTGCAAGGGCTGAATAGGTGTTGCCGCGAACTGCCGTGCGGGGCGAAGTCAGTCCTTTGATGCCCAGGATAAACAGCACCGAAGCCAGAAGATAGGCGAGATTGATGATGTTGACGCTCATGACCGCCCACCCTTTTTCTTGAACATGTCGAGCATGCGGTGGGTAACCATGAATCCACCGACTACATTGATGGTGGCGAAGACCAGAGCGGACACGCCGAGTATCGTGGTCAGCAGGGTGTGTTCACTGCCTGCTGAGAGCAGGGCGCCAGTGATTGTGATGCCCGATATGGCATTGGTGCCGGACATCAGTGGCGTGTGCAGAGTTGGCGGGACCTTGGTGATGACCTCGAATCCCACGAACACCGCCAGCACGAAGATGGTGAGTCCGATGACGAAAACTTCCATGAATATTCCTCCTGCGGGGCCGCACCGGTTGCCTGATCGGGCTGTGCCTGATGCGTGACCTCGTGGCGTGTATTCCTGTTGTTATGCGGTTTCTTCCAGCTTCTCCAGGATCATGGGATGCACGACCTTGCCGTCACGCGTGACCATGGTGCCCGCGACGACTTCGTCATCCTTGTCAATGTCCACCCGCCCATCCTCGGCCATATTCAACAACAGGGCGCTGATGTTCTTGGCGTACATCCGTGAAGCATCGATGCACATCTGTGAAGGCAGGTCCGTGGGCCCGAAAATCTTGACGCCATGGGCCTCGACCACCTCGTCAGGGCGGGTTAGCTCGCAGTTTCCGCCGCCCACGGCAGCCAGGTCCACAATGACTGATCCGGGGGCCATGCCCTTGACCATTTCCTCGGTGACAAGAATGGGAGCTGCCCGTCCGGGGATGGCTGCGGTGGTGATGACCACGTCGTTGGCGGCAACCACGCGCGTCATGAGCTCGCGCTGTTTGCGGTAGAAATCCTCGTCCATGGCCTTGGCGTAACCGCCCTTGTCTTCGGCATCGTCCGCTTCCAGTTCCATCTCCACGAATTTGGCCCCCAGGCTTTGAACCTGCTCTTTGACGGCGGGCCGAACATCGTAGGCCTCGACCACGGCGCCGAGCTTGCGGGCCTGGGCAATGGCCATCAATCCGGCGACACCCACGCCAACGATGAAGACCTTGGCCGGGGCGATGGTGCCAGCGGCGGTCATCATCATGGGGAACATCTTGGGCAGATTCCCTGCAGCCAGCAACACGGCCTGATAGCCTGCCAGGGTAGCCATGGATGAAAGGGCATCCATGCTCTGGGCACGGGTGATGCGTGGAATGAGTTCCATGGAGAAGAGGACGGCCCCGGTCTCGGCCACGGCCTTGGAGATGGCAGGGTCGGTGAACGGCTCAGTCAGGCCGATGACGATTTGACCTTCGCGCAGCATGGCGATGTCTGCAGCTCCTGCCTCGGGGTTTGCCCCTGGAGAGCGGACCTGAAGGATAACGTCAGCCCGGGCAAAGAGATCGCTCCGGCTCGGGACAATCTCTGCCCCCTTGTCCTTGAAATCGGTATCGAGACAACTGGCAGCGGTTCCTGCGTCTTGCTCCACGAGCACGGTGAAGCCCGCCTTGATCAGCGGGGGAACGGCAGAGGGAACCAGGGCCACTCGCCGTTCGCCGGGATAGGTTTCCTTGGGCACTGCGAGAATCATGGACGTCGCTCTCCTTATGGGTAAAGGACTGGGTGGAATAGTAAATTTCAGACTATATTGTTTTTAGTGAAATAGCCATATCGCCCGGGCTATCGGTCACCATGTGAGAATGAATTGAAGTGCGATTGCCAAGTCCGGGCTTTGACATGGCAGTCCCGAGGCTTTACATCCGGCACTCAAGGTGTGGGTTCACTGTGATCATTCGAGGAGACGATCATGTCGTATACCATTAAGGACATCCTGCGTATGCAGGTGGCCCCGGCTTTGGGCTGTACCGAACCTGTGGCTATTGCCCTGGCCGCAGCGGCTGCCGCGTCGCTGCTTCCGGCGGGTGACATTCAGCGGGTTGAACTGTGGGTGGACCCCAATATTTACAAGAATGGTTTGGCGGTGACCATCCCCGGAACCGGGGGGTTGTCGGGATTGGATACGGCAGCAGCCCTGGGCTGTGCCGGGGGTGATCCGACCCTGGGGCTGGAGGTTCTGGCGCCGGTGGACGAGGTCGTTACAGCCCGGGCAATGGCATTGCTGGATGCCAAGCTGGTGACAGTGAACCTACTTCATGATCAGGTTGGGCTGTTTGTGCGTGCCCGGGTGGAACGCGGCGGCGCCAATGCCGAGGCCGTTATCGAAGTGGTGCATGACAATATTACGAGTCTTTCTCTGAACGGCGAGGCCGTGACCGGGCATCCGTTGCTGGGAAGCGACGTTGCTGGCGGTAAAAGTGAATTGGCCGAAATGGAATCCTGGCTCAAGGAGCGCTCGCTCTCCGAACTCATCGAGTTGCTGGATGGTCTGGATGATGAGGACTTGGCATTTCTGGAAGAGGGAGTGCAGCACAATCTCCGCTTAGCCGAATACGGTTTGAAATTTGATGCCGGTATGGGGGTGGGCAAGACTCTGGATCGTCTGGTTCGCCAGCGCCTTCTGACGCGGGATATGATTCAGGCTGCAAAAATTTTGACCTCTGCCGCCTCGGATGCTCGGATGGGTGGAGTCAAGCTGCCAGCCATGAGTTCCGCAGGCAGTGGCAACCACGGGCTGACCGCCATTCTGCCGATTCAGGCTGTTGCCGAGTTTGCCGAGTGCACGGATGCCGAACGCCAGCGGGCCATTGCCCTGTCTCACGTGGTCACGGCCTATGTGAAAGCCTTCACCGGACGCCTGTCCGCCGTCTGCGGTTGCTCCGTGGCAGCCGGAGCAGGTGCCGCTGCCGGGGTGACTCTTCTTTTGGGAGGTGGTGCGCAGCATATTGCCGGGGCCATAAAGAACCTGACCGAGGATCTGGCCGGGGTGATTTGTGACGGCGCCAAGGCTGGATGTGCCCTCAAGCTGGCTACGGCTGCCGGGTCGTCCGTGCAGGCGGCGCTGTTTGCCCTACAGGGGGTGAATGTTGATTCCGGCGATGGAATCATGGGGGTCTCACCCGAACAGACCATGCAGAATATCGGTACTCTTTCCACGCAGGGCATGATCGAGACCGATCGCACGATTTTGCGCATCATGCTGGAAAAGCAGTTTTCAGATGTGTAGCTGGCGCAGGGCGCAGACGATGTAAGAATTTTCTCGTACGTTTGGAGTCGAGAATGGATAAGCCCCGGGCATCAGCCTGGGGCTTTTTCTTTGGGTTGAACAAGTGAAGATAAAGTCGGAAGAGCAGCGATCACTGGCCTGTGTAGCGAATGCGGTAAATCAGGCCTGCTTTGTCATCACTGACAAACAATGATCCGTCGGGTGCTTGCAGGACGTCCACGGGCCGCCCCGAGACCTTGCGCCCCTTGAGCCAGCCTGTGGCAAAGGGTTGGTAGTCCATGGCCTGCCCGTTCCTTACCCTGACGGTCATCAGACGATAACCCACTGGACTGGTGCGATTCCATGAACCGTGCTCTGCCAAAAAGAGCCGCCCCTGGTATGCCTTTGGGAATTGTGTTGCGGTGTAAAAGGTCATCCCCAGCGGAGCCACATGGGCGGGGAGGCGGAGGGCTGGACCATCGAAGTCCTTGCAGGGCTTGGATTTGCCGTACTTGGGGTCTTGAATATCCCCGGCATGACAGTAGGGAAAGCCGAAGTGCATTCCCGGGTAGGGGGCACGGTGCAGTGTGTCAGGGGGGATGTCGTCGCCCATCAGGTCTCGCCCGTTGTTGCTGAACCAGAGGACGTTGGTTTCCGGGTGCCAATCGAAACCCACGGTGTTGCGTATTCCCGAGGCAAAGATCTCCTGCTGCGATCCGTCCGGTTGCATGCGCAGAATGGCGGAGTATCTGGGGTCGTCATTTTCGCAGACGTTGCAGGGTGCACCTATGGGTACATAGAGTCTGTCATCTGGTCCAAAGGCGATGTATTTCCAGCCATGGTGACGGTCATTGGGCAGATCGTCCCGGATGATGACTGGCTGTGAAGGATTGTCCAGTCGGGATTCGATATCATCGAAACGCAGGATGCGGCTGATCTCGGCCACATAGAGCGCCCCATTGCGAAACGCCACTCCGTTTGGGGAGTTCAGGCCAGAGGCTATGACATGGGTGACCTCGGCAATGCCGTTGCCATCACTGTCCGTGACGGCGAACACGCGGTGCCCTCGGGTGCCAACGAATAACGTGCCGTTATCGCCAAGGGCCATGGAGCGAGCGCCAGGGATGCGGGCGTGGATGCTCAGAGTAAAACCCGAAGGCAATTGAATTGATGGGGATTTTTCCGGGGAGGCCCCACAGGCCGGAGGCAAAAGCAGAGTGCAAAGCGAAAGTAGAGTGAAAACAAGGTGTTTGGTGTAAAGTTGTGGAGTGCTCATGCCGAAAAGATATCACGAACGGCGTAACGCGCATAGGCAACCTGCTAAGAATGAATCCAGCGAGGACATCGTGTAGGCACAGGAGGAACCTACCGATTAAGTAGCAAATTGATTGAAACGCTTTGGCAGGTTGTGTTATATTGTGTGTCTGTCGGTGATCATAATGCCATTTCGGGAAGCAGGCTTTATGAACGAGAGATGGCTTAGGTACTATTTCGGGACGAATTATTTGGGAGGTTTTCATGCTTCGGCAAATCAGCATCGGGGTTAGAATTTTCTTGGTCATTGCGGTGATGATTTTATTCATCGGTGGGACCATTGCGGCATTCCTCGGGAACTCGTCAACGATCAAGGAGATCAGCGTTCAGCAGGTCAATGACCGCATGTTGGAAGGGCAGAAGCAGAAACTCCAGGTGGCGGTCAAGTCCTTGGCCGAATCACTTGGGACCTTGGTTGCAAGTGCCACTGATCACCATCAGCAGATCGAGATGATCAGCAAGGCCGTGGCCGATATTCGTTATGAAGAGGACAAGTCCGGGTATTTCTTTGTGTATGAGGGGACCACGGTCGTCACCGTTCCTCCCAAACCGTCCTTGAGCGGCAAGGATATGTCGGGGGCAAAAGACGTCAACGGTGTCTACTTTGTCTCGGATTTGGCCAAGGCGGCGCAGGGTGGTGGTGGATTCGTCCAATACGTGTTTGCCAAGCCCGGCTCGGGGGATCAGCCCAAGTTGGCCTATTCCCAATTGATTTCTGGTACCAAGTATTGGATCGGAACAGGCATCTATATTGATAATATCGACGCAGCCAAGGCTGAGGTTACTTCAATAATTGAAGATGTTGTAAGTTCCAATACGACATGGGTACTCGCCGTTCTGATTGGTATTCTTCTGGTCGGTGTGTTGCCGATGTCCTGGTTGATCGTCAAGAGTATCACCGGGCCCATTGCTCAGTCCACTGACGCCGCTGGTGAGATTGCAGGTGGCAACTATGACCTGCATCTTGAAGTCAAGGGACGGGATGAGGCTTCCAGATTGCAGGAGGCCCTGAATACCATGGCATCAACCCTGCTTCAGAACATCGAAGAGATTACGATCAAGACGCAGGATGCCGAGGAAAAGGCTCGCGCTGCAGAAGTTGCCAAGGCCGAGGCCGAAGAGGCAACCCTCATGGCCACGCGCGCCAAGGCCGAGGGCATGTACCAGGCCGCTCAGCGTCTGGAACAGGTGGTTGAACGCATTACTGCCGCCACTGAGCAGATATCCGTTCAGGTTGATGAAATCTCCAGCGGCACCGATGTGCAGAAGGAGCGCTTGCAGGCGACGGCCACGGCCATGGAAGAGATGAATGCCACAGTGCTTGAAGTTGCCCGCAATGCTGGTGACGCCGCTCAGAACGCCGAGGGAGCCCAAGAGAAGGCTCGCCAGGGTGCAGAGACGGTTAACAAGTCCGTGTCGGCCATGAATACCACTCGCACGCAGACAACCTCGCTGCAGGACAGCATGAACGCTCTGGGTGTGCAGGCCGAGGCTATTGGCAACATCATGGGAGTGATCTCTGATATTGCGGACCAGACCAACCTGCTCGCACTCAACGCCGCCATTGAGGCGGCACGTGCCGGTGATGCCGGTCGCGGGTTTGCCGTGGTGGCAGACGAGGTCCGCAAGCTGGCTGAAAAGACCATGACCGCCACCAAGGAAGTCGGGGATTCCATCGAGGCCATTCAGCGAGTGGCCAGCGATAATATCTCTGGTATGGAGACGGCTGTTGTGGATCTGGAGCACGCTTCGGAGTTGTCCAATGAGTCGGGAGTGGTGCTTGAGGAGATCGTTCATGGCACCGAGGAAAGCGCTAAGCAGATTCAAAGTATTGCCACGGCCGCTGAAGAGCAGTCCGCTGCCAGCGAGGAGATTAACCAGGCCATTGACGAGATAAACAATATCGCCGTTGAAACCGCCAAGGGAGTCGAGGAATCCGCAACAGCGTTGCGCGAACTGGCAGAACAGGCCAGTGAACTTAATTCCCTGGTCAACGAGTTGAAGTCCGAAGGGCAGCAATAGCCCCACAGTGATTAAAGAAAAAAGAAGGCCCCTGCCATTTTGGCGGGGGCCTTTGTTTTTGCGCTGTGATTGTCTGTTCAGCTTGTAAGGGTCAAGGGCAGCTTGATGATGAAAGTGGTGCCAACCCCAGGAGTGGACTCCACCGTGAACTGCCCTCCATGGTTCTGGGTGATGATGAAGTATGAAACCGAAAGGCCAAGTCCGGTGCCAACCCCTGGGGGTTTGGTGGTGAAGAATGGCTCAAAGATTCGTTTTCTGATCTCCATGGTCATGCCCGGACCGTTGTCCTCCACCTCGATGACTGCTGTGTTGCCTTCCCGGCGGGTGCGGATGATGATGATGGGGGCAATGCCAGGCTTGGGATGGTCCGCCATGGCGTAAGCCGCATTCTTGACCAGGTTGAACAGGACCTGTTCAATCTCGGTATGGGCACAGGTGATCTGATCGAGATCGTGGCTATACTCGCGGATGATTCGAACTTTCTTGAAATCGTAACTTTTTTTGAGGTCGTAATCGCTGGTCGCAAGGTCAAGAACCGTGTCGGCCAGGACATTGACATCGCAGGTTGCCATGCTGGTTCCGCTTTTGCGGCTGAAATCCAGCATATTGGAGACGATCTTGGCTGCACGCAGTCCAGACTCCTGAATGCCGGAGAGCATCCGGTTAATCCCCCGTTTTTCCATATATAGCCGGATCTGATCCAGGGTGCAGCCTGTGTCATGGGCGGCCTGATGGTTGGCAGGAAGCTCGGGTGAAGTGCGGCGCATGATGTTTTGGGCGCCCTGGAGGATGCCTCCCAGGGGGTTGTTGATTTCATGAGCCATTCCGGCAGCAAGGCCGCCTACGGACATCATTTTCTCGGTCTGAACCATTACTTCATCGATTCTGACCCGGTCGGTCACATCGTCAACTCGGATGACGGCCCCTTGCATGCCAATTCCAACCAGAGGAAATACGGTGACATCATTATAGCGAATCTCTCCCCCGATCTGGCGGAGTAGATGCGGGGTGGACATGACTGTTTGTTCCTGGATGGCTCGGTGGACATTTTCCATCTCGGGAGCAAGCGCCGGATAGACCTGCTCCAACGTCTTGTGCTGGGCAGATGTGGCACTGATTCCGGTAAGGCGCTCGGCTTCGAGGTTCCACTGGGTGACACGGCCCTGAGTGTCAACGCCTACAAGGACCGAAGGCATGGAGTTGATGGTGCTTTGCAGCATGTTCTGCAGCCGGAGTAGTTCCTGCTCTGCAAGCTTGCGGTCGGTGATGTCGAAGATTGCGCTGGTGAAGTATTCGGGGCGTCCTCCTTTCCAGGAGACTCCCTGTCCTTTTTCGGACACCCAGTGCTGTTCCCCCGAGGCATCTTGAATCCGGTACTCTAGGGAGTAATCGGAGCCCTTGATCAGGGCGTCGGCAACGGTGGCGCGGACGCGAATGCGATCATCGGGATGAACAACCTGATTCAGGTAATCAACCTCGCCAGCCATGAAGTCCCGGGCTGGGTGGCCTGTGATTTCCTCCACAGGGTCACTGATGAACAGGGCTGTCCAATGACTGTCGTTGACGCTGTGCAACACTGCGCCGGGGATGTTTTCCACCAGCGTTCGGTATTTTTCTTCACTGTTGCCAAGTTTGCTCAGGGCATTTTCCAGTTCTGCTGTTCGCTTTCCGACCCGGGTCTCAAGGGTGCGGTTCATGTCCAACACGCGCATGAAAAGCCAGACCCCTCCCAGGAAAAGGAGCAGACAGAACAGCACATAAAGGTGAATGTAGATGGTTCGTGATAGCCAGAGGACACTGATGGTGCCGATGGTGCGATCGTCGTGGCGGATGTCCGTGGTGATGGTATGGCGATTGATGAGACCGGTGGCTACGAATATGGCATCGATTTGTGAGAGAGGCGGTCCGTCGATCATCAGGAAGGTTTTTCCAAGGTCATCTTTGACGATCAGCCACTCATAGCCATAGGAATTTGCTGCAAGTTGCAGGTAGGCCAAGGCGCTGGATTCCTCAAAGGTCCAGAGAGCGTTGGCGATGACCCGTGCATGATCGTCGGCCTGCAGCTGGGCGTCTCTCAACGTTTTTTGCTGTAGGATGGCTACGAATGCTGCGAAGGCGATGGCCGATATCGCGCAGATGAAAATAAAGCGTTTGGTAAATCGCACTGATCAGTCCCTGGACCCCTTGAACTCTGGACAGTTGGTGAGCATTCACGGATAGCCTGTGTGGCGCTATGTAACCAATGATTAATGTAACCGAAGTCTTGGTGAGAAGGCAAATGCTTGAACCTGTTTACACTGCCAAGTGGATTGTGTTGTGCCAGAGTGCCAACGGAGTTTCGAGCGCGGAGGAAAGGGGAGAACTCGTAGGGTAAGGAGGGAAGGCTGTAACCTGCTCTTTGGTGAGACAGGCCGTTGTGATGAAGGGAGAGGTCATGAGGGATGCAGTCTTAAGGTCTGAACTCTTTGGCGCAGGCTGCTGGCGTGACAGGAGGAATACCCTTGCAGGGCGGTATGATTGCCTTGTGGGGCAAGGCGAGGGGCAGAACAGAAAAAGGGTTGGTATGACGCTTGCGCCTTACCAACCCTGTGATCTCATGGCTCCCCAGCACGGACTTGAACCGCGAACCTAGTGATTAACAGTCACCCGCTCTGCCAATTGAGCTACTGGGGATCACTTTTGCCGCGCCTTTCGTTGCGACAGGAAAGACGTTTTAGGCGGTAACCGAGTCTTCGTCAAGATCAAAATTTGGGTTGGTGGATTTTTTTTTAAATACAGTGCAAGAGGGCCGAAGACACCCCTGGGTCCTTGACGCATGCCTGCATTCTGAATAAAGCTCTCAGGTTCTTCTTACGTAGAAAGTTTTGATGGAGAAAGAGCGTTGAGCAAGAAGGGCAAAAAGCCTAATACCAAGCAGATTAAGCTTCCGGTCAAGTCGCCGAATGTCGAGCTTTTCCAGCCTATGCTGAGAGCTTTGCAGGATAGTGGCGAGCTGAATGAAGTCATGAAGAACCGCGTGGGCAAGGCCTGTACCTTGCTGGATGCTGATATCCCGCTGTTCCCTAATGACTTCCGTCAGGAAGCTCATATTGTCGATATTGTTGATAAGTACGATGCTGTGGACGGTGATGAGCTGGAGGGGATGGACCTCTCGTTCAGCCTGGCGGGGCGTATTGTGTCCCACCGTTCCTTTGGCAAGGTTACTTTTTTCCACCTTCAGGACGTCAGCGGCAAGATGCAGGTCTATGCGGCTCGTGATGATCTGGGGACGGAAGCCTACCAAGTCTTCAAGAAGTACGACATCGGCGACATAGTCGGCGTCACCGGCGGTCTGTTCCGGACCAAGACCGGTGAGCTTACCGTCAAGGTGAGCGACGTACGGCTGCTGACCAAGTCCATGCGTCCTCTGCCTGAAAAATATCATGGCTTGAAGGATGTTGAGACCCGCTATCGTCAGCGCTATGTGGATCTGATCGTCACTGAGCGGACCAAGGACATCTTTATCAAGCGTACCAAAATCGTGCGCGAGTTCCGCAGGTTCATGGAGTCCAGAGGCTTCATGGAAGTGGAAACCCCCATGATGCAGCCCATTGCTGGCGGTGCCACTGCGCGGCCTTTTGAGACGCATCATAATGCCCTTGATATCAAGCTCTACATGCGCATCGCTCCAGAGTTGTACCTGAAGCGTCTCATTGTGGGTGGGTTTGAGCGGGTCTTCGAGATCAACCGCAACTTCCGCAATGAAGGCACCAGTACTCAGCATAACCCCGAGTTCACCATGTGTGAATTCTACTGGGCGTACGCAACGTTCGAGGATTTGATGGATCTGACCGAGGAGCTGTTTGCTCACGTCGCTCAGGAAGTCTGTGGCTCGACCGTGGTTCCCTATCAGGGTGAGGAGATTGATCTGACCCCGGGGAATTGGCACCGCATGAGTTTTCATGAATCCCTGGAAAAGATCGGTGGTATTGAGCCTGAGTGGTATCGGGATTACGACAAGGCCGTCGCCCTGGTGCAGAAAGAGGGCGAGAAGGTCGTGGATGGCGAGGTTCTGGGCAAGATCCAGGCAAAGCTGTTTGACCTCTTTGTGGAGCCCAAGCTGATCCAGCCGCATTTTATTTATCATTACCCCACGGATATTTCTCCGCTGTCGCGCCGCAACGACAAGAACCCCGAGATTACCGATCGGTTCGAATTGTTCATGAGCGGTCGTGAGTTGGCGAATGCCTTCTCGGAGTTGAATGACCCTGTGGACCAGCGCGTCCGCTTTGAGGCCCAGGTGGCCGAGAAGGAGGCAGGTGATGACGAGGCCCATGCCATGGATGACGATTACGTCCGGGCGTTGGAATACGGCATGCCGCCCACTGCAGGCCAGGGGATCGGCATTGACCGCCTCGTGATGCTGCTGACGGATTCGGCCAGCATTCGTGAAGTGATTCTATTCCCGCTGCTTAAGCCGGAGGGCTCTGCCGGATCATGAGCTTCGAGCGTTTCATCGCCATGCGCTACCTGTTTGCCCGGCGCAAGCAGGCATTCATCTCGGTCATTTCCCTGATTTCCATCTTGGGGGTGGCCATTGGCGTGGCGTCGCTTATCGTAGTGCTTGGCGTCATGAATGGTATGAGCACTGACCTGCGTGACAAGATTCTGGGCGTCAACGCGCACCTGCTCGTGGGGAGCGTGGATAATTCCATTGCTGACTATCGGATGCTGACAGAGACTGCGTTGACGGTTGAGGGTGTGACTGGAGTCATGCCCTTTTTGTATTCCGAGGTTATGCTGTCCACCCGGCATGGGGTGAAAGGCGTTGTGCTGCGGGGGATTAATCCTGCGGATGCCGCCAACGTGCTGACTCTGGACAAGGATATGCTCGAAGGCAAGCTTGCGCACCTGACCGGAGGCTACGGCCCGAGTGGAGGGCCTCCGGGTATTGTTCTTGGCAAGGAGCTTGCCCAGCGCCTTGGTGTCCGGCGTGGGAGCCTGGTGAACATGCTGACCCCGTCGGGCATGACGACCGCTGCCGGATTCAAGCCCAAGGTCCAGACTGTTCGCGTTGTGGCCGTGTTCAAGACCGGAATGTACGAATATGATGCATCACTGGCATACGTCTCCATTCCCACCGCACAAAGGCTGATGGGCTTCAAGACCGATACCGTGAGTGGTTTGGAACTCAAGGTCGACGATGTTGATCGCGCCGATGAAATCGGCCAACTGCTCAAGGATAAGGTCGGCGGCTTCCCGCTGTATGTGCGGAACTGGAAGGAGATGAACGAGAATCTTTACGCCGCATTGGCTTTGGAGAAATTGGCCATTTCTGTCATCCTGGTGATGATCGTGCTTGTGGGGTCGTTCTCCATCGTGACCACGCTCGTGATGCTGGTCATGGAAAAGACCCGGGACATTGCCATTCTGATGTCCATGGGAGCCACGCGCAAAAGCGTCCGCGCCATTTTCATGCTTCAGGGAATGATTATTGGGGTCGCCGGAACGGTTGCCGGGTTTGCCCTTGGGCTGACTCTATGTTTCCTGCTCCAGAGATTCCAGTTCATTACCTTGCCCAAAGGGATTTATTCCCTGGATTATTTGCCGGTGCTCCTGGAATGGCCTGATCTTGTTGCCATCGGTGTCTCCGCTCTTGTCTTGTGTTTCCTGGCCACGGTGTATCCAGCCCGCCAGGCTTCCAAGCTGACCCCTGCCGAGGCGCTCCGCTATGAGTAATTTCCCGTTGTATGATTTGCGGGGTGTTGGTAAGGAGTATCCCGGACCAAGCGGAACGATTCAAATCCTTAAGGATTTGAATCTGCGCGTGGAAGAGGGGGAGAGCGTTGCCGTGGTGGGGGCTTCGGGCGCTGGCAAATCCACTCTGTTGCATGTGTTGGGAACGTTGGACACCGCCACAAGCGGAGAGGTCTTCTTTCGAGGAGAGAACCTGAACGTATTTGGCGAAGAAGCCAGGGCCAGACTTCGGAATAAGGAGATCGGCTTTGTCTTTCAGTTTCATCATCTGCTCCCCGAGTTTACCACCCTTGAGAATATCGCTATGCCAGGCTTGATAGCAGGCATGAGCAAAGCCAAGGCCCTGGCCAGAGCTTCTGAGGTTCTGGATTTGACGGGTTTGAGCCAACGTTCGTCTCACAAGGTCACGACCTTGTCTGGAGGCGAACGGCAGCGGGCAGCCATCGCCCGAGCAATTATGCTCAAACCGCAGGTGCTGCTGGCCGATGAACCGACAGGAAATTTGGATGAAAAAACAGGAGAGCGCATTGCCCGCCTGTTGTTTGATTTGAATGAAGAACTGGGGATGGCCATGGTGGTCGTTACCCATAATGTGGAACTGGCCCGTCAGATGGGTCGGCGCTTCGAGCTGCGTTCCGGAGAACTGTATGAGCAAACGTGCTAATCGATTCGGTCTGATGGTCCTGCTAGCGGCTGTCCTTGTATGCCTTGCCGCCGGCGCCTCTGTAGCGCAGAGCCCACCTGATGCAGGGAAGATCCAATTGGTGATTTTGCCCTTTGAGGTGAATGCCGATCCCGAACTGGGATACTTGAAGGACAGCCTTCCCGAGCTGCTGGGCGAACATCTTGAAAAGGCGGGCTTTTCCCTGGTTGATCAGAAGACGGTTAACGGTCTTCTTGAGGAACACGGTATCGAGTATCTCGATATTGCCACAGCCAAGGACTTGGCTTTGCTGAGCAGTGCGAACTGGGCCGTTTATGGCAGTTTCAGTCAGGTGGGCGAGACCATCAGTCTGGACGTGCGTCTGGTTGAAGCCTACGGCGTACAACCAGCCAAGCCGGTGTTTGTTGTTCAGGAGGGCCTGATCAATGTTGTGCCGGCCATTGAGGACCTGGCTGAAAAGATCCGCATGGAACTCCTGCGCAAGGAGCGTATCGAGGTCATCGAGGTCGAGGGCTCCAAGGTTCTGGACAAAGAAGTTGTCCTGATGCGGCTGCGCGTCTCCAAGGGCGATATTTATGACCCCAAGGCCTTGAACGCTGAGCTTAAGAATATTTACGAACTGGGGTACTTCGACGATGTGAGCATCAATGTCGACAACCTGCCCGAGGGAGTGAAAGTCACCTTTGTGGTCAAGGAAAAGCCGCGAATCACTGTTGTCGACGTCCTGGGCGTTGAAGAACTGGATCGGGACGACATCCTTGAGTTGTTGAATTCCAAGGCCGGTTCGGTGTTGAATCCGAAAATCCTGGCCGACGACCTTTCCAAGGTCAAAGCTGAATACCGCAAAGAAGGCTATTATAACGCCAAGGTCAGTTACGAGCTAGAAGAAGCCGAAGGTGGCCTGGCCCGACTGAATATCGTGGTTGATGAGGGCAACAAGCTTTATATCGAGAACATCCGCATCGTTGGTGCCGAAGGTCTTGATGAGGATGACCTCAAGGACCAACTGGCTCTGTCAGAGCACGGAATGCTGTCTTGGTTCACGGGTGACGGCATCCTGCAAGAGGATATGCTGGATCGGGATTCTGCCGTATTGCAATCCTACTATGGCGACCAGGGTTACCTGGAAGCCAAGGTCGGACAGCCCCGGGTGGAGTTCCTTGAGGACGGTATTTCCGTAACCTTCGAGGTGGAGGAAGGGCGCCGTTACAAGGCAGGCACGATCACCTATCAGGGCGATCTTTTGGAGACACCGGAAGAGTTGGGCAAGTTGATTGAAACCGACGACCAGCGCGATGATGATGAGTACGTAAGTCGCTCACAACTGCGCGACGATGCCCAGACTTTGACCAAGTACTACTCCGATTATGGCTACGCCTTTGCCGAGGTTGATTATCAAATTAAGCCAAATCCTGAGACATTGATTGCAGATATTGTTTTTGAGCTGCATAAGCGGCAGAAGATTTACATCCGACGGGTGATGATTGAGGGCAATACCAGAACCCGAGACAACGTCATCCGCCGTGAGATGCGTCTCACGGACGGTGATCTGTTTAGTGGCTCCAAGCTGTCCCGGTCAACTCAGCGATTAAATTATCTGGGCTTCTTCGAGCTTGCTGATGTTGAAACTGTTCCCACCGATGATCCGAGCCAGATGGACCTCAAGGTCAAGGTCAAGGAAACAACCACAGGTCAGCTGACTGGTGGTATTGGCTGGTCCAGCGCAGATGGTGTCTACTTCATGGCCACCGTGGCTGAGAACAATCTGTTCGGGAAGGGCTATACCGCTTCTGTCGATGGCGCTTGGGGTGGCGATACAACTCGTTACACCGTCAAGTTCATGAATCCGCATGTCTATGATTCCCCTTGGAAATTCGGTGTGGATATCTACGATTGGGATGACGACTATGACGATTACGACATCTCCAAAGTGGGAACACGTATCCGGACTGGTCATCCTATTGGTGAGTATACCTACTGGAATGCCTATTACGAATTGGAAAACTATAAGGTCACTGACGTCGACGATGACGCGACGGACTCCATTCTGGATATCGAGGGCGACAACTGGAAAAGCATGATCAGTAACGAGATCGTGCGTAATACTCTGGATCGCCGCTTGAACCCGACCTCCGGCATGAAGAGTAGAGTGACGCTTGAGTATTCCGGCGGTGTTATTGGCGGGAGCGATGACTATATCAAGTTCATCGCCGACCATACGCAGTATTGGCCCATGTGGTGGGATCATGTCTTCCATTTCCATGCCCAGATTGGCTATGTGATGGAGCAATTCAACGGCAACGACGTTCCGGTTCATGAAAGGTTTTATCTCGGTGGAATCGATGACGTTCGTGGCTACAAGAATAATTACATCTCACCCCGGGAAGATGATGACAAAGTTGGTGGCAACAAGGTTTTCTTTACCAACTTCGAATACCTTTTCCCCATCATGGACGAACTGGGAGTCATGGGCTTGGCCTTCTTTGACGCAGGTGAAGTCTGGGCCAAGGGCGACGAACTCGACTTTGATCTCAAGAAGAGTGTTGGTTGCGGCATTCGCTGGTACTCCCCCATGGGCCCATTGCGCCTGGAGTACGGCTATGCACTGGATACGATCGAGGAACAGGGCAGCAAGAGCCGCCTGGAGTTTTCTATCGGTCAGTTCTTCTAGGCCGCGATAATTGGAAATGATTAAGCAATGTTCAACAATCGAGGAATCAATGCGTAAGCTTTTGTTTGCTATTATTGCCGTGGTGATGCTTGCCCCGGCTGCTCAGGCAGCCACGAAAGGACCTGTGGCTATTGTGAATGTGCCCATGGTTATTCGCGAGTGCGAGCAGGGTAAGCAGGTGCGGGATCAACTCAAGGCGACCTTCAAGAGCACTCAGACCGAAATGGACAGGCAGAAGGCTGAACTCGAGAAGCTTCGTGACGAGCTCCAGAAGCAGGGCATCGTGTTGTCTCAGGAAGCCAAGGTCGACAAGGAAATCGAATTCAAGCGCAAGGTTCGTGATTATCAGGATGGTCTGCGTAATTTCCAGCGCAAGTTTAAGGCTGAAGAGAGCAAGCTTTCCAAACCTCTGTTGGATGTCATTGTCGAAACTCTGAAAAGCTACGGCAAGAAGCACGGGTTGGGTATGATTCTGGATGCTCAAGCTGGCATTCTTTATGCCGATGACAAGGCTGACATCACCAATGAGATTATCGTCGAGGTCAACAAGGCTTCCAAGGCGAAAAAGTAAGACTGGACGACGGCAACGCGTATGAGAATCAGACTGTCAGAATTGGCCGGAAAGTTGGGC
This sequence comes from Desulfovibrio ferrophilus, assembly GCF_003966735.1. Classification (NCBI taxonomy): domain Bacteria; kingdom Pseudomonadati; phylum Thermodesulfobacteriota; class Desulfovibrionia; order Desulfovibrionales; family Desulfovibrionaceae; genus Desulfovibrio; species Desulfovibrio ferrophilus. The sequence goes on from NZ_AP017378.1 coordinate 371,684, forward strand.
CTCACTCTGGTGGGGCAGGATTGTGAAATCTCCGGAGTCGGGACTCTTGAGTCTGCGGGACCCGAGGATGTGACCTTTCTGGCCAATCCGAAATACGACGCACTTTTGGCGACATCTAAAGCTGCTGCGGTCATTTGTACCGAGGAGCATGCTGACCGGGTGGCTTCGGCCCTTGTCAGTGCAAATCCTTATCTGGATTTTGCCCGGTTGCTCAATCTGTTCACACCGCAGCAGGGGAGCCTGAGTGGTATCAACGACGCCGCTTATGTCGACCCCGAGGCCAGTGTTGACGAAAGTGCAGATATCTACCCCTTTGCCTTCGTGGCCAGGGGAGCGAGCATCGGCCCCCGCACCAAGGTCTTCCCTGGCAGTTATGTTGGGGATGGCTGCGTTGTCGGTGCCGACTGTACGTTGTACCCCAATGTAACGCTGATGGCAGGTACCGTCCTTGGCGACCGGGTGATGATTCATTCCGGTGCCGTGCTTGGGAGTGACGGGTTTGGCTATGTGCCGACCCCGGCTGGCCGCGAGAAGATTCCCCAGGTCGGGACCGTGCTGGTTGAGGATGACGTTGAGATTGGTGCCAATACCACCATTGACCGCGCCATGCTCGAAAAGACTCTGATCGGCGGCGGCACGAAGATCGACAACCTTGTACAGATCGCCCACAATTGTACTTTCGGAAAAAACTGTACCATCGTCTCACAGGTTGGGATCGCAGGCAGTTGTACCGTTGGCAGCAATGTGATCATGGCTGGCAAGGCCGGTCTGGCCGACCATCTGGACATTGGTGATGACGTCGTCATCGGACCCAAATGCGGTGTGCGCGTGTCTATTCCCGATGGCAAGCGCATGGGCGGGCACCCTGCCATGGAGTATGGAACCTACATGCGCCATATGTCCCTGGCCCCCAAAATTCCCGATTTGTTCAAGCGGGTAAAGAAACTCGAAAAAGAATTGACCGCCCTGCTTGCGGCGTCAGACGAGGGAGACAACTAATGAGCGAACTCCCCCAATTTGTGGATATTCAGCAGATTTTTGAATTGCTTCCTCACCGTTATCCTTTCCTGATGGTGGACCGAGTGACGGAAGTCGTTCCCGGTGAATCCCTGAAGGCGTTCAAGAATGTCACAGTGAATGAGCCCTTTTTTCAGGGTCATTTCCCTGGTTTGCCAGTGATGCCTGGCGTGCTGATGTGCGAGGCGCTGGCTCAGGCTGGCGGATTGCTGGCACTGCTTTCCGATGAGGAAATGTCCAAAGGCGATAATGTCTTCCTGTTTACGGGCATCGACAAGGTTCGATTCCGTCGTCGGGTGGTTCCTGGTGACAAACTTGATCTTGAAGTCTTCGATATGAAGCGCAAGATGAACCTGATCAAGATGAGCGGCAAGGCACTGGTCAATGGCGAGCTCGCCTGCCAGGGTATTATGTCTGCTGCCATTGTGAATAGAGAGGATATGTAGTGGCCAACCAGATTCATCCTACTGCAGTGGTGGACCCGGGCGCGAAGCTTGGGGACAACGTGACCATTGGTCCGTATGCCATTATCGAATCCGATACCGAGATCGGTGACGGGACCCGCATCGATGCCTTTGCCCAGATCAAGCGCTATACGAGCATGGGGGCGAATAACGTCATCCATTCCAACGCGTTGATCGGCGGTGAACCGCAGGATATGAAATTCAAGGATGCCGATACACGCGTGGTCATGGGTGACAACAACATCATCCGTGAATTCGTGACCGTGCATCGTGGAACCCCGGAAGGTCGCGGTGAGACCAGGATTGGATCGGGCTGCATGATCATGGCATATGCCCATGTGGCCCATGACTGTGTCTTGCATGATCACGCCATTCTGGTGAACTGCGTCATGCTGGCCGGCCATGTTGATATCGGTTCCCATGCCGTGGTCAGTGGAATGACTGGTGTGCATCAGTTTACGCGCATCGGTGATTACGCCTTCATTGGTGGAATGTCTGGCGTCTCTTTGGACGTGCCGCCCTATATCCACGCCACAGGGGTTCGCGGAGCCTTGCGGGGCTTGAACCTGATAGGGCTTCGTCGTGCAGGAATAGACCGCGCGAGTATCAAGGCCTTGAAACAGGCCTACACCACTATTTTCCGTTCCGGTATGGGGCGCAAGGAAGCCTTGGCTGAGGCCGAGGAGGTCCTGGGCGATGTTCCGGAGGTCATGAAGATGATCGAGTTCATCCGCAGCAGTGAACGCGGGGTGCACAGCGACATCGGTATGCGTAACGGTGATAAAGACAGTTAACCTTCAAGGCCGGGCGCAATCCCGGCTTTTTTTGTGATGCTATGACCAAGACACTTGGAATTATTGCCGGTGGACGCAGGTTCCCCTTTATGGTGGCAGAGCGCGCACGTGAGGCTGGGATTCGCGTTGTGGCCGTGGGCTTTACCGGGAATACGGACCCAACACTGGCTGACCATGTTGATGTCTTTGAGATGGTGCATCTGGGACAGTTGTCCAAATGCATCAAATTCATGAAAGCCAATACGGCAGATTCGGTGGTCTTTGCCGGAGCTATCAACAAGCCCAAGGCCATGGATATCCGCCCCGATCTGTTGGCGGCCAAACTGTTGTTCAAGCTCAAGGGCAAAGGTGACGACGCCATTCTGTCCACCGTCCTCGATGTGTTCGAGTCGCATGGATTGAACGTGGGTGATCCCCTTGAATTTGTGCCCGGGTTGGCTACCCCAGAAGGTGCGCTGACCTCCAGGCAACCAACACGCGATGATCTTGAGGACCTCCGATTTGCCTGGCCCAAGGCCAAGGCCATTGGAGAGATGGATATCGGTCAGTCCCTGCTGGTCAAAGCTGGAATCGTATTGGCTGTCGAAGGGCCGGAGGGCACCGACGCCGCCATTCTGCGTGCGGGTGAGTTGTCCTCAAAAGGGTGCGTGCTCTGCAAGGTTTACAAGCCTGGGCAGGATATGCGTATCGACAGGCCCGCAGCAGGGTTGAATACCGTTCGGTCCATGATCGAGGCTGGTGGTACCTGTATCGGTATCGAAGCCGGGCGATCCATCTTTTTTGAACAGGACGAAGCCGTGGCTCTGGCAGAGAAGCATGGCGTCTCCATTATTGGCCTTTCCTCTGAAATCCTAGGTCTCGGTTCCTAAGTCGTCCATTATTGTCCGATGGCATAAGGCCGGACAGGAAATATCCTGTCCGGCCTTTTTTGATCCTGGGGTGTATGTCGGTGCATGCCACCTTTGCTGGTTCAGACGTCTATTTATCGTCAGAATTTCATGGTGGCGGTGGTCAGACCGTGTACGGGCAGAATGGTCCCTGCCATGGCTTTGATTTTTTGGATGTTGTCATAGGCCGCAAAGGCGTCACAGTGGACACCTGGGCAAATGGCGGGGCCGTTGGCAGGGAAGTTCTTCTCGTTGCAACAGAAGCCGGGCATGATCACCGGCTCGGAAGCCGTTTCAATAATCACGGTCTGGCAACCGGGAGAGTGGCCGGGAGTCAGCAGGCAACGGATGCCGGGTACCGGTTCTGCGTCGCCATCCAGGGTTTCGAACTCGATGTCTTCGATGAAGTACTCGTCGTAGCGATGATCCAGAGGGTGGGGCGCCTTGCAGAAGTCCAGTTCGATCTGCTGGACGATGTGCCGGGCTTTGGTGAACAGTCGGTTGTTGCCGCAGTGATCGTCGTGCAGATGGGTGTTGATGATGATATCTACATCGTCCGGGGCTACCCCCTGAGTTTCAAGTGCTTCGGTCAGTGTTGTTACATGAAGGCCTGTGTCTTCGGTAAAGCCTGCAGGTTCCATGACCTCGTCTTCATCCAAACCGGTATCAATAAGAATGGTACGGCCTTCGCCGCGTACAAGCAGGGAATAGATGGGCAGCCAAATCGGTTGGCCGTACCCCTGCTGGTAGGTCATGATTCCCTGGTCGGGGTTGCGAACACCTGTGAGTAGAGGTGTAACAGTGTAGGGCATGGGCGATCTCCTTTATACTAGGGCAGAATGTCAGTTGTGGTTCCAAAGGTTCCATTGAATACGAACTCGGACAGCGTTCTACGCTGGCGAGGTGCGGATTCCATGGTTTTGAGATCTTCAGGAAGATGTATTGGGTCGCCAGGATACCCCAAGGCAATAGCGGCAACGGGGTCGAATTCATCGGGGATGGAAAAGGCAGTACGGGCCTTGTCCTTGTTGAAACCGGCCATCTGATGGACGAAGATTCCTACGGACACGGCCTGTATGCTGAGTTGAGCCACGGCCTGACCCACATCGTGCAGGGCATGCTGGTTGGGTTTGCCGCTTTGCGCGAATGATGTTCGCGCGACGGAAAGCATCAACACGGGGGCGCTTGTGGCCCACTTCTGGTTGCCGGGGAGCAGGCAGTTGAACATTTTTTCATAGAGTTCCTGAGCACTCTTTTCGGCCAGGATGAAAAACCAGGGCTGATCGTTGTAGCAGGAAGGCGCCCACCGTGCTGCTTCAAGTATGGAGAGCAGGTCTTCGCGGGCTACCGGGCGGTTGGCAAAGGCTCTGGGGCTCCAACGATCACGGATGGTATTGAGGACCGGATAATCGGTCGAAGCAGTCTTGACGTGCATGTATTTCTCCTGTTGGCCTGGGAGGTTCTTCATGTTCGGCAGGAGATAGTTTATGCTGGGGATGAAGGAAGTCAACCCGGCTGTTCTCTCGAAATTGACCGCGGGGGAAGGTGAATCGGGGAGGGAGGGGTTTCAGTATTTGATGTTCAGGCGGAACTGTTTTATACAGGCGCGTTACGCCCCATCTAACAATGATGAGAGATGATCTATGAGCCATGTACTCGGCCTGAAGTTTAGCGACTACGGCCAGATATATTATTTTGATTCCGGTGCCTTCGTTGTTTGCAAGGAGGACCGGGTTATCGTCAAGACGGAACAGGGCATGGGTCTTGGTACGGTGGTTACCGTGCATGAGGAATGTCCTGAAAGCGTCGGAGAAGAGGAGTTGAAGTCCATCTTCAGGCTGGCCACTGAAGAGGACCTTGCCGCAGAGACTGAAAATCTGAAACTGGCCAGGGAAGCATACAGCTTTTGCCGGGAGTGCGTCCGCGATCGCGAGTTGGAAATGAAACTTGTGGATGTGGAGGTCTTTTTCGACCGCGGCAAAATGATCTTTTACTTCACGGCTCCGGGACGGATCGATTTCCGGGAGTTGGTCAAGGATCTGGTCAAGACCTACCGGACTCGTATCGAGCTTCGGCAGATCGGTGTACGCCATGAAACGCAGATGCTGGGAGCTGTGGGCAACTGCGGTATGGTGGCCTGCTGCCGACGGTTCATGCGCAAATTCAACCCCGTGACCATCAAGATGGCCAAGGAACAAAATTTGTTCCTTAACCCCACCAAGATTTCAGGTATTTGTGGACGTCTTTTGTGTTGTCTGTCCTTCGAGGAAGAGAACTATCAGATATTCTACAAGCGTTGCCCGCGGATTGGTAAGCGTATGGATACCGATCAGGGGCTGCTGAAGGTCATGCGCGCAAATTTCTTCCGTAACAGTGTGACTGCATACACCGATCGCGGTGAGGAACTGGAATTTACCCTGGATGAGTGGGAAGCCTTGAATCCCCGACGGTTTGATCCCAATATTCCACGCCCCGAGCCAGCTCCGAGCAGCGAGCCCAAGCGCCCGCCCCGTCGTGGTGGCAGGCCCGGTTCGCCAAGGGATGGGGGCCGTCCCAAGCTTGGACGCGGCCCCAGGCCGCAGCCCGAGAAAAGTCCCGCTGAGGGCGATACCCAGCCTCCTGCTGACTCCGCACCTCGCGAGGCTACGCCCGAGCAGGCGCCTGCGTCCAAGGATCGGAGCGAAACCGATGGCCCTGCCAGCGAGCGCAAACCTCGCAAGCGTAAGCGCCGTCGTCGTCCCAGAAGAGCCAAGAAAGAAGACTAGAAGCCGCAGCGCGGCATGAAAAGGAGAGAGACCTTGGATCGGTTTTTCATCACTACACCTATTTATTACGTCAACGCCAAGCCTCACCTGGGGCATGCTTATACGACGATCGTGGCCGATAGCATTGCGCGGTATCATCGCCTTGCCGGACACGAAACGTTCTTTTTGACCGGTACGGACGAGCACGGCGACAAGATTGTCGAGGCCGCTGAAAAGGCGGGGAGTACCCCGCAGGAGTACGTTGATTCCATCAGCGAGCAATTCCGTACTCTGTGGCCGGAGATGATGATTTCCAACGACGACTTCATTCGGACCACCGAGGAGCGCCACAAGAAGGTCGTCTGTGATATCCTGCAAAAGGTCTATGATGCAGGCGATATCTACCAGAGCGAGTACGAGGGGAAATACTGCACCGGGTGCGAGCAGTTTCTGACTGACAAGGACCTCGACGAGAATGGCTTGTGCCCGGATCACAAGGTTGCCCCCACGGTCATCAAGGAAAAGAACTATTTCTTCCGGATGTCCAAGTATCAGGATTGGCTGAAGCAGCACATTCAGGACAATCCTGACTTCATCCGTCCCGAGCGGTATCGAAACGAGGTTCTGTCCATGCTTGACATGGGCGTGCTGGAGGATCTGTGTATCTCGCGTCCCAAGTCCAGGTTGACCTGGGGAATCGAGCTGCCTTTTGATTCCGAGTACGTGACCTATGTCTGGTTCGATGCGCTGATCAATTACATTACGGCTTTGGGTGGCCCCGAGAGTGAGAATTTTTTAAAATTCTGGCCCAGCACCAACCACTTGGTTGCCAAGGATATCCTGAAGCCTCATGCGATTTTCTGGCCCACGATGCTCAAGGCTGCCGGGTTCGAGACCTATCAGAATCTGAATGTTCACGGCTACTGGCTGGTGCAGGACACCAAGATGTCCAAATCCATCGGTAATGTGATTGAGCCTTTGGCCATGAAGGACAAGTACGGGCTGGACGCCTTCCGTTATTTCCTGCTGCGCGAGATGCGTTTCGGCCGTGATGCCTCGTTCTCGGAGCGGGCGCTGGTTGGGCGGCTGAATGCCGACTTGGCCAACGACCTGGGCAATCTGTTCTCGCGGGTGCTGTCCATGACACACAAGTATTTCGGTGGCGAAGTCCCCGAGATGGGGCATCGAGCTCATGCCGAGGATGTCGAAATTCTGAATCTGGCGATGAACAGCTTCCGCAATTACCAGCAGTTGTTCCCTCGCTTTCAATTCGCCCGGGCTCTGGAGGCGTTGTGGGAGCTGGTGCGCGGTTTGAACAAGTATGTGGACGTCACCGCCCCCTGGGCCTTGTTCAAAAATGGGGATACGGAACGGCTTTCCATTGTCATGGGAACTCTGCTTGGGCTGATGCGCAAGATTGCACTGCATGTCTGGCCGGTGATGCCTCAGACTGCCGAGACCATGCTTGAGCAGTTGGGTGAGGCATTTACCCCTCAGGCCGTGAATCTGGCCGAAGAGGCCGACTCTTTTGGCGATTTCATTAAGCCCGGGACCAAGCTGGCCAAGGCATCGAACCTGTTCCCGCGTGTGGAGCTGGAGGAGCCGGAGGCCAAGCCTCAAAAGGAACCCAAGGCCAAGAAAGAGAAAAAGGCCCAAAAGACTCCTGCTCCGGCTGAGCCCGGTGTCGCTGAGTTTGCGGATTTTCAGAAGCTGGATTTGCGTTTGGGAACCGTGCTCAGTGCCGAGCCGCATCCCGATGCGGATAGGCTGTACGTGGTCAAGATCGATCTGGCTGAACCCGAACCTCGTCAGGTCGTGGCAGGGCTTCGTGAACACTTCGAGCCTGATTTCCTGATCGGACGGCAAGTGGTCGTTGTGGCCAACCTTGCTCCGCGGAAGCTGCGGGGGGTTGAGTCCCAGGGAATGATTATGGCCGTGAAGGATAAAGACGGTATGCAATTGCTGACTGCTACTGGTTCAGTGGAGAACGGCAGTAAAGTTTCATAAGTTCAGGGGCGCGCAGGCGCCCCTTTGCATTTGACGGGTAAGTCGCATGCGAATTCTGAATATCGACGGCAGGTATTTTGTTCGGGCCTTTCAGGAGATGGGCCATGAGGTGCTCAGTGTTGGCCGCGAGAAGACCTGTGATTTCGTGCTGGAGGAAGTCGCTTCACTCCGGCGTCTCGTTGATTTTCTGAAGGAAAGGGAGTTTCGCCCTGATCTTGTGCTCTGGGCTGATCGTTGCCAACCCCCTTCGGTGGCGGGTTTCGAAACGTTGCCTGCGCCTTGCATCGGTTTCTCCATCGATCAGTACTGTAACCCCTGGCACTCGCCATTTTCGGCGGCCTTTGATCTGATGCTGGTGGCCCAGAAGGATTATATGGGCATGTTCCAGCATCGTGATTTCCCTCGCCCTGTTGAATGGTTTCCGCTGTTCTGTTCTCTGAGCAAGGATGTTGATCCAGGGGGCGAGCGTGATATCCCCGTCTCCTTTGTGGGAACGCTGACTGGTTCCATCAATCAGACGCGCATGGATTTTCTGACAGCCTTCAAGCAGCGTCACCCCGTGTTTCTGCATCAGGGGTTGTATCCGCCCGTGTATGGACGTAGCAAGATAGTACTGAATCAGTCCGCAGCAGGTGAAATCAATTTTCGAACGTTTGAAGCTTCAGCGTGTGGCGCGGCCGTGCTTACGGAGGATATCGCCAATGGACAGGCTGAAATATTCTCTCATGGCGAGACGATATTGACGTATCCGCGCGGGGATGCCGAGGCGGCTGCCCGGGTGGCTCGCGACTGGCTGAGTCGTCCCGATGATTTGGCTCGGGTGGCGGATGCCGGGCGGGAATCGGTGGTGGCCGAGCACAGTGATCGTGTTCGGGCTCAAACGATTATCAAGCATGCCGAGCGGTTGGCGCGCAGGCATTCCTGGCAGTGGCGTTTCGAGAACCAGGGACTTGTCAGGGCCGAGCTGTCCAAAATGTTTACAATGCTGAGCTCGGACATGGAATTGCCTATTCCCCAGCCCCTGCGTGACAGCTATATGCAGATGGTCAAGATGTACATGTCTGCGCAATGATTGATTCTGGCAGTATGGGTGGCGAGGGTCTTTTCACTGGACTCTCGGCCCCGCCTGAACTATAAAACCCGCAGCTTTTTTACGGGAAATGCCTGCCCCTGATCCTTCCCTCCAAGGCTGCCCCGTATTGCGTCCCACCCATTCCGGGGGCGTACTGCGATAACCCGAACACCCATCGAGCACATGCCCAAACGCACCGACCTGAAAAAAATTATGCTCATCGGCTCCGGGCCCATTGTCATCGGACAGGCCTGCGAATTTGACTACTCCGGCACCCAGGCGCTCAAAGCGCTCAAGGAAGAGGGGTACGAAGTCATCCTGGTCAACTCCAACCCGGCCACCATCATGACCGATCCCGAGTTGGCTGACAGGACCTACATCGAACCCATCGAGCCCGAGACCGTGGCCCGCATCATTGCCAGAGAACGTCCTGACGCTCTGTTGCCCACCTTGGGTGGGCAGACCGCCTTGAACACGGCCTTGGCCGTGGCGGAAATGGGTGTGCTGGAAGAGTACGGCGTGGAACTGATCGGCGCGTCTGCGGACGTGATCGAAAAGGCAGAATCCCGCGAGCTGTTCCGTCAGGCCATGGACAATATCGGACTCAAGGTGCCCGAGAGCCGAATCTGCCGTAACATGGATGATGTTCGGCAGACTGCACAGGAAATTCCTTTTCCAATCATCATTCGCCCGGCTTTCACCATGGGTGGGACCGGCGGTGGTGTTGCCTACAACCTTGAGGATCTCGAAGAAATTTCCTCCAAGGGACTGGCCGCAAGCCGGACCTCCGAGGTCATGCTCGAGCGTTCCATCCTGGGTTGGAAGGAATACGAACTCGAGGTCGTGCGCGACAAGAATGACAACTGCGTCATCATTTGCTCCATCGAGAACCTGGATCCCATGGGGGTGCATACCGGTGATTCCATCACCGTTGCCCCGGCTCAGACATTGTCTGATGTTGAATATCAGGCCATGCGAGATGCCGCGTTGGCGATCATGCGCGAGATCGGCGTTGAGACGGGCGGGTCCAACGTGCAGTTCGGCGTGAACCCCGAAGACGGTGAACTGGTGGTTATCGAAATGAATCCCCGCGTGTCACGGTCGTCTGCTCTGGCCTCTAAGGCCACAGGGTTCCCCATCGCCAAGCTGGCAGCCAAGCTGGCAGTGGGATACACCCTTGATGAGATTCCCAACGACATCACACGCGAGACCATGGCTTCCTTTGAACCAACCATCGACTATGTGGTGACTAAAATTCCGCGTCTGACCTTTGAGAAGTTCCCCGGAGCTGAGGATTATCTGACCACGGCCATGAAAAGCGTGGGCGAAGCCATGGCTATCGGGCGAACCTTCAAGGAATCCCTGCAAAAGGGGCTCAGGTCACTGGAGACCGGCATGCCGGGTCTGGGCAAGGATTTCATCAAGACCTGCCTGACCCGGGACGACGTTTTGCCTCTGCTTCGCAAGCCCAACTCCCAGCGCCTGTACTGGCTGCGTCATGCCCTGCATTGCGGCATGAGCGTGGAGGAAATCTTTGAGGCCACGTCCATTGATCCCTGGTTCCTGCGCCAGATTCGCGACATCGTGGAAATGGAAGAGAGACTTCGCGAGTTCAGCCTGAGCGAGAGCATTGACCCGCAGAGCGAGGAGTTCGTCGAACTGCTGCGCGAAGCCAAGGAATACGGTTTCTCCGATCGCCAGTTGGCTTCGCTGTGGAAGCGCGACGAGGCGGATATTCGCTCCCTGCGCAAGAAGGCGGGGGTTGAACCTACCTATTATTTGGTGGACACGTGTGCTGCGGAGTTCGAGGCCTATACCCCGTACTTCTACTCCACCTATGAGCAAGGACGTGAAGTCGAACCCGGCGAAGGCAAAAAGATCATGATCCTGGGCGGTGGCCCCAACCGCATCGGTCAGGGCATCGAGTTCGACTACTGCTGCGTGCACGCTGCATATGCGCTCAAGGAAATGGGCGTGACATCGATTATGGTCAACTCCAACCCCGAGACCGTCTCCACGGACTACGACACCTCTGACAGACTGTATTTCGAGCCTCTGACTTTCGAGGATGTGCTGAACATCATCGAGTTCGAGAAACCTGATGGCGTTGTGGTGCAGTTCGGTGGACAGACTCCTCTGAATTTGGCCGTGCCTCTCTTGAGAGCCGGGGTGCCCATCATTGGAACCTCTCCGGACTCCATCGACCGCGCTGAAGACCGTGAACGCTTCCAGTCTCTGCTCAAGAAGCTTGGTCTCAGGCAGCCCGCCAATGGGATCTCCATGAGTGTGGAAGAGGCCGTGGCCGTGGCCCAGGACATCGGTTATCCCGTGGTTGTTCGCCCCAGCTATGTGCTGGGCGGGCGAGCCATGCAGATCGTCTACACCGAGGATGAACTGCATTCCTATTTCCGTGACGAGGTCAAGACTGCTCCCGAGCATCCGATCCTGATCGACAAGTTCCTCGAGAGCGCTATCGAGGTGGACGTGGACGCCCTGTCCGATGGCGAAGATGTTTATGTTGCCGGAATCATGGAGCACATCGAGGAAGCCGGTATCCATTCCGGTGACTCGGCCTGCGCTATTCCGCCCATCACTTTGGGCGGGCTGATTACCGAGGAGATCGAGCGTCAGACCGTAGCCCTTGCCAAGGAACTCAATGTCATCGGCCTGATGAACATCCAGTTCGCCATCAAGGACGGTGTCATCTACATCCTTGAGGTCAACCCGAGGGCGTCGCGTACGGCTCCCTTCGTGTCCAAGGCCACTGGTGTTCCGCTGCCCAAGCTGGCCACCAAGGTCATGATGGGCGAGAAGGTCAAGGATCTGGACCCCTGGAGCATGCGCAAGACCGGGCACGTTTCGGTCAAGGAATCCGTGTTCCCGTTCAACCGCTTCCCCGGTGTGGACGTGCTGCTTGGACCAGAAATGCGCTCCACAGGCGAAGTCATGGGCATTGATACCAATTTTGGTATGGCCTTCCTGAAAGGCCAGTTGGCTTCGGGCCAAAAGCTGCCCACCTCGGGCCGGGTCTTCATCTCCGTGAATGACCGGGACAAGGAAGGCATCGTGGACGTGGTCCAGACGTTGTCCCAACTTGGGTTCGAAATTCTCGCCACCAGTGGTACTGTGGACTTCCTCGCCAAGCGCGGCGTGGAGGCCGAAAAGGTCTTCAAGGTTTACGAAGGCCGTCCACATGTGGTGGACCGTATCAAGAACGGTGATGTGGATCTGGTGATCAATACCGCCTCGGGCGGAAAGACCGTGGGCGATTCCTCGGTCATTCGTCAGAATACGCTCCTGTACAACGTGCCTTACACCACCACGGTGGCCGGAGCCCGTGCCATGGCCTATGCCCTGCGTGCACTCAAGACGAATGAGCCGGGCGTGAAAAGTCTTCAGGAATATTACCAATAGTATTTGACGCGACTCAATCAGCCGGATCAACCTTCATCCAGCCGCTTGGACGCGGCGGGGAAGAGATATGAAACGTGAATTCTGCGGCCTGTTCGGCATCTATAATAATCCCGAAGCCGCGCACATGACTTATCTGGGGCTCTATGCCCAGCAGCATCGAGGTCAGGAAAGTGCCGGTATTGTCACTTGGGACGCGGGCAAGCAATTTATCCGCGAGCAGAAGGGCATGGGCCTTGTGGCCGATGTGTTCAATGAGCGCCACCTCCAGAAGGAACTCAAGGGCGACATTGCCGTGGGGCATGTGCGCTATTCCACTACCGGGGCTTCGCTGATCCGCAATGCCCAACCGTTCCTGGTGAGCTTTGGCGATCTGCAATTGGCCATTGCGCACAACGGCAATCTGTCCAACTCCGCCGTGCTGCGTGCGGAATTGGAACATGCCGGAACCATCTTCCAGACCACCATGGATACCGAGATTATCGTGCACCTTATTGCACGTCACATGTCCAAGGACGGCATGGAGATCGAGGACGCCGTGGCTGCGGCCTGTCGCCGTGTGGAAGGTGCATTCTCGTTGCTCATTCTGGCGAATGACAAGCTCATTGCCCTGAAGGACCCCAACGGTTTCAGACCCTTGGCCTTTGGCCGTATGGGCGAATCCTATGTCTTTGCCAGTGAGACCTGCGCCTTTGATTTGTTGGAAGCCGAATTCCTGCGGCCTGTGGAACCCGGCGAGATGGTGATCATCGACCGTGAGGGCTTGAGAAGCAAGCGCTACTGCGAGCCCAATGGTCGGAGCCATTGTATTTTCGAGCTGATCTATTTCGCCCGTCCGGATTCCGATGTGTTCGGCCAGAATGTCTATCAGTGCCGCAAGGCCATGGGCGCAGCCCTGGCCCGTGAGTGCCCTGTGGATGCCGATTTCGTGATGCCGTTCCCCGACTCGGGAAATTATGCCAGCGTCGGCTACGCCCAGGAATCGGGCCTGCCTCTGGAACTGTGCATGATTCGCAACCACTATGTGGGGCGGACATTCATCAAGCCTTCCCAGGGTGAGCGTGATTTTTCCACCAATATGAAATTGAACCCCGTGCGCAGCATGGTCGAGGGCAAATCCATCCTTGTGGTGGAAGACTCCATCGTGCGTGGTACCACCATCCGTACCCGTATCAAGAAGCTTCGTGACCTTGGTGCCCGCGAGATCCACATGCGTGTGTCCTGCCCGCCCATCAAATATGGTTGCTACTACGGCATTGATTTCCCGACCAGAAGCCAGCTCATCGCTGCCCAGCACAGTGTGGACGAGATTGCCAAGATGATTGGCATCGACAGCCTGCACTACCTGAGCATTGAAGGCTTGCTGTCCTCGGTACAGAACCCCGGTGACTTCTGTCTGGCCTGTTTTGATGGTAAGTATCCTGTCGCGCCTTGCCTTGGTGTTGACAAGGAATGCCTGGAACAGATCAAAGGCATGAAGCCCTAGGAGGATCGAGCATGGGACCCAAATCCCGGGAACGGGACTGGCTGGCGCTGGCCCGAGAAACCATCGATGTGGAGGCTCAGGGGTTGGCGCATGTTCGCGATCGACTGGATGACAACTTCGTCATGGCCCTGGAGATGATGGCCAACTGCAAAGGGCGGGTTGTTGTCACGGGTATCGGCAAGTCCGGGCTCGTGGGGCGCAAGATCGCGGCAACCCTGTCCAGTACAGGTACACCTTCTTTTTTTCTGCATCCTGTTGAGGGCGCCCATGGCGACCTGGGCATGCTCAGGCCCGAGGATGTGGCTCTGGCCATCTCCAACAGTGGGGAAACCGACGAGTTGAATGCCATCCTTCCCACGATTCGAGCCGCTGGAGTGCGCATTATTGCGCTCACCGGTTGTGCGGATTCGACAATGGGCCGGATGGCAGAGGCGATCATTGATTCGGGAGTGGAGCGCGAGGCCTGCACTCTGAATCTGGCTCCAACGGCCAGCACCACGGCCACTTTGGCTCTTGGTGACGCATTGGCCATCTGCCTGATCGAATGGAAATCCTTCAAGACCGAAGACTTCAAGCGTCGTCATCCCGGTGGAGCTTTGGGCCAACGCCTGAGCCTATCCGTGGCTGATCTGATGCATGTGGGCAATATTCCCGTTGCGAACGAGAGCACCGACCTGGGCCATGCCCTGGATGCTCTTACTCAGGGTGGCCTTGGGGCATTGGCTCTGACTGCTGAAGATGGCTTGCTCACCGGTATCCTGACCGATGGAGATGTCCGCCGTGCCCTGTGCAGTGGTTCTCCTGACCTTCAGGCTCCTGCCTCTGCGTTCATGACCCGGCAGCCTTCCTGTGCAGGTCCACAGTCCACGGCTGCGGAGGTTCTGGATCTGATGGAAGAGAAGGCCATTACCGTGATGCCCATTGTTGACGGTGATGGCAGACTGACGGGCATGATCCATCTGCATGACCTGCTGGGTAAGGGATTGCTCAAATTCTCCGGCTGACCGGAGCCCCCAACAAAGGCGATAAACGCAATGAATGACCCGCGAGAACAGAGGTTCTGGGGATGCCGGCCAGAGATTTGGGCCGGCCTTCTCATTTTGGGCACCACGGCTCTGCGTGTGTGGTTTGTGCAGTCCGGGCAGTTGGATTTGGTCCAGGATGAGGCCCAGTATTGGGACTGGTCGCGTACCCCGCAGCTGTCCTATTTCACCAAGGGCCCGCTGATTGCCTATATCATCAGCGCAGGTTCCTGGTTGTTTGGCGATACGGCGTTGGGAGTTCGCGCCGGGGCCATCGCAGGATCGTTTGCGTCGCAATGCATTTTGTATGTGGGGATTGCAGGTCTCTGGAACAGGCCCCGCCTGGGCCTGTTGACCCTGGTCGTGCTCAACACAACGATTTTCTTCATGGCTTCTGGCATTTTGATGACCACTGACAGTCCGCTTATGGTCTGCTGGTGGGCGGCATTGTTTGCGTTGTATGAGGCTGGACGTCGACCGGAACGCCTGTGGCCGTTCGTGGTCATGGGAGTAGCTCTGGCGCTGGGGACATGGGGCAAGTACATGATGCTGGCCTTTTCCGGGACAGCGATTCTTTACGGGCTGTTGCTCCTGCGTCGTATGCAGGCGGGTAGTTTGTTCTGGAAGCGGCTGTTCGTGACGCTCCTGGCCGGTTCATTTGTGGGGCTTATGCCCATTCTTCTCTGGAACGTGGGCAATGATTTTGCAGGCTTCAAGCATGTTGCGCATCTTGGAGGGATGGCGGGTAAGGGCTCCGGGCAGTGGCTGCGCTTTGATCGTTTTCCCGAATATTTTGGCAGTCAGTTTGGACTGCTGATGCCGTGGTGGTTCTGCTTCTGCGTGTATGGTGCCTGGGGAGTGTTGACGCGTCTGTTCGGAAGCCACGCACGTGCAGCCAAGGCTACTGAAGCCCTGGAGTACAGGCAGGTCGCACTGCTTGCCGTTGGATTCTGGCCGGTCTGGGGCTTTTTCGCGGTCTGGTGTTTTCACACCAAGGTCCATCCCAACTGGTCGGCCGTGAGTTATGCCTCGGGTATGATTCTGGCGGCAGTGATCTGGGATCGAATCTGGCGTGAGCTGTCTGGCCGTACCTGGAAGGTTTGGCTGTGGCCCGTGATCGGCGCTGCTTTTTTTGCCGTATTCCTGGTTCATGATCGTCTGCCGATCCCTTGGCGTCTGGAAGGGAAAGTTCCGTTCACCGAAACGTCGTTTGCGTTGGAGAACCCCGCATTGCATCTCAAGGGCTGGAGTGATCTGGGGCGCGAGATCGACGAACTACGGCGGACCCGGTTTGATGATCCCGACAATGTGTTCCTGTTCGGTGATCACTATGACGTGACCTCGGCCCTGTCGTTTTTCGTGCCCGGACAGCAGCGGGCTTTCTGTGCGACCACGGGGCGCAGGCTCAATCAGTACGACCTGTGGCCCGGGCCGGATTATCCTGTCGGGGCCGGTGCTATTTTTGTACGCAAGGGCTTTGACAAGGGCACGCTTCCCGAGGTCCCTCTGCTCTTTGATAAAATCGAGGGAATGAACTATCAGTCTACCCACGGAGGCCGACCAGCGCGAAGATTCACGATTTTCTTGTGCTACGGGTACAAGGGAGAGTGGCCGCCAATGGTCAGCACGGAGTACTGATATGTCCGATCCGCACGTCTGCGCCAGATGCGCCCAAAAAGGGCCGACCTGCTGTCAGCTGGACCCCGGAAACGAGGAGTTCTGCTTTCCCTTGTCGGAGATGGAGCGGGATCGGATTCTCAAGGAGTTGGCCGGTGATGAGGGCGCTTTTGCCCAGCAGGCCAACACGGATGGTTTTGTGGAAAATCTGCATAAGCTGTTCCCCGGTGAGCAGCAGGCAGTGGACAAGCTGTTTCCAGGAACGAAATTTCACATCCGGCTCGCTGTTGACGAACAGGGGCGCTGCCGGTTGCTGGGGCCCGAGGGCTGCCGGCTGCCTCGTGAGGCACGGCCATATTATTGTCGTCTGTTTCCTTTCTGGTTTGCAGGGGGGAAATTGAACGTGTTCGCTGCCTCCCGCTGTCTGTTGCAGCGCGAAGCACGAACCCGGTTACGAATGCTGGCTCTCGTGGGAGAGTCCGATAAACGATTGAAAGAACTCTACGGCAGGCTCAGACTGGCCTGGGGCCTGGCCCCACGCAAAGGGCTGCCTGGAATAGACAAGTGTCATCGGAAAAAATCATGAAAAAAGTAGTTATCGTTCTGGCCGCGCTGTTTGGCGGCGGAGCTATTCTTGCCGCCGCTTTGGTTGGTGGTATGTATTACTGGGCCTCTCTGGACCTGCCTGATTTCAAGCGCATTACGGATTACAATCCACCGCTTGTGACCACGGTCTATGCCCGTGATAATCGGGTCCTGGGTTATTTCTACAAGGAACGCCGCTTTCTGGTGACCATCGACGAATTGCCCAACCACGTCTCTCGTGTTTTTCTGGCAGCAGAGGACTCGGGCTTTTACGAGCATGAGGGCGTGGACCTGTTGGCCATCTTCCGGGCCTTCGTCAAGAACCTTCAGGCAGGGCATGTGGTGCAGGGTGGCTCGACCATTACGCAACAGGTCATCAAATCCCTGCTGCTGACCCCTGAGCGAAGCTACAAGCGCAAGATCAAGGAAGGGATTTTGGCCTATCGCCTTGAGCGGTTCCTGACCAAAGACGAAATCCTGACCATTTATCTGAATCAGATATTCTTCGGGGCACGGGCCTATGGCATTGAGTCCGCAGCCCGGACGTATTTCGGGGTGCACGCCAAGGACCTTTCCGTTGCCCAGGCTGCACTGTTGGCTGGCTTGCCCAAGGCCCCCAGCAAGTTCAATCCCTTTGCCGATCCCGAGAAGGCAATTTCTCGGCAGCATTATGTGCTTTCGCGGATGCTGGATCAGAATTGGATCACTCAGGAGCAATACGACGATGCCCTGGCCGAGGAACTGGTCTTCAAGAGCATGGAAGACCCGTCCTGGCACCAAGGGGCCTACTATCTCGAGGAAGTTCGCCGGAGACTCATCGATCATTACGGCGAGGATCGGGTCTATAATTCGGGCATGCATGTGTACACCGGTGTCGACTTGACGCATCAGGTGGCTGCCGAACGTTCTGTGCGCAAAGGTCTTGAGGCCTCTGCCCGCAGGCGTGGCTGGACCGGCCCCAACAGCCATCTGGAAGAGGAGCAGCGCGAGACCTACCTTACGGAAAATCCTTTTGTGGTCGAGGCGCTGGAGCCTGGCGAATGGATTGAGGTTCTTGTGTCCGAGGTGGAGAAGGATCAGGCTCTGGTTCGTTTTGGCGAGTTCAAGGGAGTGATTAAGGCCAAGGACCTGTCCTGGGCACGGACTCCCGATCCATCCAAAGCGACCGAGGACGTACCGCCGGTCAAGGACTGCGCACTTGTGCTCAAATCTGGCGATGTGGTCTGGGCTGAGGTCAAGGCAGTGCCTCCTTCGGTTCTCAACCCCGGGACAAAGGCGCCCAAGGGTGGCCCGGTGTGGGAGCTGGCACTCAGGCGCAGACCCGTGGTTCAGGGTGCGTTGGTCTCCATCGATCCGCGTAGCGGTGAAGTTTTGGCACTGGTGGGGGGCTATTCCTTTGCGGAAAGTCAGTTCAACAGGGCGACACAAGCCGAGCGTCAACCCGGCTCGGCCTTCAAACCCATTGTCTATTCCACTGCATTGGACAATGGCTTTACCCCATCCAGTGTGATGCTTGATGCGCCCATTGTCTATACTGATTCCGAGACTGACAAGGTCTGGAAACCCGAGAATTTCGAGGGCGTGTTCTTTGGCCCGACTTTGCTTCGCAACGCCTTGTGCAAATCCCGTAACCTGGTCACCATCCGCGTGGCTCAACGGCTTGGTGTGCGCAAGATCATCGAGCGTGCAAAGGCCCTGGGACTTGAGGCTGACTTCCCCGAGGATCTTTCCGTGAGTTTGGGTTCCGCCCCGGTTTCGCCTTTGAATCTGGCGCAGGCGTACACCGCCTTTGCCCGTGGTGGGTCCATCGTCAAGCCCCGGATTATCTTGAAGGTAGAAAGCGCTTGGGGCGATGAGTTGGAAATAAACGAGCCTGAGTATTCCGATGCCATCAGCCCCCAGACGGCCTACATCATTGCCTCGCTGATGAAAGAGGTTGTGCGTGATGGTACGGGCTGGCGCGCCAGGGTGCTCAAACGCCCTGTTGCTGGCAAGACCGGAACCTCCAATGATGAACAGGATGCCTGGTTCGTGGGGTACAGCCCGTACCTGTTGTCTGTTGTGTATGTGGGCTTTGATCAGCTGACACCCATGGGCAAGTACGAGACCGGTTCGCGAGCGGCGTCGCCTCTGTGGGTGGATTATCGCATGGCCGTGGAGGCCGAATATCCAATCGAGGACTTTCCGCAGCCTCCGGGCATTGTCATGGCTCGTATTGACGCGGCCTCGGGCCTTCTTGCCGGTCCGAAATCCGAGAAGACCTACTTCCTGCCCTTCAAGGACGGAACCCAGCCTACCGAAACGGCTCAGGATGGCGGCGGTAGTGGACCGAATCCATCGACGTCGAGCAAGGGTGAGGATCTGCTGAAGCAGATTTATTAAGTCATTCCCCCAATCCAATCACAACGCCGCAGTCTGCAACCAGACTGCGGCGTTTTTTTGAGGATGTGAGGCTGGCTGTGAATATCAGTATGAATGGCATCTCAACCTGTATATTACCTGAGTCATGAAATTTGTTTGAGAATGTTTGAAAATCACGTCCAAACGGTTAGAATGGAATTCGAGAGAGTGAAGACTCCGAGTCTGAAAGGCGGAAAGACTTGCCCCGGGTTTAAAGATGGAGGATTTGATGGCTGGTAGGTTCGTGAAGTTTGAAAAGACCCTCAATGGAACCGAGATACAGGCCTTGACCGAAGTGCTGGCAAAGCACTTGGCAGGGATGGAGTGTCTTGATTATGATAATATTTCCAGGCTCAAGCTGAATCTGAAGTATGAACTCGGGCAGGGAGTTATTCGCCTCAAGGTGGATTATCAGGATACGCTTTCTACCGAAGGGGGGGCGGACCGGAGGATAAAGTGGAAGGCAGTGCGGTCCTTCAGGATCATGCCTCCTTCGACTATTCTGAAGTGAAGAAAAGGATGAAGAGGGATTTCAGAACCATCAAGGTTGCCTTGGCAGCAGGGGCGCTTCCCGACGTAGTCGTGGTGGACCGCTTTTTGGTCGATTCTGCTTTGATCGTGCGTAGTCCCGGCGATGGTGACGAGTATTACGGCACATATAACGAGGCGATAGACTCTTTCACTAAAGCCTGGAAGGCCTCTGATCTGGTCGAGCTTCGCGCGGCCCATCAGGCGATCACGAATTGTGTGAAAATTTGTCACCGCATGTATAAGTAATTATTAGGACTGCGGGCATAGCTGTATGACAGCCTAGGTCCTCGAGAAGAGATGTTGGGAGAAGGCTGTTGTCTGGTTCGGGTTGAATTATTGGTTCTGTCTTCGTCTTAAGCACTGATCTAACCAAAGGGAAATCGTGGTCCGAATCCGTATCAGCAAGGACGTCCATTTACCGGATCCGTTGCGTCTGGAGCGAATGGCAAGGAGCCCTGAGCTTGGTCCCAAGGTGTTGTTCTTTTCTGGAGGAACGGCCTTGCGCGAGCTTTCCCGGGAGATGCTGCGCTGGTCTCATAATACCATTCACATCATTACTCCCTTTGATTCCGGCGGCAGTTCCGCCAAGCTGCGCAAGGCGTTCAGAATGCCCGCCGTAGGGGATATCCGCAATCGGCTGATGGCCCTTGCGGACAGGAGCCTGCTCGGCAATGAGGAGATCTTCAGGCTGTTTGCGCATCGCCTTCCCAAGGAGGCCAGTTCTGGAGAACTGCAAGATGAGTTGGAGCGTATGACCAAGGGGAACCATAGGTTGGTTTCCTGTATTCCCGACCCAATGCGCAAGATTATTCGCCACCATCTGCAGAGTTTCCAGGACTCAATGCCATCGGATTTCGATCTTACCGGGGCAAGTATCGGGAATTTGGTACTCGCCGCGGGATATCTGGAACACCAACGGCGTATGGACCCGGTGATCTATATTTTCTCAAAGTTGGTTCAGGCGCGCGGAACGGTGCGCCCCGTCGTCAACAAGGACATGCATCTGATGGCGGAGCTGGACAACGGCGAGGTCATTATTGGCCAGCATCTGATTACGGGAAAGGAAACTGGACCCATCCATGAAACAATCCGGAGTTTGCGGCTGACCCAGACTCTGGAGGGTCGCACGGTTGTGGATGTTCCTATCCGCAATAAGATGAAGGAACTCATCGCAGAAGCGGAATTGATTTGCTATCCCATTGGCAGCTTCTATTCCAGTGTGGTGGCCAATCTGTTGCCTTCAGGCGTGGGGAGCGCCATTGCTGCCAACTCCTGCTCCAAGGTCTTTGTACCCAACCTGGGAATGGACCCCGAGGCCAAGGGCTTGTCGGTAACGGATCAGATCGGCATTTTGCTGGGGTATCTACGCCGGGATGCCCCGAATGAGATTGCGGATGCTGAAATTCTCAATTTTGTGTTGCTGGATATCAAGAACGGGAAGTACCCCGGCCCCATCGATCAAAAATTGATCAGAAGTTGGGGCTTGGAGATCATTGATTGTTCCCTGGTCACGGAGGCCAGCAGCCCGTATCTTGATGGTGCGAAGCTGGCTGAAGTGTTGCTGTCGCTCACCTGATCCCGAGGCATTGAGCCATGGGGGCGGGCGGGGGTGAACGTGCTAACGTCGGAGGAAAACTATGGGCAAGGACAAGATTTCCCTGAAGGCCGTTCAAGGCCGTGCTCAGGCTGCTGAATACCTGGAGGAATTTGCCAAAAGCCTGCGTGCTGGCAAGATCCTGATTGAGCAGGATGAGGACTCGCTGATGCTCTGCCCTCCTGATGTTGTCGACCTGGAAGTTCAGGCCAAGTCCAAAAAGGGCAGTCAAAAGTTTTCCCTTGAGGTGGTCTGGAGTACGGATCAGGAACAGCAGGCCATTCGGATTTTGCCGGTGGACGACGATGCCATGCCGGTCAAGTCAGAATCCACTATACCCGCCAAGAAGACCACCTCAAAGCCATCCGGTAAAACCAAGAATTAGGTACCGCTTGTTCACCGATATTGCCCCGTCTGGTTCGCCTGTCGGGGCTTTTTTTGGATGAGTTGTCTGAGCCATGGGCAGAGCGATGTTGTTTTTTGTTACAAAAGAGATGTTTATATTTGCTTGTATTTATTGGATATATTGATGAAGAGAGGACTTTTTTCGGATCAGGATTGGAAAAACACTAAAGTTACCCTGATTCAAGCCGATAAGACTTGCGAGTGGGTTGGGGCAACAGGTCAAGCGTCAGTGGGCACTAGACGCGACCGACAGCCTCAGATTCAGCACGGAAGCCTAGACATTCAAGGAGGAAAGGCTATGTCGCTCGTAATTAATAACAACTTGATGGCCGCTAATGCGTCCCGCAACCTGAGCCAGTCGTACAGTGCTCTGGGAACATCAATCCGCCGCCTGTCATCTGGCCTGCGCGTCGGTATCGCCGCTGACGACGCGGCCGGACTGGCCGTTCGAGAGCTGATGCGCTCGGACATCGCCGCTCTTGGACAGGGCGTGCGTAACGCCAACGATGCGATTTCGATGATCCAGACCGCCGACGGTGCGCTCCAGGTTATCGATGAAAAACTCATCCGTATGAAGGAACTGGCCGAACAGGCTTCTACGGGTACCTACAACTCCGACCAGCGTCTGATCATCGACTCCGAGTATCAGGCCATGGCTTCGGAAATCACTCGAATCGCCAATGCCACGGACTTCAACGGTATCTATCTGTTGAACGGTAACCTTTCCGGTTCGACTCATACTGGATCGGGGCTTGTGAGCTCTGGCAAGCTGAAGGTTCACTTCGGTACCGGCAATGACAGCGCCGAGGACTATTACTACGTCCAGATCAACACCTCCACGGCTTCGGCCATGGGAGTTGGCAATCAGGCGGCTTCCACGTCTGCCGGTTTCACGATCTCGACCCAGTCTGCGGCGCAGAACGCCCTTGACGGTATCAAGAATGCCATCGTGTCCAAGGACAAGATTCGCGCGGCTCTGGGTGGTATCCAGAACCGACTGGAAAACACAATCAGCAACCTGCAGATTCAGGCCGAGAACCTGCAGGCCGCCGAATCCCGTATCTCGGATGTGGACGTGTCCCTCGAGATGACCGAATTCGTGCGTAACCAGATCATGTCCCAGTCTGCGGTCGCCATGCTGGCCCAGGCCAACTCGCTGCCGCGGATGGCAATGAGTCTGCTGGGGGGGTAGTTGATGCGGCGTGAGTCTTGATGACCGGCTTGCGCCCATCCATTCTCCGTTGAACATGAAGATCAACGGACCAGAGACAGTTAATGCCACTCGCGAAAGGCGGGGCCCATCGGCCCCGCCTTTTCTGCGTTTGGATGTCACGATTATGGTTGGTTTCGTTGCCGCCCGGCTTTTCAAGCCGTCTTCTTTACGGCATGGTCAGGCCATGAAAACAAGATACGATGACATATCCCCCTACATCACCAAGGATGGCTCCATTATTCGCGAACTGATGCACCCAAGTCAGCATCCTGTCTGCGGGCAAAGCCTGGCTGAGGCCATCGTGCCGCCGCATGCCACCACAATGGCCCATGTGCACCACAGGACGGAGGAACTCTATCATGTCACGGCCGGACGGGGCCGCATGGTGCTTGGTGCTGAGAGTTTTGACGTGTCGCAGGGAGATACGGTGCTTATAGCACCGGGCACGGAACATCACATCAGGAACACAGGGAAACAGGACCTGCGTGTATTGTGCTGCTGTTCCCCTGCCTATACCCATGATGATACCGAACTCTGTGGACCGAAAGACCAGGAGCAGGCTGTTGATCGTTGAGGATTGGATTCCTATGATGAAAAGACAGGCCGTAACCAACTGAACGGCCTTGGGAGGTGCGAATGCCGTATGTGAAAGTGCAGACCAATGTTGATCTGGATGAGGCAGCACGACAGGAATTGACGCGCAAGCTGTCGACCCTGGCATCGGAGTTGACCGGTAAACCCGAGCAATGGGTCATGGCCCAGGTGCAAGCCGGAGTCACCCTGATGCACGGAGGCTCGTTCGGTCCTGCCGCCTATGTGGAGTTCAAGAGTATTGGTCTGAACGAGGGCGTGTGCGCCGACCAGTCCGCAGGCATCTGCGAATTACTGACCGCTGAAATCGGGGTGCCTGCCGAGCATGTCTATATTGAATTCAAGAATTTGGAGCGGTGTTTGTTTGGCTGGAACGGCGCCACCTTCTAACGGCGGCGAGGGATGGCCATCTGTTTTGTTGCTTCGAGTCCTTCAACCTCTCACATATGTCTTGAAACGCTGCGAGTTTGAAGGACTTTTGCGCCTTGCATTCAACCACCCAGCGTCGCCGTTGGGGAAGGGCAGTTGCTATAATCTGGCCGTCTGAGGAGTTGTCGCGGGAGGTTTGCACGAAATACGCAGTGATCTTGATGATGCCTTGCGTTGCGCACTGTTTCTTTTTGAACATCCTGTTTTCAGTGGGCAGCAGTAAAATCAGGAATTGGAACAAATGGTCTTATGACTGTGATGGCTTTTCGGGCCGTACACGTTCGTGTGCGGCCTTGATTGTGCGTTTGAACCAGGCTTTCAAGCGCAGGCGATTGAGGTAGGTCAAGGGAGCGGCGGATATCTTGGCCTGCCCGGCAGCGGCTTGTTTGGGGAAGAAGGCCAGATCGAGGACGTGGACCGCGGGTACATAGCTTGAGAGATACGCCGTGCAACCAGCGCAGTAGGTGACCACCGTCCTCCCCCGAGATTCCTCGCGTCGGATATTGCCCCATTGCGTTGCCAACTGGCGGTCCACCGGGGCGACATTACCGCCTTCACCACAGCACACGGTGTTCATGCCGTGGTGCTTCATCTCCTTCACTTCAAGACCCATGCGGTCCAGCAAGGTGCGGACTGACTTGTGCGCCTCGGGGTGGTCACGTAGGGGGCAGGGGTCATGGACCGATACAGCGCCCGAGAGGTTTGCATTTTCGGGGACACCGTTGGCCGCTAGATATTCATAAACGGTCTCGGGGCGAATTTGGCCCCCATTTTTTTCAAAAACCCCGTAGCAGTTGGGGCAGTTGACCAGCACCCTGCGTATTCCTCGCTTCACCAGCCAATCGCGCATTTCAGAGAAGCGTTCGTCAAAGGCCTGTTCGCGCCCAAGGTCGTGAGACGGCTTGGTGCAGCAGTCCATGACAACGCCGAGGTTGGGGACCTTGCTCATCAGGAAGGTGAAGAGTTTGCGCGTGACCGCAGGGCGCGTGCCCGGGAAGGTGCAGCCTGGAAAGAACACCGTGTCGCAGCCATCGGGCAAGCCGTACCAAGTGTAGCGCGAGGAAGTCCCGCGCGTCTCGTAGTCCACCAGTCGGTTGTGCTCGGGGAAATGACCAAGACCTTCGCGCACAGCCGATCGGCGCATGTCCAGAAACAGTGCTTTGGGGTCGAGGTCCAGAGGGCAGACCGTGGTGCAGAGGCCACAAAGGCTGCAGGAGAAGGGCAGACGCTCACGTTCAGTGCGCGGGCTGTTCCATTCCCCGGCGATGCGCCAGGGAGTGCCGTAGCGTCGCAGGAAGGCACACTCACGCACGCAGACGCCGCATTCAATGCAGTTCTGGCGCATATGCTCGAGCCGCTCGTCCAGGGCAAAGACCGTGGACGGCGGCGCGGGCATAACCGAGGTGTTTTTCCTGCGGCTCATGATTAGATCAGGTTCAGGTCCCAGTTGAAGGTGCTGATGCGGTTAGGTGCGGGCACTTCGCGGGGGACGGACTCGAAGATGTGCGCGAACATGGCATATCCGGCTGAGGTCAGTTCTCTTTCCTTGTCGCGCAGATCAATGCCCCAGCTGGGGAAAATCCAGTTGTTTTGACCATAGCGCCGGGTCCAGCAGACCTCACCCATGGGGCTGGCCATGGGTTTTTCGGTCTTGAAGCTTTCGGGTTTGATGCGCGTGATCCCCATGGGCCAGTTGCCGTAGGTCACAAAACCAAGGGGCAATGGGCTGTGCTTTGGCAGGGCCAGAATGTCCTCGCGGGCCAGTTCCGGACTGACTACGGCACCGGCAAAGCCCATGGTCTTCAGTTCCGCCAGGGCAAGGGGATTGGCGATGTTGCAGAAGGGTCCTGCCCATAGTTCCAGGGCGCGCCCTTTGGCGTGTGCCAGGAAATTCTCGAACAGATGCAACTGCCATGGAGCACCCAGTACAAAACGTCTGGCTCCGGCTTTGTAAGCTCGGGACACAGTGTCAAACCAGAGTTTCTCCTCTTCGGGCCAGATGACCGGAGGCATCCACAACTGGTAGTTGGCCGCGCCTTTGAGAAGCATCTTTGGAGCCAGCCACAGGGCGGCCTTGGCACCCTTGAACATGCGTTTGGGCGGACGTCGGTTGACGTTGATGATTTCGAAGCGAACCTTACCCTTGCCGCCACCGCGGAGTCCTCTGGGGAGTTCGGGAATGAACTCGCTGGCTCCCGGTTTGGCAACACGGACGCTGTCCAGCTCGCGCTGAAGTCCGGCAATGGCTTCGCTCAGTTCCGGTTCACGGCGGTCGATGAGAAAGACCGGAGTGCCACCCTTGGGAGGGCGTTGGGACATGAAATCGAGACGCCCACCTTTGGGCACGTTGCGGGTCACTCGGACGGTCTGGTGCCAGGGTTCATCCTGATAGCCCACGCGCAACAAGTCGCCCTTGAGCAGCGGAACACGCGGGGAGACCTGCTGCTTGCGTCCTGCTGTTTTGCCTGTGCGAGCCACGGGCATTCCCGATCCTGTCTGGGAAGACGGGTCCGTGGGATCGTAGCGCCGTTGCGGCAGGAAGGAGTAATGGGAACCCTTGCGACCCAGCGATTGGTCCAACAGGCTCAGGGCCGCTTTGCGGACCGCGGGGTCGTCACCACCATCACGCAACATGCGATAGGCGCTTGTGGTATAGTAGACGTAGTGGGGGCCTTTCTTGCGGCCTTCGATTTTCCAGGCTGCAACCTGAGGAATGGTGGCCAGTGTTCTGGTCAGCACATCCAGGGACAGGTCGTTGCAGGAGAAATAGCGGGACTTCTTGCCACGCAGGTCGTATTCGCGTCGGCAGGGCTGCACGCAGCGCCCACGCAGACCGCTTTTGCCGCCCATGTAGCTGGACCAGTAACAACGGCCCGAGACGTTGTAGCACAGCGCCCCATGTACGAAGACTTCGAGCTTCAGGCTTTCCGGGCAGGCATCGGCCAGGGACTTGATTTCGTCAATATGCAGTTCGCGCGGCACGACCACACGATCCACGCCCATCTCGGCAATGGCCTTGAGTGAACCTGCCTGACTGATATTGGCCAGGGTGGACAGGTGCAATTCACCCTCATATCCGGTCTGGCGTGCCAGGTTGACCATGGCCAAATCCTGGACAATGAGCCCGGCGGGGTTTACGTAGCGGGCCAATCGGTCCATCAGTCGTCCTGCAGACTCCACGTCTGAAGGTTTGACCAGGGTGTTCATGGCAACGTAGACGCGTTTGTCCTTGCTGCGTGCCAGTTCGGTCAACGCGGCAAGGTCGGCTACGGAAAAGTTGTCGGCCTGCATGCGGGCGGAAAAGTGCTTGAGGCCTACGTAAATGGCGTCCGCCCCTGCTGCCAGCGCGGCCAAAAAGGCGGTGCGGTCCCCCGCGGGAGCGAGGACTTCGGGGCTTTGGCTTGAGTTCATCATATCAACCTTGTATCGTTTGCCGATGCTTCGAGCTGAACCGGAGCGCGACTCAAAAGGAAAAACCGGACATGTTTGGAAACGCCTGTCAGGACACTACAGTAAAGTCCTTGACCCGCTTCGGCAAGGGGGAAGGGGATGGAGAGTTCATTGAACTGACCCTTGAGCACCCCGGCCTTGATAATGCCGCCTGGAAACTTTGGAAGCCGGGACAGTTCGTGATGGTCCGTCCCGAGAGTTTCGGGCTGGACCCGCTCATGGGCCGTCCGTTTTCCATTACCAGCGCCGACGAGGAACAGGGGATTAGTATATTCTTTCAGGTCATGGGCCAGGGAACCCGCAAGCTGGCGTCCCTGAAACCGGGGGAGCCCGTCACTTTGTGGGGCCCGCTGGGAAATGCCTTTGCTGTTCGCAAGGACACTCCCACGCTTGTACTTGCCGGGGGCATCGGCATCGCCCCGTTCTACGAATATGTCAAGCGCCATGAACAACCCGAGAACCTGCGCATGATCTTCGGACATCGTCCTCCTTTGGCCTGTTATAACTGGGAACGCGCACAGGGCGTGTGTTCCTGCGAGGCGCATCATGAAACATGTCGCCAGGACCTGATGGATTTTATTGCACTCATTGAAGAGACGGTACCACAGTATTGTAATGATGGGCTGATCATTGCCTGTGGTCCGCTGCCCTTTTTGGAGACCATCAAGAAGGTTGCCGACCAGCACGGTGGTCGGGCTCAGCTCTCCCTGGAAAATCGCATGGCCTGCGGTGTGGGGGCCTGTCTGGGCTGTGTCTGCGATCACAAGACCGAAGGTCCGGTCTCGGTTTGTGCGCGAGGCCCTGTGTTCTGGTCCGATGAGATTGAGCTGTAGGAGGCGGTAACGATGGATATGCGAGTGAATATTGCGGGTCTGGAACTGTCCAACCCGGTGATGACCGCCTCGGGAACTTTTGGGTATGGCGTGGAATTCAAGCGCTATGGCCAATTGGAGAAGCTGGGCGGCATGGTGGTCAAGGGGTTGTCTCTGGAACCGCGTGCAGGTAACCCCATGCCACGCATCGCCGATGCTCCGGCAGGAATGCTCAATGCCATTGGCCTGCAGAATATCGGGGCCAGAAATTTTGTGGAAAAGAGACTGAAACTGCTGCCGTGGGGTGAAACCGCTGTGGTTGCCAATCTCTATGCCTGCTCGGCCAGTGAATTTGCTGACCTGGCGGCGTATTTGAGCGAACAGGAAGGCATCGCCGCGCTGGAGGTGAACATCTCCTGCCCCAACGTCAGTTCGGGTGGAGTGCTCTTCGGACAGGACCCATCCATGGCAGCGGCGGTGACCCGCGCGGTCAAGGACCGCAGTGGAGAGATGCCGGTCATTGTCAAACTGACGCCCAATGTCACGGATATTGCCTCAATGGCCAAGGCCGTTGTGGATGCCGGGGCCGATGCCGTGTCCCTGATCAATACCCTGTCCGCCATGTCCGTGGATGCCCGTACCCGCAAGCCTCGTCTGGCCAACGTCATTGGTGGTCTGTCCGGCCCGGCCATCAAGCCCGTGGCCCTGCGCTGCGTGTGGCAGGTCGCTCAGGCCGTGGATGTGCCGATCATCGGCATGGGTGGTATCACCAGTGCCGAGGACGTTCTTGAATTCATCCTCGTGGGTGCCACTGCTGTCCAGGTGGGCACAGCCAATTTCATCCGCCCGGACTTTGCCTTCCGTCTGGTGGACGAATTGGCTGCGCTTGTGGACGAGCTTGGCATTGAAAGCTGGGATGACTATCGAGGTTCGCTGCAAGTCTAGCCATCTGTTGAAAAAAACATCGATTGCGGCGGATTAGCCGTTGACTGACTCGTAGCCTGCGGGGCCTTCCCTTACGCACTGAACACTTCCAACAGATTGGATTCGGATACTTACCATGACATACCTTTCCGCCGAGGATCATCCAGAGATCATCGACGATATGGCGCGAGCCATCGTGGGCGGCTTTGCTCCCAAGGCACTGATTCTTTTTGGTTCACAGGCCCGTGGAGACGCAGACGAGTTTTCAGATGTGGATTTCGTGGCCGTGGTGGACTCGGGTCAGCCTTCGGATGATGTGCAGCGCGATATCCTGCGTGCGCTGTCAAGATTTCCTCTGGACGTGCATGTTTTTGTGCGTACCCCCGAAGAATATCTGCGCCAATCTCGCATTCCCGGAGCCATGGTCTATCCTGCAGAACGGGAAGGCAAGTTCCTTCACGAATGGCCGGGCTGGCGTGAACGCAGTGCTGTGGACACGGATGCCGAGCGTGATCGCCAGGTGGTGCTGCGCAATGAATATTGTACTTCGGCCCTGGACTATTTGGAAGAGGCCGAAAAGCGGCTGGGCAGTGAATCCTGGTTGGCGTGCCGTGATCGTTGTCGTTATGCGGTGGTCAAGGCGCTCCAGGGGCTGCATGTGCGTGCAGGAACACATCCTCCGCGAGATATTGATGTGGCCTTTCAGTTTCGTGCAGCCCGTACCCTGACGCCCGAAGTGGCGGATTGGCGCGAGACTGCCATGGATTTGCACTTGGCTGTTCCCGAATCCCTTGAATCTGCTGCCGGGTTGTTGAAGCGGACGACGGCCATGGTGCAGGCGATTATTGAACTGTACGCCCTGGAGGGGTGAATATGGATATTGTGTATCTGCTGCTGGCGGTGGCTGCCGGGGCAACGGCTCCCATTCAGGCCGGTATCAACGGCCAACTCCGGGCCTCCTGGGCAGGCGACGCAGTATTGGCATCGCTTGTGTCCTTCATTGTAGGCACCGTGACTTTGGCATTTTATGTTATCGCAACCAGGCTCCCCGTCCCTTCGTTGAGTTCTGCGGGGCAGGTCCCGTGGTGGCATTGGACTGGGGGAACCCTGGGTGCATTTTTCGTGACCATGACCGTGCTGTTGGCCTATCGTCTGGGTGGCACCACCCTGTTTGCTCTGGTGGTGACCGGACAGCTCATTGCCTCCCTGGCTTTGGATCATTTCGGATTGCTGGGCTACCCGATGCACGCCATCAGCTGGCAACGTCTGGTGGGGGTCGCTTTTTTGATTGTCGGCGTGGTGCTTGTCAGAAAATTCTAGGTATTCCCATTTGTTCCGTTATCAGGCTATACTTGGGGCGGTTACCGAAGGGTGACCGCCCTTAATGATATGAATGACCAACGACGGAGATTGTTTCATGAAGAAGTTGATTGTCTGGGGTGGGTTGGGACTGACTCTGCTGGTGGCAGGTGCCATTGCAGTGACCATCATGTCCATCAACCCCCTGATTGAAAAGGCCGTGAATACCTTCGGCCCCAAGCTGGTTGCCGCACCTGTTCATCTGGACACATCCGATGTGTCCGTATTCTCGGGCGAAGGCGAGTTACGTGGGTTGTTCGTGGGCAATCCGGCCGGATATAAATCTGAAAGTGCATTTAAACTTGGCGCCGTGAGGGTCAAGGTGGACAAGGAGTCCTTTGCCTCGGATCGCATCGTGATCAATGACATCACCATCCTCGCTCCTCAGATTACATATGAGTTGTCCGGCAGGAAGTCGAATATTCAGGCTTTGCTGGATAATGTAAACAAGACAGCAGGTCAGGAGCAGGCTGCCGAAAAACAGCGCAAGAAGTCTGGTCAGGAAGAACCGGGCGGAGGCCAGAAGATTCAGATTGACAATCTGCTTATCAAGGGTGGCGAGATCACTTTGGCCATCACTGGCCTTGGCGGTGAGGTCATGACCGTGCCGTTACCGGAGATCCATCTGACGGACATTGGCAAAGATAAGGACGGAGCCACTCCTGCCGAGGCCTTTGCCCAGATCATGGCTGCCGTGAACAAGGCTGTGGGTAAGGCTGCAGCAGGTTCGTTGGGCAACCTGACCAAGGGGCTTGAAAAGAGTCTTGAGGATTTGAAGAACAACTCCGGCGACCTCAAGAAGGGCGTCGATGACTTGAGCAAGGGCATCAAGGGGATGTTCCAGTAAGAACTGAGGGTTGATTGTCCTGTGAGGTTTTCTGAGATCGGTACGAGGCGGAGCGGCAATGCTGCTCCGCCTTTTTTTGTTCAGGGAGTGTTTGGCGAGTGAGTAAGAAGTTTGTGGAAGCGTTCATCTTCGGCCAGGGCGTCGATGAGCTTGCGGTGACCGGCGGGAAAGGCGTGGTCATCGAGTTCTTCGAGAGTTGCCCATTTATGGGCCGTGGCTGCGGTCAGGGCAGGGGGGCCGAGGCCGTTGACTGCAGCCAGGAAAAAGCAGTGCAGAGTAACCCGGAAACGGGTGTAGCCGTGCTTGATGATGCGAATGGGGTTCTGTGCCACGACTTCGAACCCTGTCTCCTCGGCGTATTCACGGACCACGGCCTGTTCAGGCGTTTCGCCTTCTTCCACTCCTCCGCCAGGAAATTCCCACAGCCCTCCCCAGACATCGTCCTCATGTCGTCGCTGGATGAAAATACGTCCTTTGTTGATCAATACCCCAGTGGCAATGGACAAAGGGGTGATGTCGACCTTTTTGCCGGGAACGGGGCGATGCTCAGTGATGCCCAATCGTCTGGCCTCGCACAACTCGGCGAGAGGGCAATTGGCGCAGACTGGGGTACGTGGTTTACACACCAGGGCTCCGAGTTCCATCAGTCCCTGGTTGAAATTGCGGGCCTGACCTGCGGGCAGTAGCTCTGCGGCCAGAGCCCAGAGTGCTTTCTGAGTTGCCGTTTCGCCCACGGGGGCATCCAGATCAAAGACCCGAGCCAGCACGCGCGCGACGTTGCCGTCCACCAGAGGTTCGTCCTGCTCATAGGCAATGGAAAGAATTGCGGCAGCGGTGTAGGGGCCGATGCCGGGTAGCGCCAGCAGGGTGGCTTTATCCTCCGGGACCCATCCATCGTGGCTGTCTACCATGATTTGGGCAGCGCGCATCAGGTTGCGGGCACGGTTATAGTAGCCCAGCCCTTCCCACAACTTGAGGATGTCATCCTCGTTGGCCTGCGCCACAGCGGAGGGTGACGGCAGCTCGCGGGTCCAGCGTTCAAAGTAGGCCACCCCACGTTCCATCTGAGTCTGCTGAAGCATGATCTCCGATATCCAGACATGATACGGATCGTAGCTTTCGCGCCAGGGCAGGGGGCGTGCGTTGTCCTTGAACCAGTGGAGAAGGGCAGGGGCAAAGGCCTTGTGGGCCGAAGTGATGATCGTATCGTGGGGTATGGTCATGAGTGCTCCGCAAGAAGGGCGAACCTGTCACGGGGCGAGAGTGATTGCAAGTTTGGTCTGGATCGTTTTCAGACTGAGGGACTCAGTGCCCAGGAGTTAGTGCGGTGATATGGTGCTAAATCGATGGATGAGGGCAATTGCAACGGTCCGGGATGAAATAGTCCATGACCGGGAGATCGGTGAATTCCTGTTCCACATTTTGTAACAGGAACTCTGCAGGGTTGTTGAGCAGGGTCTTGTCCTTGACCGGAACGGTGACACAGAACAGCTCTCCCCAGTTGGTTGAGTAAACGATGCTCGCTTCGACCAAGGCTTTGTGTTCGCGGGGTTGAATGAGGTTGAGAATAAAGAAGGCGCGCACGATGCGTTCGGTGTTGAGCATCTCACTGATGTCGGTGTTGAAGGTTGTCTTGGGCGGGAAGAATTCCAGTAGTTTGTCTTGAAGGGACTCAATGTCCTTGGCTGTGACCGGGGAAATGGAATAGTCGCCCTTGACCCCCATACCTGGTTCGTAAAGGCCATTGGCCGTGAGCCAGACCAGGGATTCTGCCAGATCCGGCCCTTTGCGCAGGTTGGCCAGTTGGAGGCGATCCTTGCCCGACACTTCCTGAGCGCCTTGTATTTCCCAATACGAAGGCTGCCCCATTTTTTTGCCCGAGGCCGAGACATGCAAGACCCGAAATGTGTTGCCCGTGATGGACAGGAATGGGATGTGCTCGATCTTGTGCTGACGCTTGGAGAAGGTAGCAAAGATCTTTCGGCCGAGTTTGGTCAGATCCTCGGGGGTGATGGCGATTTTGATGTTGGCTTGGGAATCGCGGACGCGCATGTAGGTGCGTACGATGAATTTGTTCACCAGGGTACCGATGCTGACCAATTTGTCGAATGTCCAGTCCATGACCATGGAGGCGTCGCCCTTGCGCGTGGCCGAAGAGTTGAACAGGTTGTGAATTTCTGTTTCCTCGCGGCGCTGGGCTCTGAGTCCGTCGCTACAGAATTCGGCGATTTTGGTCTTCAGGAAGAAGGATAGCCGGACCAGCTTCAGAGAGTCTTTTTCCTTGGTGCGGACATAGTGCTCGCTGATTTCATGGAACATGAGCACATAGGGGTCGACCTTGCTCAGGCTGGTGAAGCCACGGGCCAGATTGTCCTTCAGGCGATCGCAGAGCAGGGTGCTGCCCTCGTTATCCTCGGAGGCGATGTATTTTTCCAGCAACCCGAATTTCATGATGGATTTGAAGGGACTCTTCAGGGCTTTGACGATCTGCCACAGGGAGGCTCCGAAAAATTCCTCGGGTGGGATATCAACCAGATTGCCCAGATCCACGTAACGGTCGGCGGCCCGGCCTGTTGCCAGGGCCGTGCGGATGCGGGCGTACTCTTTGTCACTGCTGCCCACCGGAGTGACCCACCACAGGGGAGCCTTGCCCGCGGCACACACGGCGGAACGGTAGAACTCCTCCTTGAGCAGGAGAGCCTGGGCAGAGCCTGAACTTTCGGAGTCACTGAACCCGAAATTGTTTTGGCGGATGTTCTCCAGGTCCATGGTGAAGAAATGGACTTCCAGGCCAAAGGTTTCGTCGGCCCAGCGCTCGATGTGCTCCAGTTTGTCCATCAGGCCATCGATGAGGTTCTCGGGCATGTTTTCGGGGTCGTAGCAGACCCAGTAGTCCAGGTCGGAACCTGCATTCTGTGCCACGGTTCCCACGCTTCCTATGGTGTACAGGGCTTCGATGAGGATCGGGTCCGGAACGGGCATGGGGGGACTGGCCTTGGGGAAGAACTTTCGGGCGAAATCCAGTGTGGTGTAGTCCACGGCATAGCCCGCGACCCGGGTGTCCAGCGGCAGAGGCTCCAATTCCTTGGAGTGCCTTTCGAACGTCTCGGAATGCAACAGGAATGGAGCAAGGCTGAAGAAGCCCGCTTTTTCCGGGCCGAGCTTGTCACAGCACCAGGAGATTCGGCGCTCGTTGTTGATCATGAAGGCCAGGGATTGGGCTCTGAGTTCACGGGTCTCGAACCACAGGTCTACGGCCTTGTCTGCGAGATCTCCATTCTGAGCAGGAGGGGAAATCTTGCCTGCTAGGGTCGCCGAGCGTCTGGTCAGGAAACGGTCTTCGGCCTGCATCAAGGTTGGATTGTCGGTGAACAACCCCCCGAAGGAAGGGGAGGGCAGCCCTGAGGAAGCCAGGGCTGTGCGCAACAGGCGTGAGCCGCAGAATTTTGCTTGAGTGCACTGGGACAGCAGGAACTCCAGGCCCTCGCAGTTGCTATCCAAGAGTTGCAGTTCCGTGAGATCGCAGGCCGTGAAGCGGCAGGTCCGCAAGCGGAGATCATGGCATTTCAGCCCGCGCAGGTCTGACTCCGAGACATCGAACATGGTGATACGCGAGGCACACAAGGTCATTGTTCGAAGAACACTGCGTTCGATTCGGATGTCCAGCATGGTGCAATCGAACAGCCGTGCGCCACTAAAGTCACAGTCCACGAAAACGCATTCAATAAAGCGAGTGCCCACGATCAGGGTGTTTGTGAATTTGACCCCCACAAAGGTGCATTGCTGGAAGGCTGCATTCTCCAGGAAAGCGTTGGAGAAGTCGATGCGTTGCAAGGTTCGGGATTCGTAAATAGGGGTGACCTTGCGTCCGGAATATTCCGAGGCACTACCACTGTCGCTGACCGTGGAGTCACCAAATTGTACGCTGATGGCTTCGCCCCCGCCGCCGCCTCCGAACATGGAGAAGAACCCACCTTCTTTATCTTTTTTCTTCGCAGGGGCTTTCTTGGCCGTTTTGGCTGGTTTGAAGTTCGCGACAGCCTTATCTGCATTGGCCCAGACTGGTGGTGAAAATGTGGGCAGCAGTTCCAGAAGCGGAGTGGATTCGGCTCCGTTGCTGCCAGTCATGGCCGCTTCAAGATGCGAAAGGGCCGCGTCCGGTTCCAGGGCTGCCAGGGTTGCGAAAAGTAGTCCGCCCAGTTTCTTCCCCGCATTCCCAAGAGTTTTGATGAACAGCTTGTATTCACGGTTTGGCAGCATGGGCAGGCGTGACAGTATGTCCGGCCGGATATTTTCATTCTTCTTGTACAGAGCGGCGAACAGTTTGCCCTGATCTCTGGGAGCCAGCGTGGCAATAACGTCCAAGGCACCTCTTTGCACGAGTTTGTCAGGATGCAGGAGCAGCTTGGCGGCAGCCTTGGCGGGAGTGGAGGATGGCTCGGCGTCGGCTTGCGTCAACAGCTTCAGCGCTGCCCGCAGTGTGGGGGCATGCTGGGTCGTTAGTAGTTCGGTTACCGGAGCGATGCAGTCCGGGCCAGCAATAATGCCGTGCCTGCTGAGCATTGGGGCCAGATTCTTGTCGGGGCGTTGTCGTGCAGAAATACTCGTTGTGGCTGCATTCAAGGCGTCTGACCAGGCCTTTCCATAGGGCCCGTCCATGAGGGCCTCTCGAACAGGATAGGCCACGCTGAGGCCTTGTTTGGCGCAGTCTTCGAGGAATTGGCTCGCAGGCTCGGGAGGTGTTTTGGCAATTTTGGGCAGGGCATCAAGTGCCGCCTGGTGCAGAGGCTCCAGCGATGCGATGCGCCCTGATAGGATACGGTTGACAGCGTGGAGCATCAACTCATTGGGAATGATCGAAAGGCCTGGCTGAGTTTTTGGGTCATCCCCCTGGCCGCGCAGGCAGGCCATGATTGCCAACGGGGGGGCTAGGGATCCCATGCCGGGCAGGCAGGAGGTGTAGAAGGATTCAAGCTCAGGGTCGTTGGCTGATTGAGCGCGGGACATCAGTAACAGAGCGGTCTCGGCAAGAACGGACTCATCCTTGGCTGCGTGCTCGACGATGTCCTCAATCAGGCGCAGAATTTCTTCCCGCAGCCGTTCCGGTGGCGGGTGGGTGGTGAGTCCCTTGAGCCTTTTGACAAGGTCCGGGAGTTGCTGGTTGTTTTGAGCTGTTTTCCCCATGCCAGTCCAGTAGTATGACCGTAGAAAAAAGAGTGTTTCCCCAAGTCTTTAATATACTCAAAAATGTGAGTTCAGTAAACGTCGCCTCGGGATTTAGGCCTTGCCCTGGTTTGCCACCGCCTGTTCCGCCCGTTTGATTTCATCCGGGTCACCGAGATAGTAATGGCGTAGAGGCGTTAGGGCGTTATCGAGCTCATAGACCAGGGGAACTCCTGTGGGAATATTTAGTGCAGTGATAGTGTCGTCACTCATCGAATCGAGATACTTGACCAAGGCTCGCAAACTGTTGCCATGTGCAGCAATGAGCAGTTTCTGGCCTTGCAGGATTTGTGGGGCGATGACGTTATGCCAGTATGGCAGGACTCGGTCCACGGTATTTTTGAGACTTTCGGAAAGGGGCAGGTCCTCCTGCGAAAGGCCTGCATAACGGGGGTCGTGTCCGGGGTGGCGCTTGTCTGAGGCTTCAAGAGGTGGTGGAGGAGTTGCGTAGCTGCGCCGCCAGATGAAGACCTGTTCCTCGCCATATTTTTGAGCGGTTTCAGTTTTATTCAGACCTTGAAGCGCTCCGTAATGACGTTCGTTGAGTCGCCAGTGGCGCTCCACCGGAAGCCACATCAAATCCATTTCACGCTGGATGATCCAGAGCGTTTCGATGGCTCGTTTGAGGACGGAGGTGTGGCAGCGGTCAAATATATATCCCTGTTCGTGCAGGTTTTTTGCGCCAGCCAGGGCTTCTTCCATACCCTTTGGGGTCAGGCCGACATCCGTCCAACCAGTGAAGCGGTTGGCGAGGTTCCATTCGCTCTGGCCATGCCGAACGAGAACGAGTTTATACATTGTTGGCTCCATGCAGAGGGTGACTCGGCAAACGTGTGCTTGCCAGAGAGACGTTCAATCATTATGTACACAACTTGCCGGGTGAAGAAAAGAAATCCGCTTCGAGAAGCTGCATTTTTGACTTGCCAAGCGCGTTTGTTCGAGGTATCTAACCCGCCTTTTCCGAGACTTTACTGACAATTCATCCATGGAGGATCGAACCATGAAAAAAGATATCCATCCCAAGAACCACACGGCCAAAATTCGTTGTGCCTGCGGCTTTGAGATTGAGGCCCAGTCCACCAAAGGCGAGTTGGTTGAGGTAGAAATCTGCTCCAACTGCCATCCCTTCTACACCGGCAAGCAGCGCTTTGTTGATACTGCTGGTCGCATTGACCGCTTCCGCAAGAAGTATGCTTCCTTCGGCAAAAAAGCCGAATAGCTGTTTTCGCGGGCTGCTGGCCCGCCGTTTTTCCGCCTCCGCAACGGGCCGCTGGTCTGTTGGCGGAGGCGCTTTTCTATGTGCGTTCAGGCGCGCAGAAAATCGCACCCCGGGAAAAGAATGACACTGATGCGCAAGCTGTTTAGTCCGCTGGTCGCGGCCACGCCTACTGTTGGTGGGCAGGCTGTGATGGAAGGCGTGATGATCCGTAATAAGGAAAGGCTGGCCATCGCCGTGCGTAAGCCCGACGGGACCATTGAGGTTCAGACTCGCCCCTGGTTTTCCTTATGCGGACATCCTTGGGCCAAGAAGCCCTTTGTTCGCGGTTTTCCGGTTCTCCTGGAGACGCTGGTCAATGGCATCAAATCTCTTAACTGGTCGGCTCAGACCGCACTGGAAGAAGAGACCGGTGAAGAGATCAAGCCATGGGCCATGGCGCTGACCGTCGCATTTTCCGTGGTCTTGGCGCTGTGCATGTTCGTGGTTCTGCCGCATCTGTTCTCGCTGGGCATGAAGTCTCTGGGCTTGGGTGGTGGTACTGAAGACCTTTCCTTTCATATTTGGGACGGTTTCTTCAAGCTCGCTGTTTTTCTCGGCTACATCTGGGGGATTTCCTGGTTTCCCGAGATCCGGCGAGTCTTCGAGTATCACGGAGCCGAGCACAAAGTGATTTGGGCCTATGAAAACGGCTGTGAGCTTGTCCCGGAACAGGCCCGGGGTTACAGTCGTTTGCATCCGCGTTGTGGAACGGCATTCTTGCTGTTTGTACTTTCCTTGGCCATTCTGATGCATGCGGTGTTGATACCGGCCCTGCTGACCGTGTATTCGCCCGATGGTGCTGTGTACAAGCAGCTTTATCTCATCGGGATCAAGGTCATGATGATGGCGCCCATTGCCGCTGCCGCCTTTGAGCTGATCAAGTATACAGGCAAGCACAGCGGAACCGCTGCTTGCCGTGTGCTTTGCTGGCCGGGGCTTATGTTGCAGCGCATGACTACCTTCGAGCCTGATGACGAGCAGCTCGAGGTGGCGATTGCCGCGCTCAAAGGCGCAGTCCACAACGAGTAATCCGCACGAGGAACGCCATGTTCGCCAAGCTGGAAAGCATTGAGCTGAAATATGAAGAACTGGAAAAGGAACTGTCCCAGCCGGACGTGTTCAATGACCAGGACCGATACCGCAGGCTGACCAAGACCCATTCCGATTTGGGACAGGTGGTCAAGATTTTTCGTGAGTATCGTTCTCTTGAGCAGGATCTTCATGACAACGAAGAGATGCTCCATGATGACGATGCCGAGATATGCGAGATGGCCAAGGCCGAGATCGATGCCATCAAGCCGCAATTGCCAGTGCTCGAGGAGCGGCTGAAGGTTCTGCTTCTGCCCAAGGATCCTCTGGACGACAAGAATATCATTCTTGAAATCAGGGCGGGTACCGGTGGCGAGGAAGCAGCCTTGTTTGCTGCCGACCTGTTCCGTATGTACTCCCGCTACGCTGAGACCTTGGGCTGGAAGCTGGAGATCATGGACGCCTCCGAGACTGGCACTGGTGGTTTCAAGGAAGTCATCGTCAACATCTCTGGCGATCAGGTCTACAGCCATCTCAAATTCGAATCCGGCATTCATCGCGTGCAGCGTGTTCCTGCGACCGAGTCTCAGGGCCGTATTCACACTTCGGCCGTGACCGTCGCCATTCTGCCCGAGGCCGAAGGTGTCGAGGTGGAAGTGGCCGACGCAGACCTGCGAGTGGATGTGTTCCGCTCTTCCGGTCCTGGTGGTCAGAGCGTCAATACGACGGACTCTGCCATTCGTCTGACTCACGTCCCTTCCGGTCTTGTGGTTATCTGTCAGGATGAGAAGTCGCAGCACAAGAACAAGGCCAAAGCCATGAAGGTCCTGAAGGCGCGTCTCTTCCAGATGGAGGAAGACAAGCGTCAGAAGGAAGAGGCTGATGCCCGCCGGGCCCAGGTTGGAACCGGTGACCGCTCAGGCCGTATCCGGACGTATAATTTCCCTCAGGGCCGTGTGAGCGATCACCGCATCAACTTGACCCTGTACCGTCTGGAAGAATTCCTGGCCGGTGATATTGCCGAGATGGTTGAGGCTTTGACCTCCCATTATCAGGCAGAATCCTTGAAACAGCAGGCCGATGACGCCTAGGAATACAGATGGTTGATCATGTACTGACGATCGGCGCATTGCTGGCCGAATCTGACGAAATATTGAAAGGCGCGGGGGTTGATTCTCCGCGCCTTTCTTCGCAGATTCTGGTGGGTCATGCCCTGGGGCTTGATCGGGTTCGCCTGGTTGTAGAGCGCGGCCGTGTGCTCAGTGCCGCGGAAGTTTCTGGTATTCGGTCTCTGGTGGCTCGACGGGCTGCAGGTGAACCTGTGGCGTATATCCTCGGGGAGAAGGAATTCTTCGGTTTGGCCTTCCGGGTCAATTCTGATGTGCTAGTGCCTCGGCCCGAGACCGAGCATCTTGTGGAAGAGGTACAGCGCCACTTCATGCCGGACCAAGGTTTTCGGTTTGCCGACTTTGGAACGGGCAGTGGTTGTATTGCAGTCACCCTCGCACACCTGTTTCCCCATGCAATAGGCTTGGCCTTCGATATTTCAATCGGGGCGCTCGGTGTTGCTTGTGGCAATGCCCGATTGCTTGCCGTGGAGCAGCGCATCGGTTTTGTGCAGGCCGATCTCGAACTTCCTGTGGTCAGAGGTGCTTCGCTGGATCTTGTGGTTTCGAATCCGCCTTATGTTTCCGAGATGGAATATGGCACTGTAAGTCATGAGGTTTCAGATTTTGAGCCTCGAGGAGCCCTGGTGCCGGATGTGTCCGGCGAATCCGATGGCCTGGAGTGCTATCGTGCACTGATACCGCTGGCGGGTTGTGCGTTGCGGTCTGGTGGTTGGTTGATCATGGAGATCGGATATGACCAGGGGGAGTCGGTTCCACAGATTGTGGATAACTGTTCATTGTTCGATTCGGTCAACGTTGTTTTAGACCTTGCTGGCCGGGACAGAATTGTTGTGGCCAAGCGATTCTGATTGTGTGGAAAAACACACGTTGTGGTTTTTTTCATACAAAACCAACGGCTTATTCGTTTTTAAATATTCAATAAATTCAGTGAGTTGTGTCTTTTGAACGCTGGCACGAATTTTGCCTATAGGTGTATGGAGGATATGAATGCACCTACAAACTACTATATCTAAGACCGTTCGTTGCTCTGGTGTTGGTCTGCACAGCGGCCGTAAGGTCGGCCTTGAGCTGATTCCGGCTGATGCTGATTCCGGCATCGTCTTTTGCCTGAAGACGCTCGATGGTGAAAAGTTCATCACTCCCTCTCCTGAAAATGTCGTAGGCACCGGGTTGGCTACCACCTTGGGTAACGGCGATGGTTCTGTTGCCACGGTGGAACACCTGCTGGCTGCGCTTCGGGGATTGGGGATCGATAATATTCTGGTTAAGGCTGATGGTAGCGAGATTCCGATTATGGATGGTAGTGCCGCTTCCTTTGTCTATCTTTTGCGCTCGGCCGGTCTTTCCAAGCTGAACAAGCCCCGGCGTGTTCTGGCTGTGACCAAGAGCTTTGAGCACAAGGATGGAGAAAAATCCATCAAGGCTCGTCCTTATAACGGATTCAGTGTGGATTACCTCATTGATTTTGATCATCCTTACATCGGAAGCCAGGTCCTGAGTTTTGAACTCACTCCTGAGAGTTTCGTTCGTCGCATCGCCAAGGCTCGCACCTTCGGCTTTCTGAAGGAAGTCGAATTGCTGCACAAGAATGGCCTTGCTCTTGGTGGATCTCTTGATAATGCCGTGGTTCTTGATGAGTATGGCGTGATTAATGATGAGGGTCTGCGCTACAAGGACGAATTTGTGCGCCACAAGGTCTTGGACTTCATCGGCGACATGGCTGTCGCTCCGTTGCCCATTCACGGACATTTTGAAGTGAGTTGCTCTGGGCATGCCTTTAATAATGAATTTTTGCGCCTGCTGACGGATAGGGAAATGTCCTGTCTGAAGTTGCAGGAGCTGGCTGCCGACGGCGTGCGTCCTGTGCGCGAAGCCCGTCCTGAAGCCGTGCTTGCGTCCGCAGTGGCGTAAGTGTAATCAAGGTGCATGATTTTTCGGCCCGTCCCGTTTTGGGGCGGGCCGGCCTTATTATAAGGATGTAGAAGGGCAGGGGGAATGATGAGAAAATTTCGGGTAAGCAGAAAAAGGTTCGCTTTTTGGCTTGACTTGAAACGTCCCTGCGTATAATTACCCGTTTCCCGACGACGAAGGTCGTCAGAGAGCTGGCTGGCGTAGCTCAATTGGCAGAGCAGCTGATTTGTAATCAGCCGGTTGCGGGTTCGAGTCCCATCGCCAGCTCCATTTGAAAATTGAATTGTGGAGGGGTTCCCGAGTGGCCAAAGGGAACAGACTGTAAATCTGTCGGCGATTGCCTTCGGAGGTTCAAATCCTCCCCCCTCCACCATTTTTTAGTTTATTGTGCGAGAAGAGACTGTAGGAGGCAGAGACCCTGCCGCTGGACTGCAGGACGATCGCGCGGGAATAGCTCAATTGGCTAGAGCATCAGCCTTCCAAGCTGAGGGTTGCGGGTTCGAGTCCCGTTTCCCGCTCCATCCATCCCGTCGTCCAGCCCCTCCCCTTCTTCAGTTTTTTATAAAAGCCCACGTAGCTCAGGCGGTAGAGCGCGTCCTTGGTAAGGACGAGGTCAGCAGTTCAAGTCTGCTCGTGGGCTCCATATCCTTTTTGTGTATTCTTTTTTAGTGAACTTCGAACCGCAACCGTAAAAGTACGGGGGTAGTAAGAAAATGGGCAAGGCAAAATTCGAGCGCACCAAGCCGCACGTTAACATTGGTACCGTCGGCCACATTGACCACGGTAAGACCACTCTGACCGCAGCTATCACCAAGACCGCCAATATGAAGGGCGGCGGTGCATACGTAGCGTTTGACGAGATCGATAAGGCTCCTGAAGAGAAAGAGCGCGGCATCACCATTGCCACCGCTCACGTCGAGTACGAGACCGAGAACAGGCACTACGCTCACGTAGACTGCCCCGGTCACGCCGACTACATCAAAAACATGATCACTGGTGCTGCCCAGATGGACGGCGCGATCATCGTTGTTGCCGCCACCGACGGCCCCATGCCTCAGACTCGTGAGCACATCCTGCTCGCCCGTCAGGTTGGTGTGCCTTCTCTGGTCGTCTTCCTGAACAAGGTTGACCTGGTGGACGACGAAGAGCTGCTGGAGCTGGTCGAGATGGAAGTGCGCGAGCTGCTTTCCAAGTACGACTTCCCCGGCGACGACATTCCGGTCATTCAGGGCTCCGCTCTGAAGGCTCTGGAAGCCGAAACCCTCGACGATCCTGCTTGTCAGCCGATCTTCGATCTGCTGGACGCTTGTGACAGCTACATCCCTGAGCCCGAGCGCGACATCGAGAAGCCTTTCTTGATGCCCATCGAGGATGTGTTCTCCATCTCTGGCCGCGGCACCGTCGTGACCGGTCGTGTTGAGCGCGGCATTGTCAAGGTCGGTGAGGAAGTGGAAATCGTTGGTATCAAAGATACCACGAAGACCACCTGCACCGGCGTCGAGATGTTCCGCAAGCTGCTTGACCAGGGTCAGGCTGGCGACAACGTGGG
Organism: Desulfovibrio ferrophilus; assembly: GCF_003966735.1. NCBI lineage: Bacteria > Pseudomonadati > Thermodesulfobacteriota > Desulfovibrionia > Desulfovibrionales > Desulfovibrionaceae > Desulfovibrio > Desulfovibrio ferrophilus. Next base: position 415,445 of record NZ_AP017378.1, read on the forward strand.
CGTGCTGCTGCGCGGCGTGAAGCGTGATGAAGTTGAGCGTGGTCAGGTTCTGGCTGCTCCCAAGTCCATCAACCCCCATACCAAGTTCAAGGCCGAAGTGTACGTCCTGTCCAAGGAAGAGGGCGGTCGTCACACTCCGTTCTTCACCGGCTACCGTCCCCAGTTCTACTTCCGTACGACCGACATCACTGGTGTCATCGCTCTGGAAGAGGGTGTCGAGATGGTCATGCCCGGCGATAACGCTGTCTTCATCGTAGAGATGATTCACCCTGTGGCCATGGAAAAGGGCCTGCGCTTCGCAATTCGCGAAGGCGGCCGTACCGTGGGTGCTGGTGTTGTCTCTGAGATCATGGAGTAAATTATGCGAGTCAAAGTTCAACTTGCCTGCACTGAGTGCAAACGGCGCAACTATTCGACCATGAAGAACAAGAGAAATACGACTGGTCGAATCGAGCTGAAAAAGTACTGCCCGTTTGACAAGAAGCACACTGTGCACAAGGAATCCAAGTAAAACTACGTTACGCTTTGCGTACGTGGATTTGGTCTCCACCCAAGTAGGTACTTCGGTAGGGGCTGGGTCTGTGCCCGGTCCCTACTTTCCCATAAGGGTGGAAGACGTCGCGATGCAGGGGTGTAGCTCCAACGGCTAGAGCGCCGGTCTCCAAAACCGGATGTTGTGGGTTCGAATCCCCCCACCCCTGCCATTTTTTAGCATCGGAAGGGAACATGGCTAAACGCAAGACCACGCGTAATGGCGCCGAAGGTGCCGCCACCGCTCCGAAAAATGCTCCCAAGGCTGCAAAGCAGAGCAAGAAGGAAGCCCCTGAGGCTCCTGGCAAGGTAGAGCAGTTCAAGGAGTACTTCGACCAGTCCATCGTTGAGATGAAGAAGGTCACCTGGCCGACCCGCAAGGAGGCTGTTGCCACAAGTGCGGCTGTCTTGGTGCTGGTTATCTTCATGTCCCTGTTCCTGGGGATCGTCGATCTGGGGCTGTCCAAGGCCATCGAAGCGATTTTGTCATAGCGGTTAAGGCCGCAAGGTGAGTGTCACATGACTGAGAACAACGAAGGACTCCCGAACCCCAGGTGGTACATTGTTCATACCTATTCCGGGTATGAGCAGCGTGTGGAACAGACCATCAGGGAAATGATGCGTACTGGGCAGGACCACGGCCAAGTCAAGGAAGTCGTCATGCCCACGGAGAAGGTCATCGAGCTCGTCAAGGGTGAGAAGAAGACCTCCACGCGCAAGTTCTACCCCGGCTACGTGATGCTCCAGATGATCCTGACTGATGAGTCCTGGCATCTGATTCAATCCATTCCGCGTGTGACTGGCTTTGTGGGTGGCAAGACCCGCCCGGCCCCCATGCGTGACAGTGAGGCCGAACGGATTCTCACCATGATGGAACAGCGCCAGGAGCAGCCCCGTCCCAAGTTCAAGTTTGAACGTGACGACGAGGTCCGGGTTATTGATGGCCCGTTCTCCGGCTTTAACGGGGTTGTGGAAGACGTCAACTACGACAAAGGCAAACTACGTGTTTCGGTGTCCATCTTTGGGCGCCAGACTCCGGTTGAGCTGGACTTCGTCCAGGTCAGCAAGGGTTAAGCACTGTCTGGATTCGTGGTTCATCGAAATACGTTTAAAGATTCGAGGGTGTAGCAATGGCCAAGAAAGAATTGGCAAAAATCAAGCTCCAGATTCCCGCTGGCTCCGCCAACCCGTCCCCTCCGGTCGGTCCGGCACTTGGACAGCATGGTCTGAATATCATGGAGTTCTGCAAGGCGTTCAACGCACGCACGCAGGACGAGAAGGGCATGATCATCCCGGTGGAAATCACCGTGTTTGCGGACCGCTCTTTTACTTTCATCACCAAGACGCCTCCGGCGTCCGTGCTGCTCAAAAAGATGGCCAAGATCGATAAGGGCTCTGGTGAGCCCAATCGCGACAAGGTCGGCAAGGTCACCAAAGCTCAGGTTCTTGAGATCGCAAAGCTCAAGATGCCCGATCTGACGGCCAAGGATGAGGCATCTGCCATGAACAGCATCATGGGCACTGCCCGTAGCATGGGAATCGACGTCGTCGAGTAGGGAGAAGGACAATGCCCAAACACGGAAAAAAATTCAGAAACGCAGTGAAAGCATATGATGCTGCTACTGCGTACGAAATGCCCGAAGGCGTCAAGTTGGCGCTGGAAGCTTCGTATGCCAAGTTTGACGAGACCGTTGATGTTGCCATCAAGCTCGGTGTCGACCCCAAGTACTCTGACCAGATGGTGCGCGGTGCCGTTACTCTGCCTCACGGCCTGGGTAAGGAAATTCGAGTTGCTGCCTTCTGTCAGGGTGACAAGGAAGCAGAAGCCAAAGAGGCTGGCGCCGATGCAGTCGGTGGTGACGATTTGGTTCAGCAGGTCAAGGATGGCTGGCTCGAGTTCGACAAGGCTGTTGCCACCCCGGACATGATGGCCAAAGTCGGTCTGATTGGTCGTGTGCTCGGTCCCCGCGGACTGATGCCTAACGCCAAGACCGGTACTGTGACCTTTGATATTGGCACTGCCGTCAAGGAACTCAAGGCCGGTAAGGTCGAGTTCAAGGTCGACAAGGCCGGTATCCTGCATGCCCCTCTGGGCAAGGTGTCCTTCGGACCCGAGAAGATTCTCGACAACATGAGGGCCTTGGTGGACACTGTGATCCGCCTGAAGCCTTCTGCTGCCAAGGGAACCTACCTTCAGTCCATTACCGTGGCTACCACCATGGGACCTGGCGTGAAGGTCGAGTCTTCCACGGTTCAGAAATACATCGAAGCTTAATGCAAGCATGACCGCGCCCGGACTCTGTTCGGGCGCGGATCAGATATCCGTAGATACAATGTGTATCTGCATGCGGTATGTGAAGACGAGTCGGAGACAACAGGTGGGGAAACCCTTAATTTCCTGTCGAGACTACTTTGGCTCATCTTCGCTCGGGAGAACCCTCAAGTCCATAGGAGGATGCGGTGAACAGGACGGAGAAAGCTGAAGTTATCAGCAGTCTTAAGTCCCGGGCCGACGGTGCCAGCATCGCCATTGTCACGGACTTCAAGGGCCTCACGGTCGAAGATATGACCGACCTGCGCAGGCAACTGCGCGAGGCTGGTGTCGACTACCAGGTTGTGAAAAACACCCTGGCGCGGATCGCCCTCGAAGGCGGAACGCATGAGGTATTGAAGGACGGGATCAAGGAGAACTGCGCCGTAGCCTTTGGGTACGACGATCCTGTGGCTGCTGCGAAGGTCCTGAGCGAGTACGGCAAGAAGAACAAGAAGTTCCAAATCCGCTTCGGTAGCCTGGAAGGCAAATTCATGGACGAAAACGCCATGAAGGAACTCTCCAAGCTCCCCAGCAAGCCGGAACTGCTTGCCAAACTCCTCGGTACCATGAACGCAGTGCCCACCAACTTCGTGTGCCTGTTTGCGAACCTGGAACGCAAGTTCCTGTATGCCCTTACTGCCATCAAGGAGCAGAAAGAGGCGGCTTAGTTCCAAACAAGCCAAAAACCTTAGCACATTGTGCATGAGCCAAAGTTTCTAGGAGGAATTTCAAATGGCTGACATCACCAAAGATCAGGTTGTAGAGTTTATTTCCAATATGACCGTCCTCGAGCTCTCCGAGTTTATCTCTGAGCTCGAAGAGAAGTTCGGCGTTTCCGCTGCTGCCCCCGCCATGGCCATGGCTGCCATGCCTGCCGGTGAAGCTGCTGCCGCTGAAGAAGAGAAGACCGAGTTTGACGTTGTGCTGACCGCTGCTGGTGGCAACAAGATCGCCTGCATCAAGGCTGTCCGCGCCATCACCGGTTTGGGCCTCAAAGAAGCCAAAGCCAAGGTTGACGAGCTGCCTTCTACCCTGAAGGAAGCCGTCTCCAAGGACGAGGCCGAAGAAGCCAAGAAGCAGATCGAAGAAGCTGGCGCCGAGTGCGAAGTTAAGTAGCTTCTTTTTGAACTCTTGCTTATTCGGGAGCGCGATGTCCTTTTTGTGCATCGCGCTCTTTTTTTTTCTACTTAATGCATTTTTTGCTTGCGCAAGTTTTCTTCTTTGGCTATGACTACCCTCTTCGTGTCGTAGTCTCCTATACGCTATTTATATAATGAAGCTGTTGCATGGTCCTTCCCACCCGTTGCGCCGCATGAGGTGCGGTGCGTCCTTCTTGGCGCCCCACTGCTGGGCGTTTACCCTTTTTTGTTGGAAGATATTAGTTGCCTAAGCGATCGGGTAGACCGACTAAGGGTCGAGTCTGCTTTTTTGGTATAATTTCTCGTCTGTGAGGGAGAAATGGTCCAACTTTTCAAACATTTCGGCAAGATCGCCTCGAACCACACCGTACCGCACCTGCTGAATCTTCAGGTGGATTCCTACAAGCGCTTTCTGCAGCTTGATTGTCCGCCTGCCAGTAGGAAAGACGAAGGTCTCGAAGGCGTGTTCCGGTCCGTGTTTCCCATTGAGGACTTCAATAAAACCGCAAGCCTTGAGTACGTCAGCTACGACATTAGCCCGCCGAAGTACGACGAGGCCGAGTGCATTGCAAAGGGGCTGACCTTCGAAGCTCCTGTGCGTATCACTGTGCGGCTTGTTGTCTACGATGTGGACGAGGAAACAGAAAACCGTACCATCCGTGATATCAAAGAGCAGGATATCTACTTTGGCACCATTTCGTTGATGACGGACAAGGGAACGTTCATCGTTAACGGAACTGAGCGTGTCATTGTTAACCAGCTCCAGCGTTCACCCGGTATCATCTTTGAGCATGATTCCGGTAAATCGCATTCTTCCGGTCGAGTTCTCTATTCCTGCCGTATCATTCCCATGCGTGGGTCCTGGCTGGACTTTGACTTTGACCACAAAGACATTCTGCATGTGCGTATCGACCGCCGCCGCAAGATGCCGTCCACTATCCTCTATAAGGCCATGGGCATGTCCAAGGCCGAGATTCTCTCCTACTTCTACGACACGGAGAAATATCGACTGGAGAAGGGACGCGTTCTGCGCCAGCTTGATGCTGACCGCTTCTGCAAAGAAGTTGCGTTCGTTGATGTGGCGGGCTCGGATGGCGAAATCATCGCCACCCAGGGCAAACCCATCACTAAGCGTCTGTTCAAGAAGATGCTCAAAGATGGCGTGACCGAGCATGAAGTCGATCCCGCAGGCCTGGAGACCATGTTCCTGGCCGTTGAGATTGTGGACAAGAAGAGTGGCGAAGTCCTGGCCGATGCTGGCGAGGTCATGTCCCATGAACTGATCGAGAAGTTGGAGGCTGCCAAGGTCACCGAGATTGAGATGCTGTACACTCGTGGAGCCGAGGTTTCCTCCTCCATTCGTGACACCTTGATGCTCGACAAGACCACGGACACCGCTTCTGCCCAGGTCGAGATTTATCGTCGCCTGCGCCCCAGCTCGCCTCCGACTCCCGAGATCGCGTCCACGTTCTTTGAGAACCTGTTCCGCAACCCCGATTACTATGACCTGTCGAGTGTTGGGCGTTATAAGCTCAATTCGCGTCTGGGCCTGGACGAGCCCCTGGATAACAGGACTCTGACCAACCAGGACATCCTGCGAGCCATCAAACTGCTTGTGCAGTTGAAGGACTCTCGTGGACCCGCTGACGACATCGATCATCTCGGCAACCGCCGCGTGCGTCCTGTCGGTGAACTGGTCGAGAACCAGTATCGCATCGGCCTGGTGCGTATGGAGCGAGCCATCAAGGAGCGCATGAGCCTCCAGGAAGTGGCGACTCTGATGCCCCATGATCTGATCAACCCCAAGCCGGTTGCAGCTGTCTTGAAGGAGTTCTTCGGAACTTCGCAGTTGTCTCAGTTCATGGACCAGACCAACCCGCTCTCCGAGGTCACTCACAAGCGTCGCCTGTCCGCACTCGGACCCGGTGGCCTGACCCGTGAGCGAGCAGGATTCGAAGTTCGCGACGTGCACGTTTCTCACTACGGTCGTATCTGCCCCATTGAGACGCCTGAAGGACCGAACATTGGTCTGATCGTGTCCCTGACCACACATTCCAAGGTCAACGACTTCGGTTTCATCGAGTCGCCATACCGCGTGGTCACCGATGGCAAGGTTACTGACGATGTGCGTTACCTCGATGCCTCCATGGAGGCGAGCGAAGTCATCGCGCAGGCCAATGCGCCGCTGGATGAAACCAAGGGCTTTATCAATCCCATGGTCAACGCCCGTATCAATGGTGACCCGCAGTTGGTCCCCAATGAAGACGTGACCATGATGGACATCTCGCCCAGTCAGATTGTGTCCATCTCCGCAGCATTGATTCCCTTCCTGGAGCATGATGACGCCAACCGCGCGCTCATGGGCTCCAACATGCAGCGCCAGGCCGTGCCGCTCCTCGAGTCCCATATGCCCCTGGTGGGTACCGGGATGGAAGGATCCGTTGCGCGGGACTCCGGCGCCTGCCTGCTGGCTACCAACGATGGCGTCATCGAGTTTGTCGATGCCGACAAGATCGTTGTGGCCTACGACGAAGGTGTGGCCAAGCCTGCTGGTGGCGTGAAAAGCTACGACATGGTCAAGCACCACAAGTCGAACCAGAATAGCTGCTTCGGACAGAAGCCCCGGGTCAAGCCTGGGCAGAGAGTCGTGAAGGGTGAAGTTCTGGCCGACGGACCGAGCATTGAGAACGGCGAGCTTGCCTTGGGCAAGAACCTGATGGTCGCCTTCATGCCTTGGTGTGGTTATAACTTTGAGGACTCCATCCTCATCTCCGAGCGCATGGTCAAGGAAGACGTCTACACCTCGGTTCACATCGAGGAGTTTGAACTCGTCGCCCGTGACACCAAGCTCGGACCCGAAGAAGTCACACGTGATATCCCCAACGTCGGCGAGGATATGCTCCGCAACCTCGACGAATCGGGTATCATTCGCATCGGTGCCAACGTGGCCCCCGATGATATTCTGGTCGGCAAAATCACTCCCAAGGGTGAGACTCAGCTGACTCCTGAAGAAAAGCTCCTGCGCGCCATCTTTGGTGACAAGGCTCGCGACGTAAAGAATACCTCCCTCAAGGTTCCGCCGGGAATCGAGGGGACGGTCATTGACGTCAAGGTCTTCAACCGTCGTTCCGGCGATAAGGATGACCGCACCAAAGAGATCGAGGATCTGGAGCTTGCTTCCCTCGACCGCAAGGAACTGCAACATGTTGCCGCCTTGGGTAACAGCATCCGCCGCAAGATGTGGGATGTTGTCCAGGGTAAACAGTTGGCGTCATCCGTTGCTGGCAAGAGAAAGGGCGAAGTCCTGGCTGAAGCCGGTGCCACCTTGCAGGAGGATGTCTTCTCCGAGATTCCCGTCAAGAAGCTTGGCGGTCTGTTCAAGGCCAAGAGCGTCAACGACGAGGTCAAAGAGTTCCTTGATGACTACGAGCGTCAGGTTCGTTTCATCAAAGATATCTACGAGGTCAAGCGTGGTAAGGTCACCGAAGGCGACGATCTGCCTCCGGGCGTGATCAAGATGGTCAAGGTCTACCTTGCTGTGAAGCGTAAGCTCAGCGTGGGTGACAAAATGGCCGGACGTCACGGTAACAAGGGTGTTGTTTCCAATATCCTGCCTGCCGAAGACATGCCGTTCTTCGCGGACGGAACCCCGGTGGACATCGTGCTGAACCCCTTGGGTGTTCCTTCTCGTATGAACATCGGTCAGGTCATGGAAATTCACCTTGGTCTGGGCTGTGCCATGCTCGGCCGCAAGATTGCCGAGATGATCGACAGCGGTGAGCACCTGAAGGATGTCCGCAGGGATATCAAGGCCATCTACAACTCGCCCGAGACCGATAAGGTCATCGACGACCTGTCTGACGAAGAAGTGGTGGACATGGCCAAGAAGCTGCGCCGCGGCGTAGTGGCCAAGACCCCTGTCTTTGACGGCGCAGTCGAGGGCGAGATCTGGAACTGGCTGGAGCAGGCTGGCATGGATAGCGACGGAAAATCCGTCCTTTATGATGGCCGTACCGGTGTGCCCTTCCATAATCGGGTCACCGTGGGCATCATGTACATGCTCAAACTGCACCACTTGGTTGACGAAAAGATTCACGCACGTTCCACCGGTCCTTACAGTCTCGTTACTCAGCAGCCGCTGGGTGGTAAGGCTCAGTTCGGTGGTCAGCGTTTGGGTGAAATGGAAGTCTGGGCCCTTGAGGCCTACGGCGCGGCGTATCTTCTCCAGGAGTTCCTGACCGTCAAATCCGACGATGTGCAGGGCCGTGTGAAGATGTACGAGAAGATCGTCAAGGGCGAAAACTTCCTCGAAGCCGGTCTGCCCGAGTCATTCAACGTTCTGATCAAGGAACTGATGGCTCTGGGGCTGGATGTGCAGCTCAATTACGAAGAGGGCGCAACCGGCAGACCCCGGTTCCGCCAGTAGATTGGTAAACGCTCCCGCCGGGCGGCTTGGTCGCCCGGCGGAAAAGATATTGAACGCATAACGTTTCGCGAGGTAGATCAATGTCTCTTGATGATCTGTTCGCAGTCAGAGGCCCTTCGATGGCCACCCAGGGCAGCAGGATGTTAAAGTCCATGAAGATCGCCCTGGCATCGCCCGAGCAAATTCGGGAATGGTCTTTTGGCGAGGTCAAGAAGCCCGAGACCATTAACTACCGGACCTTCAAGCCCGAGCGCGATGGACTGTTCTGCGCTAAGATTTTCGGGCCCGTGAAGGACTACGAGTGCAACTGCGGTAAATACAAGCGCATGAAGCACCGTGGTATTGTGTGTGAGAAATGCGGAGTTGAAGTCATTGCTTCCAAGGTCCGGCGCGAGCGCATGGGCCATGTGGAACTGGCTGCACCCGTGGCACACATCTGGTTCCTGAAGACCTTGCCTTCCAAGATCGGCACCCTGCTCGACATGACAATGTCCGATCTCGAAAAGGTTCTGTACTTCGACTCCTTCATTGTTCTGGACCCGGGCGATACCAGCCTGCAGTTGAACCAGATCATCTCCGAGGAGCAATACTACCAGGTCATGGACCACTACGGCGAAGAAGCCGTGAACGTGGGCATGGGCGCAGAGGCCATTCGTGGCCTGCTGGAAGAGCTGAATCTTGAAGAGCTGAGGATCAATCTCCGTGAGGAGTCCCTGACCACCCGCTCCCAGACCAAGAAAAAGAAGCTCACCAAGCGTCTGAAGATCGTGGAAGCCTTTATTGATTCCGGCAACAAGCCCGAGTGGATGATCATGGAAGTGATTCCGGTCATTCCGCCCGAGCTTCGTCCTCTGGTTCCGTTGGACGGCGGTCGCTTCGCCACTTCGGACCTGAACGACCTGTACCGCCGTGTCATCAACCGCAACAACCGTCTGAAAAGACTGTTGGAGCTGGGCGCGCCGGATATCATTATCCGTAACGAAAAGCGCATGCTGCAGGAAGCCGTTGACGCTCTGTTCGACAACGGTCGCCGTGGCCGCGCCATCACCGGCACTAACGGACGCCCCCTGAAATCCTTGTCAGACATGATCAAGGGTAAGCAGGGTCGTTTCCGTCAGAACTTGCTGGGTAAACGTGTCGACTACTCCGGTCGTTCCGTTATCGTGGTTGGTCCCAAGCTTAAACTGCACCAGTGCGGTCTTCCCAAGAAGATGGCTCTGGAGTTGTTCAAGCCCTTCATCTACTCCAAGTTGGAGCAGAGGGAGTTGGCCACTACCATCAAGAGCGCCAAGAAGATGGTTGAACGTGAAGATCTGGTGGTCTGGGATATCCTTGAAGAGGTTGTCCGTGAGTACCCGATCCTTTTGAACCGTGCTCCGACCCTTCACCGCCTCGGTATCCAGGCCTTTGAGCCGACCCTGGTTGAAGGCAAGGCCATCCAGCTGCACCCGCTCGTCTGCTCCGCCTACAACGCGGACTTCGACGGTGACCAGATGGCCGTGCACGTTCCCCTGTCCATCGAGGCCCAGATCGAATGCCGCGTACTGCTCATGAGTACCAACAACATTCTGTCTCCGGCCAACGGTACTCCCATCATTGTTCCTTCGCAGGATATCGTGCTGGGTCTGTACTACCTGACCTCCAAGCGTTCCTTTGAACAGGGCGAAGGCAAGAAGTTCTCCGATAAGTGGGAAGTCATTGCCGCTCTGGACGCCGAGGCCGTGTCTCTGCACGCCCGCGTTGAAGTGCGCATGGATGGTCAGTTGGTGAAGACCACCCCTGGTCGCGTTCTGGTCAGCGAGCTGCTGCCGCCGGAAGTGCCCTTTGACCTGGTCAACTGCTTGCTGGACAAGGGCAACATCAAGCGCCTTGTGGGTGAGACCTACCGTCTTGCCGGCACCAAGGCCACGGTCATTCTTTGCGACAAGATCAAAGACCTGGGTTACGAGTACGCTACCCGCGCCGGTGTTACCGTCGGTGTGCCCGATCTGCGCATCCCTGAACGCAAGAAGACCATTCTCAAGGATTCCACCGAAGAGGTGGAGGCCATCGAGAAACAGTATCAGGACGGTATCATTACCCGTACTGAGAAATACAACAAGGTCATCGACGTCTGGACCAAGGCCACCAACGATGTCTCTCATGAGATGATGCACTCCATGTCTGTGGACATCATCACTGACCCCGTGACCGGGAAGACCGAGGAGAACACCAGTTTCAACCCGATCTTCATGATGGCCAACTCGGGCGCTCGAGGCAACGTGGACCAGATGAGACAGCTGGCTGGTATGCGAGGCCTGATGGCCAAGCCTTCCGGCGAAATCATCGAGACCCCCATTACTTCAAGCTTCCGTGAAGGTCTGTCGGTACTGCAGTACTTCATCTCCACTCACGGTGCTCGTAAGGGTCTCGCGGATACCGCGCTGAAGACCGCGAACTCAGGTTATCTGACCCGTCGTCTGGTTGACGTGGCCCAGGACGTGACCGTTACGGAACTGGACTGCGGCACTGTTGACGGCCTTGAGATGACCGACCTGATTCAAGCCGGTGATATCAAGGAAAGACTCTCTGCCCGTGTACTGGGTCGTACGACTCTGCACCCGGTCATCCATCCGGAGACCGGAGAGGAAGTCGTTCCTCGCGGCGTGATCATCGATGAGCAATACGCACGGGCCATTGAGGGTTGTGGTGTGACCAGCGTGAGCATCCGTTCTGCGCTGACCTGCCACTGCCAGCACGGTGTGTGCGCGGCCTGTTACGGTCGTGACCTTGCCCGTGGGCACCTGGTCAACGTTGGTGAGACGGTGGGTATCATCGCTGCTCAGTCCATCGGTGAACCTGGTACCCAGCTGACAATGCGTACCTTCCACATTGGTGGTACGGCTTCCAAGGAAGTCGAGCAGTCGAACCACGTGGCGCAGCATCCCGGTCGAGTCACCTTGTCTCGTTGCAAGATGGTCAAGAACTCCAAGGGACTGCATCTGGTCATGGGTAAGTCCGGCCAGGTTGGTGTCGTGGATGACGAGGGTCGCGAGCGCGAAAAGTACGTGCTGCCTTCTGGTGCCATTCTGCATGTCACTGCCGGTCAGGAAGTCAAGAAGGGCGACCTGATTGCCGAGTGGGACCCGTTCAACGAACCCTTCGTTTCTGACGTCGATGGTACCCTCAAGTTCAACGACCTGATTGAAGGCAAGACCTATCAGGACAACGTTGACGAGACGACCAACCGTACGTCGCAGACGATCATGGAATATCGCACCACCAACCTGAAGCCTTCCATCTCCGTGGTGGATGAAAATGGCGAACCCAAGCCCCGTCCCGGCTCTTCGGCTAACGTGGCTACGTTCCCGCTGCCGGTTGGCGCCATTCTCATGGTGCGCGACGGTGACGAGGTCAAGGCCGGTGACATCATCGCTCGTAAACCTCGTGAGACTTCCAAGACCAAAGACATCGTCGGTGGTCTGCCGCGAGTCGCCGAGTTGTTCGAGGTGCGTAAGCCCAAGGACCAGGGCGTCGTCTCCGAGATCGATGGTATCTGCTCGTACGGTCCTGACACCAAGGGTAAGCGCAAGATCATCGTTACTCCTGAGACTGGTGAACCTAGGGAATACCTCATTCCCAAGGGTCGCCATATCACGGTGACCGAAGGTGACTTCGTGGAAGCTGGCGAAATGCTGACCGAAGGCAACGCCGAGCTGGCCGACATCCTGAAGATCAAGGGTGAGAAGTTCCTGGCCAACTATCTCGTGGAAGAGGTGCAGGCTGTGTACCGTTTCCAGGGCGTTGGAATCAACGACAAACACATCGAGATCATCGTGCGCCAGATGCTCAAGAAGGTCATGATCACCTATCCGGGTGAGACGAGCTTCCTGAACGCTGAGCAGGTGGATAAATATCGCTTCATGGTTGAGAACGCCAAGGCCGTGAAGGAAGGGCGCAAGCCCGCCGTGGCACAGCCGCTGGTGCTGGGTATCACCCAGGCCTCTCTGACCACGGACTCCTTCATCTCCGCAGCCTCCTTCCAGGAGACCACCAAGGTTCTGACCGAGGCGGCACTCAAGGGCAAGGAAGACTCCCTGCGCGGCTTGAAGGAAAACGTCATCGTTGGCCGTCTGATTCCGGCTGGTACTGGTTACCGCCGCTATATGGACTGCCCCATCGATGTGCCTGAGCAGCTTGAGCGTCCTGACAAGTTCCTTGAGGAACTTCAGGAAGACCCGCTCCTGTTGCATAGCTCCTCTTCTTCCTAGAAGAGGCAGATAAGACAAGATATAGGGACCGCTTTGGCGGTCCCTTTTTTTGGCCTAAAAGAAGCGCCGGTGGCCCACTGCCACCGGCGCTATCCACGTCTGAACCCTGCCGAATATTACGGCAGGGTTTGTTTATCAACGGCGCTGGATGGGGAGGGGGGAGTGACGCCGTTGAAATAGGTACGAATGCTCTTGGTTGCATCATCCAGAATGCAATACAGGCTGGGGACCAGGCACAGGGTAATGGCCGTGGCGAACAGAATGCCAAACCCAAGAGAGATGGCCATAGGGATCATGAAACGAGCTTGACGCGAGGTTTCCAGAAGCATGGGCATCAGGCCGAAGAAGGTGGTGAGCGTGGTCAGCATGATGGGGCGGAACCGCGTTAAGCCCGCCGCTGTCGCGGCTTCAAAGGCGTTTTGCCCCTGCTCGCTGTTGCTATTTGCGGTATTGATGAAGACTAGGGAATCGTTCACCACCACCCCAGACAGGGCCACGATGCCGAACATGCTGGGGATGCACAGGGCATAGCCCATGAGCAGATGCCCAAGAATGGCTCCCACCACACCGAAGGGGATGCAGACCATGATGATCAGCGGCTGCGTGTAACTCCCGAAGGGGATGGCCAATAGGGCATAGACGACTAGCAGGGCAAGAAGCAGTCCGACTACAAGACTCTGCATACTTTCGGTCATGTCGGCCTGACGGCCTTCGAAACTCCAGGCAAGGCCCGGTACCGACTTCATCAGACGAGGCAGGACATCACTCTTCAGGCTTTGCAGGACCAGGGTCGCCTGGGCTGTGGGTTGAACCTCGGCTGTGACCTCGATGGTTCGGCGACCTTGATGGCGGGTGATCTGGGTGTAGGCTCGCCCTCGTTCAATGCTGACGGCTTCAGTTAACGGAATTTCGCTTCCGTCAGGAGTGCGCAGAATCATGTTTTCCAGGGAATATTCGGTGGCGCGCTCGGCCTTGGGCAAAAGCGTTCGCACTGTGATTTCGTTGCGACCGCGTTGCTGAGCCAGGGCTTTTGCACCATAGAAGGCGCTACGCACCTGGGATGCAACGTCGGCGGCCGTCAACCCGGCGGCGAGGCCAGCAGGCAGCATATGAAAATCCAACTGCTGCTTTCCGTCGGCCGAACCGTCATCGATGTCCGATGCACCACCAAATTTGGACAGTTCAAGAGCCAGAGTCTGTCCAGCAGCATTGAGGGTTTCGGTGTTGCGATGCGAAAGTTCTACATTGACCGCAGGGTCCGAGCCGGGCCCTCCCTTGTCGGATTTGAAGGTCAGGTTTTCCAGCCCGGGGATTTCTCCACTGCGTTGGCGCCACTGATTGATGAACGCAGCGGTGCTGATAGGGCGGGCGTCGGCATCGGTGAGGTAGACCCTCAAGGAAACGGTATTATCCGAAACCACGGAGAAAACTGATTTGACCAGGGCCTGCCCTCCGTTATCTATGGCGACCGCCTCGGCCACTGTGGTCAGGTATTGTCGCACTTCTTCCAGCCGGGAGGCTGGTGACCCGTACGGCAGGGTTGCTTCACAATAGCCCAGATCGGACTCGGTTTTGGGGAACAGGGTGAAGCCCATCCGTCCGCTGCCTGCATAGGCGCCGACGATCAGCAACAGGGCCAGTCCGCCCGCAACAACGGCGTAACGGTATTTGAGGGCAGCCCGCAGCAAGGGGCCATAGCGATTGATAACAAAGGCATCAAACTTCTTTTGGAAGTTCGTATGCCAGCGCGCCAAACGATTCGTGCTGTGAGTGGCGGAATGCTTTGTGTGAGCCATGTGTGCGGGCAGGACGAACAGACTCTCCACCAGCGAGATCAAAAAGACCGTGATGACGACGATGGGGATGTTCCTGAATATTTTGCCGGGAACACCTGGTACGAAAAGTAGCGGTGCGAAAGCAGCTACATTGGTCAGCACCGCAAAGGTCACGGGCATGGCCATTTCTTTGGCACCGATGATGGCCGCTTTCAAAGGAGGCATTCCCTCTTCGCGACGGGCGTGGATGTTTTCGCCCACCACGATGGCGTCGTCCACCACGATTCCCAGGGCAACGATGAAGGCGAACATGGAAATCATGTTGATGGACAGATCCATGGAAGGCAGAAACAGGAAAGCCCCGAGAAATGAGATCGGGATGCCCAGGCTGACCCAGAACGCAACGCGAATCTCCAGGAACAGTGCCAACAGAATGAAGACCAGGATCAACCCCATCCAGGCGTTTTTGAGCAGCAACTCGGCCCGCTGGTTGAAGGTGTCCGACATGTCCCTGAGCACAGCCACATCCAGCCCCTCCGGGGCCGATGCCTTGAATTGCTCGACAATGTTCATTGTGGCATCGGAGACCTGACCCGGGGTCTGGTCACCAACACGGTACACATCCAATCCCACCGTGGTCTGGCCATTATAAACCGCATAGTTGTTGGAATCCTCGAAGTCTTCCCGCACAGTGGCAATGTCCTGGACCAGAACCTGCGAACCGTCCTCGGTGGAAATGAGCGGGATACGTCCGAATTCCCAAGCCCAGTCGCGGCGTTCCTTGACACGGACCAGGACGTCACCGCCTTTGGTGCGGATGGTGCCCCCCGGTGTTTCCACCGCTGCTGCGGCGATGGTGTCGGCCACGTGTTCGAGGGTCAGGCCATACCGTCGAAGCTGTGCCTGGGCGATCTCGACGTGCACTTCATGATCGCGCACTCCTTTGAATTCCACGATGGTGATATCGGGTGACTGGAGCAGCATGTCCCTGAGTTCGTCAGCCTTGTCACGTAAGACAAGTTCGGTCTGCTCGCCGTAGACAGCAAGGCTTACGACCTCGCGGCTGTGGGTGTTTTCGCTGATAACCGGGTCTTCGGCTTCGTCGGGAAAGGTGGAGATGCCATCTACTTCGCTTTTCACGTCCTGGGTCAGCTTGGAGATGTCCGCCCCTTCCTGGGCTGTGATGGTGACGCTGGCTGAACCTTCACTGGCTGTGGAGTCGATTTCATCCACACCGTCCAATCCCTGTACGGCGTCTTCGATGGCCAGGATAATGCCCTGCTCCACCTCTTCGGGGCTGGCACCGGAGTAGGCAACTCTGATGCTGACCTGGTCTTCGGAAAACTCGGGGAAGACCTCCTGCTTGATCATGGTGGCCATGATCAAGCCACCGATCAGGCAGATCAACATGATCAGGTTGGAGGCTACGGAATTGCCTGCCATCCAGGCAATGGGCCCTTTGCTATTATCCATCATGACGGCTCTCCCTGATGTTTTCGGAGGCCATAGCGTCATCGGTCTTTACCTGAACGTGCAGTGTCATGCCCTGAATTGGTGAAGCGATGTCGGTGGTGACCACCTGTTCACCTGTCTGCAGGCCAGAGGTGATGAAGACAGTATTGCGGTCGCTCCAGGTTACGTTGACAGGGCGGATGTTCAGGGTATTGCCGTTGGCAATCCAAACGGAAGTGCCATCACGCAGGGCCTGCCGGGGCAGGGCGATTACATTGGAAACAGTTGGGCCGGTGATGTGTGCCGTGACGTATTCGTTGAGTACCAGTGGCTGGTTTCCATCCCGCAATCCCATCGGATCAGGAATGCTGATCAAAACCCGGGCCATGCGGCTGGATTCCACCAGTTCTCCAATGCGGCGCAGGACATGACCGGAACGGCTGGCCTGACTGGTTTTGCTCTCGATCTGCACAGCACTGCCAGGAGTTTGGGAAGTGGAGAAAATGATCCAGCGCAACTGGGAGACCGGAACAGCGGCTTCGATCCAGTATTCATCGGTGCCGACCAGAGTACCCAGAGTGTCGGTGGTTGAGATGTCGGAACCGAGGTTTACCGAACGCTCGGTGACCAGCGCGTTGAAGGGGGCTTTCACCTGGCTGCGTTCAAGGTTCAGCCGGGCCACTTCCAGAGCTGCCTCGGCGTCGTCCAGATCTGCCTCGGCTTGAGCCAGTTGCGGTTCTCGCAGGGCAAGAGACGTTTCATTCACTGCGGTGTCGGAGGAGAGGGAGAGCAGCTCCAACTGAGCTTTGGCCACTTGTTGCTGACCTCTCTCCAGGTCCAGGTCGGCCCGGGTACGTATGACTTCGTTCTGGGCTTGGCGTAAAGCCAGACGGTAGTCGGTATCATCCAGTTTCAGGGCGATTTCACCGGATTGCAGGAGACCGCCAGGGGTGAAGGATTCCGAAAGCTTTTGGACGTGACCGGACACCCTGGCGCGTAGTTCGATTTCACGGGCGGCACTGACGGTTCCCA
Organism: Desulfovibrio ferrophilus; assembly: GCF_003966735.1. Classification (NCBI taxonomy): domain Bacteria; kingdom Pseudomonadati; phylum Thermodesulfobacteriota; class Desulfovibrionia; order Desulfovibrionales; family Desulfovibrionaceae; genus Desulfovibrio; species Desulfovibrio ferrophilus. The sequence goes on from NZ_AP017378.1 coordinate 432,364, forward strand.
TGACCTCGATGCTGATGGGCCGATCTTCGGCTTTGGCTGATATGGTTTCGACCAGGGTTGGGGTTACGCCAGCGGCTCGGCCTCGACCTGCAGAGGGCCGAGAAAAGAGCAGTGAGGCAGCAATGGCCGCTCCGCCAAGAAGGAGTAACAGGGGCATTCCAATGGTCAGCCAACGCCGGGAGGAGGTGGCTTTATGTGTATTGTTCATCACGAGTGTTTCCTTGTGATATTGGTGAGAATGAGGCCCGTTGGGGTGAGTTTGTCTGCCCAGTCAGTACCTAGAGCCCGATAGAGGGTGATGCGGTTCTTGAGGAGGTCGGTTTTTTCCTGAATCAGTGTGCGTTCCAGAGTCTGAACGGTGGTTAGCGCATTAAGCATGGAAAGATAATCGTCCACGCCGTTCAAATAGCGTCGGTGCGCTTCCTCCTTGGCCAGACGGGCGGCTGTGAGTTGCTTGCCTAGTGCCAGAAGGTAGTCTTGTTGCCCGGATTCGGTCACCAGCGCATCCTCAACTTCCTGAATGGCGGTGAAGACGGTTTCCTCGTAGGCAGCCAATCGCTCCTGAGCCAGAGCGCGGGTGCGATCAACCTCGGCCGCGCGTGTTCCACCGTCGAGCAGCGGGAAGACCAGACTGGAGGCCAGATTAAGGCTCCAGGCATCAAACAGATTTTCCAGTGTGTTTCCTCCGTAATCTGCGGAAGCACTGAGAGTCAGATCGGGCAGACGGTCAGCGCGGGCGGTGGCGATTTGCCAATCGGCAGACTCAAGAGCCAGACCTGCAGAGCGAATATCCGGGCGTGAGGCCAGAAGATCGGCAGGAAATCCCGTTTTGGGTGGGGTGGGTAGATCGGGTAGGGCGGAACTCTGGGGCAACTGCAGGCTGCCAGGCATCTGACCTGTCAGTATGGCTAACTCGTTGAGGGTTGTTCGTTCCTGGGTTTTGAGTGGAGGGAGCAGGGCCTTGGTTGCTGCCAGGGTTTGCTGTTGTTGCAGAATGTCCAGAGCCGAGGCCTGGGAAGCAGCGAAAAGCAATTGCTGAACGCTCAGGATTTGCTCGTTGGTGGCAACCTGATTCCGCACCAGGCGAACCTGTTCACGAGTGGCGAGTAAATCCAACCAGGCTTCGCTGACCTCACCGGCGACGGTGATAGCGGCAGTATTCAAGTCTTCGCGTGATGCCTGGGCATCGAGGAGTCCCGACTGAGCGGTGGCCCGAAGGCGTCCCCAGAGATCAAGTTCGTAGGAAGCAGCAAGTCCGAGTCCGTAGGAGTCACTCAGGGTTAAAGAGTCTGCCCCGGATGAAGGGGTTTCGGTCCAACTGCGAGTGTGTCCGGTGTCACCCGTGGCATTCAGTGACGGAGTCAGCGCTGCTCCTGCCTGTCTGGCCAATGCCCTGGATTGCTCGAGTTGTGCCCAGTACTGCCGCAACGTGAAGCCTCTGGAGAGGGCCTTGTCCACCAGCATGTTCAGTTGTGCACTATTGAATTGCTCCCACCATTGCCCTGGAGCTTCGCCCAGAGGTGAATACAGGGAGTAGTGGGCAGGTAGTGCCGCTGAAAGCGTATCGCGTTTTTCAGGGGCAAAGGGTGCACAACCCACCGCGAGTATTACCAAGGGAGTCACGCAGGTGAGGAGAAGTAGGCGAAGGTGTTTCATGGGAGGTGTTCTTCCGGTTGATGATGAGATCATGGTGGAAGAACGGTTGGGGTGCGCAAAACCTGCGCAAAAAGTTCTGTTTAATTTGTCCTAGGCGGACAGGGGAGAGAGGACGGAGCGCAGGGCTTTGCGGGCACGGACAAGCAGGGATTCCACAGCCGAGACCGTGACATCCATGGCCATGGCTATTTCATCGTAGCGCAGGCCTTCGTTGTGCCGCAGGATGAGCGCGGTCCGTTGTGATTCGGGCAGACGGCGTACTGCCTGGGCCAGAGCGTCGGCTGTTTCCTGGCGGATGGCGGCGTGCATGGGGGTGTCATGGTCCGGCTGTTCGGGAAGTTGTTCCACAAGTAGTGGTTTCTTCTTGCGTACGTAGTCCAGGCACAGGTTGCGGGCGATACGCATGGCCCAAGCCCGGAAGCTGGTGCCCGGAGTGTAGGTGGCAGCATTGGTAAAGATACGCAGGAATGTTTCCTGGGCCACGTCCGCCGCTTCGTGGGCGTCGCCCAGAAAGCGGAAGGCAAAGCCATGCACGGACCCCTGGTGTCGCTCCAGCAGTTCCCGGAAGGCTCGATGATCCTCGTCAGCAATAAGCAGCATCAGATGATCGTCATCGAGGGAAGAGTAGTTTTTAAAGAAGAGCATTCTGTGATTGTAGCCTAGTGGGGCATCTGGGGGCGATGGGCTTTCATGTTCTCGATGAATTCGCGAGTTTTCTCCGGGCCAACTTCTTCTCTCATTCGCAACAGGAAAGTGGTCGCAGTCTCAATCTTGTAGCGATGCAGAAGAAGTTGCTGTTCTGTTAATGCTTCGAGGCGTTGGAGGGTAGGCGGCTCAATACCGGTCAGTTCAAGCATTCGCTTGTTCATGTTGGATTCACGCTTCTGGTGGAAGTCACCCATGGCCTGGTGGAGTTGCAGTTCTGCTTCAAGCAATATCCGACGCTTGGATTCGGGGATTTTCAGTTGGTTGATCTGGTGCACTGCTAAATTGTGTCCCCTGTCGGGGGCAGTGAAGAACAGGGCGTGGTGAGCTGCAGCGGCGATGAACCCTATATTAAGGAATATGGAAAACAGGATCAGGATACGTTTTGTTCTGAGCTTCACAGGTATTCTCCTTGTCCGTCGATCAATACGGAGAGGGTATCGGTGCTGGTGGTCGATGAGGCAATGGCCGTGCTGTAGAACGTGGCCGTATACAGAAAGACACCGAGCAGAAGCCCTGCGGCGAGGGCGGTGATCCCCAGTCCTTTGTTGAGTGTGGGTAAGGCTAACCACCATGAGCCAACCGGTTTTTCAATGGATACGTTGCGTGCTGCAAGCAGGGTGGATGCAATCAGGTCCGGTGTCGGAGGTGGTCCGGGCAAGGCCCCAATATCATTATATAGCCGCTGCAACTCGTCGAGGCGTTGCTGGCAGCCTGTGCATTCCAGGACATGCTCCTTGAGATTGCGGGCCTCGCTGGGGGCGAGCTCGCCATCCAGCCAGGCGTGTATATGCTGATCAGCTTTTTTACAGTTCATGAGTTCTCCTTGGACCACTGTGTGTGGCATACAATGTCCATATATGATGGAACGTACGAGGACGCAAAAACCTGCGCAAAAAAAATACCGGGAAAGAGGAACGGACAAATTCCGAGAGAGGCCTTGTGGCGCATCGAAAAAAAAGGCAGGATGTGCTTGACAGCTTCAGCCCGGCAGTATATTTACCCCGGACTTTGGTTGAATATACCGGCCCAAATGGGTCGGCGTCCACTACTTAACGATTCCTTGGGGATCCTCTGAGAGTGGAAGATAGCTCTGCTAAGAACGGCAGGGGGAATCTTCCCCCTGCCGTTTTTGATACTGTTTAGGCTGGCGTCGAACGGCCGGAAGTTCCGGGACCGAGAAACGCGTTTTTCTGAGGCATGAGGCGGTGAGGCAACCGCCCGTAAATGTGCCGCAAATACCGGTGGAGGAAATGAATGCCGACCATCAATCAGTTAGTGCGTAATAAACGAGTGAAGCAGCTCAAGCGCAAGAAGACCCCTGCGCTGATGGAATGTCCTCAGCGTCGTGGCGTGTGTACCCGCGTGTACACCACCACTCCGAAGAAGCCGAACTCCGCTCTTCGTAAGGTGGCTCGTGTGCGCCTCACCAACGGGATGGAAGTTACTTCCTATATTCCTGGTGAAGGTCACAACCTGCAGGAGCACTCCGTGGTGATGATCCGCGGCGGTCGTGTGAAAGACTTGCCCGGTGTGCGTTATCACATCATCCGTGGCTCTCTGGACACCTCCGGTGTAGCGGACCGCCGTAAGGGTCGTTCCAAATACGGCGCCAAGCGGCCCAAGTAATTTTTTAGGAGTATCTGAATTATGCCTAGAAAAGGCCCTGTGCCCAAAAGAGAAATTCTGCCTGATCCGAAGTACCGTAGTGTGCTGGCCGCCCGTTTTTGCAACCGGCTGATGCTGGATGGCAAGAAGAGCACCGCCGAGCGCATCTTCTACAGCGCCCTGGATATCCTGGCAGATAAGTCCCAGGAAGATCCTATTCGTGCATTCGAGAAGGCGATCGACAACATCAAGCCCATGCTTGAGGTCAAGTCCCGCCGCGTTGGTGGCGCCACGTACCAGGTGCCCCTGGAAGTTCGTCCGGATCGTCAGGTCGCCCTGGCTATTCGCTGGCTGATTTCCTATGCGCGAGGCAGAGGAGAAAAGGGCATGATCGCCCGTCTGTCAGGAGAGCTGCTGGACGCCTACAACAATCGCGGCGGTGCCGTGAAGAAGAAGGAAGACACCCATCGGATGGCCGAAGCCAACAAGGCTTTCGCTCATTACCGCTGGTAGGTCTTTGGAGTAGATTGTGTCCAGAGTAGTTCCCATTCCGCTGCAGAGAAACATCGGTATCATGGCCCACATTGATGCGGGCAAGACCACGACTACCGAGCGTATTCTCTTTTACACCGGTGTTTCGCACAAGATTGGCGAAGTTCACGACGGCCAGGCCACTATGGACTGGATGGAGCAGGAGCAGGAGCGCGGCATCACGATTACGTCTGCCGCTACCACTTGCTACTGGCGTGAACACCGGGTCAATATCATTGATACCCCTGGCCACGTCGACTTCACTATGGAAGTCGAGCGCGCTCTGCGCGTTCTGGACGGAGCTGTGGCTGTGTTTGACGCCGTTGCCGGTGTTGAGCCTCAGTCCGAGACCGTCTGGCGTCAGGCTGACCGTTACGAGGTTCCCCGCATTGCCTTCGTGAACAAGATGGACCGCATTGGCGCGGACTTCTTCCGTTGCGTCGGCATGCTCAAGGATCGCCTTGGTGCCAACCCCGTTCCGCTGCAGATTCCCATTGGCGCGGAAGACGAGTTCAAGGGCGTTGTCGACCTGATCCTTGGCAAGGCCATTTTGTTCGACGACCAGAAAATGGGCGCCGATCCCGTCACCGAGGATGTTCCTGCTGACATGCAGGATCAGTTCGACGAGATGCGTATGGCCATGCTGGAAGCCATTGCCGAAGTGGACGATGAGCTTCTGGAGAAGTACCTGGGTGGTGAAGAACTGACCACCGAGGAATTGATTGCCGGTGTGCGCAAGGCCGTTATCAACCTGACCATGTGTCCGGTGCTGTGCGGTTCTGCTTTCAAGAACAAGGGTGTTCAGCCCCTGCTCGACGCGGTAGTCGATTACCTGCCTTCTCCGGTTGACATCGAGGTGATGAAGGGTACCAACCCTGACACCGAAGAAGTGATCGAGTGCCCCTGTGAAGACGAAAAGCCTTTGGCTGCCCTCGCCTTCAAGTTGTTCTCCGATCCCTTTGTCGGTCACCTGACCTTCCTGCGCCTCTACTCCGGTCACGTTGAATCCGGTATGACCGTGATCAACGCCGCCACCGGCAAGAAAGAGCGTATTGGTCGTCTGCTGAAGATGCACGCCAACAAGCGTGAAGACATCAAGTGGGCTGGCGCTGGCGACATCGTCGCTGCTGTTGGCCTGAAGACCGCTGCTACCGGTGACACCCTGTGTGAGCCCGGCAAGCTGTGTGTTCTCGAATCCATGGACGTCCCTGACACCGTTATTGAGGTTGCCATTGAGCCCAAGACCAAAGCAGACCGCGACACCTTGTCCGATGCTTTGAACAAGCTGGCTAAAGAGGATCCGAGCTTCCGCGTCAAAGGTGACGAGGAAACCGGTCAGACTCTGATCGCTGGTATGGGTGAGTTGCACCTCGAGATCATCGTCGACCGTCTGCTTCGTGAGTTCTCCGTGAACGCCAACGTGGGTGCACCCCGTGTTGCCTATCGCGAGACCATCACCAAGTCGACCAAGATGGACCACAAGTATGCCAAGCAGTCTGGTGGTCGCGGTCAGTACGCCCATGTTGTCATTGAAGTCGAGCCCAACTCTGAGAAGGGCTACGAGTTCTCCGACGAAATCAAGGGTGGTGTTATTCCGAAAGAATACATCCCTGCTGTAGATAAAGGCATCAAGGACGCCCTTAACTCCGGCATCATGGCTGGTTACCCGGTCGTCGATGTGAAAGTTAAGCTGGTCTACGGTTCCTACCACGAGGTCGACTCTTCTGAGCAGGCCTTTGCCATCGCCGGATCCATGGCGATTAAAGAGGCGATGAGAAAAGCCTCCCCGGCATTGCTGGAGCCGATTATGTCCGTAGAGGTCGTCACTCCCGAGGAATACCTTGGTGATGTGATGGGTGACCTGAACTCACGCCGAGGAAGGGTCTCCAGCATGGAAGCACGCGCTAACGCGCAGGTAGTCAAGGCCATGGTGCCGCTGTCCGAGATGTTCGGATACGCCACCGACCTGCGGTCCAAGACCCAGGGGCGTGCTACCTTCTCCATGCAGTTCGACCATTATGAGAAAGTTCCTGCCAGTCTGGCGGAAGAAATCATGAAGAAGAACTAAGGGGGTTCTAATCATGGGAAAAGCAAAATTCGAGCGCACCAAGCCGCACGTTAACATTGGTACCGTCGGCCACATTGACCACGGTAAGACCACTCTGACCGCAGCTATCACCAAGACCGCCAACATGAAGGGCGGCGGTGCATACGTAGCGTTTGACGAGATCGATAAGGCCCCCGAAGAGAAAGAGCGCGGCATCACCATTGCCACCGCTCACGTCGAGTACGAGACCGAGAACAGGCACTACGCTCACGTAGACTGCCCCGGTCACGCCGACTACATCAAAAACATGATCACTGGTGCTGCCCAGATGGACGGCGCGATCATCGTTGTTGCCGCCACCGACGGCCCCATGCCTCAGACTCGTGAGCACATCCTGCTCGCCCGTCAGGTTGGTGTGCCTTCTCTGGTCGTCTTCCTGAACAAGGTTGACCTGGTGGACGACGAAGAGCTGCTGGAGCTGGTCGAGATGGAAGTGCGCGAGCTGCTTTCCAAGTACGACTTCCCCGGCGACGACATTCCGGTCATTCAGGGCTCCGCTCTGAAGGCTCTGGAAGCCGAAACCCTCGACGATCCTGCTTGTCAGCCGATCTTCGATCTGCTGGACGCTTGTGACAGCTACATCCCTGAGCCCGAGCGCGACATCGAGAAGCCTTTCTTGATGCCCATCGAGGATGTGTTCTCCATCTCTGGCCGCGGCACCGTCGTGACCGGTCGTGTTGAGCGCGGCATTGTCAAGGTCGGTGAGGAAGTGGAAATCGTTGGTATCAAAGATACCACGAAGACCACCTGCACCGGCGTCGAGATGTTCCGCAAGCTGCTTGACCAGGGTCAGGCTGGCGACAACGTGGGCGTGCTGCTGCGCGGCGTGAAGCGTGATGAAGTTGAGCGTGGTCAGGTTCTGGCTGCTCCCAAGTCCATCAACCCCCATACCAAGTTCAAGGCCGAAGTGTACGTCCTGTCCAAGGAAGAGGGCGGTCGTCACACTCCGTTCTTCACCGGCTACCGTCCCCAGTTCTACTTCCGTACGACCGACATCACTGGTGTCATCGCTCTGGAAGAGGGTGTCGAGATGGTCATGCCCGGCGATAACGCTGTCTTCATCGTAGAGATGATTCACCCTGTGGCCATGGAAAAGGGCCTGCGCTTCGCAATTCGCGAAGGCGGCCGTACCGTGGGTGCTGGTGTTGTCTCTGAGATCATGGAGTAAGTCATGGTTGCTATGCAGAGCGATCGCATTCGCATCAAAATGAAAGCTTACGACTACCGTATTCTGGACAAGGCTGTCGCCGAAATCGTCGACACCGCACGGAATACCGGTGCAAGCATTGCGGGCCCTATCCCGCTGCCCACCAATATCCATAAGTACACCATTCAGAAATCGGTGCACGTGGATAAGAAGTCCCGGGAGCAGTTCGAGATGCGCGTTCATAAGCGCCTGCTCGACATCCTGGAGCCGACTCAGCAAACCGTCGATGCCCTGGGCAAGCTCAGCCTGCCCGCTGGTGTTGACGTTGAGATTAAACTCTAGAACGAGGTAAGCATGATGGCTAACACGCTTGGCATCATGGGACGCAAATTGGGCATGACCCGCATTTTCGGTGACGATGGTACTGCCATCCCGTGCACCGTAATTGCCGCCGGTCCTTGCCCCATCCTTCAGGTGAAGGATGACGCGACCACGAGAGATAAATACACGGCCGTTCAGATCGGTTTTGAGGAAGTGGACGAGCGCAAGCTCACCAAGCCAGCCAAAGGTCATCAGGCCAAGGCTGGACGTGACTACTACCGCCATCTGACTGAGCTGCGTTTGGAAAACGTCGAGGAATTTGAACTCGGACAGGACCTCACCGTGTCCATGTTCACCCCCGGCGAAAAGGTCAAAGTGACTGGTACTTCCAAGGGTAAAGGGTTCCAGGGCCCCATGAAGCGCTGGAACTTCCGCGGCATGCCCGCATCCCACGGTCACGAAAAGGTTCACCGTTCAACTGGTGGCATCGGACAGTGCGCTTGGCCTGCAAAGGTTTTCAAGGGCAAGAAGATGGCTGGCCAGATGGGCAATAAAAAGGTGACCTGCATTAACGTGGAAATTCTGGACGTACGTCCGGATGATAACCTGCTGATCCTTAAAGGCCAGGTCCCTGGTCCTAAGAACGGGATCATCATGGTCCGCAAGCAGAATCGAGGGTAGGTACATGGCACTCGTCAAAGTATACGATCAGACCAAGAAAGAAGTGGGCGAGCTCACGCTGGCTCCCGAGGTCTTTGAGGTGACGGTCAAACCCGAGATTCTGAACCTCGTGGTTCGTGCCCAGCGCGCCAAGTCGCGTGCAGGCACCCACGCCGTCAAAAACCGCTCCGCCGTTCGCGGCGGTGGCGCCAAGCCCTGGCGTCAGAAAGGCACCGGTCGCGCACGCGCCGGTACCATCCGCAGCCCTCTGTGGCGCGGTGGTGGCACCGTGTTTGGGCCCCAGGTTCGTTCCTACGAGTTCAAGGTGAACAAGAAGGTTCGTAAGCTGGCCCTGCGCATGGCTTTGTCCTCAAGAGTTGCAGAGGACACCATGATGGTGGTCGACAGCATCAACCTGAAGGAAGTCAAAACCAAGGCTGTGGCTGAGATTCTCAAGAATCTCGGACTTAGAAAAGCCTTGATTGTTCTCCCTGATGAAGATACTGTCCTTCGTCTTTCTGCCCGGAATATTCCCGGCATCACCATCCTCCAGCAGGACATGTTGAACGTCTATGATGTACTGCGTCACCCGCAGCTCGTGATGTTCCAGGATGCCGCGAAAGCGGTGGAAGAGAGGTTGAAGTAATGGAATACACTCAGATCCTGATTAAGCCGCTGATCTCTGAAAAAGCGACGTATGCCAAGGAGATGGCCAACCAGGTCGTTTTCTTTGTGCATCCCGATGCCAATAAGATTCAGATCCGTCAGGCTGTTGAAAAGGCTTTTGATGTCAAGGTTTCGGGCGTTAACGTTATTCGTCGCCGCCCCCGTCCCCGCACCAAATTCGGTCGCGTGACCGGTCAGCAGTCGGGCTACAAAAAAGCCTTAGTGACTCTGGCCGAGGGCGAAAAGATCGAACTGTTTGAAGGAGTCTAAGCTATGGCCACGCGCAAGCTGAAACCTACTTCGCCGGGCCGGCGCTTCCAGACCATCTCCACGTTTGAGGAGATCACCACCACGGTTCCCGAGAAGTCTCTGACCATCGGATTGACCAAAAAAAGCGGCCGCAACAACTTGGGCCGGGTGACCTCCAGACGTCGTGGCGGCGGACATAAGCGTCTGTACCGTATCATCGATTTCAAGCGCGACAAGTTTGAAGTTCCTGCTAAAGTCGCGACTATTGAATACGATCCCAACCGTAGTGCCCGTATCGCACTGCTGAACTATGCCGACGGCGAGAAGCGTTATATTCTTGCTCCGGTGGGAATCAAGGTAGGCGATCCCGTGGTTGCCGGCGACAGCGCCGACATCAAGCCCGGTAACGCTCTGTTCTTGGCGAAGATCCCCGTTGGTACCATTGTGCACAACATCGAATTGCACCCCGGTAAGGGTGGGCAGTTCTGTCGTGCAGCCGGAACCTATGCACAGCTCGTCGCCAAAGAAGGCAAGTACGCACTGCTGCGTATGCCTTCCGGCGAAGTTCGCAACGTGCTGGCGACCTGCATGGCCACTGTCGGTCAGGTGGGCAACATCCATCACGAGAACATCACCATCGGTAAAGCCGGCCGCGCGCGCTGGATGGGCAAGCGCCCTGAAGTTCGCGGTGTCGCTATGAACCCGGTGGATCACCCCTTGGGCGGTGGTGAAGGCCGCAGCTCCGGTGGCCGCCATCCGGTCTCTCCGTGGGGTATGCCCACTAAGGGGTACAAGACTCGTAACAAGAAGAAGCCGTCGTCTAAGCTTATTATTAAGCGCCGCGGCCAGAAATAGGAGTTGTCATGCCCAGGTCGCTGAAAAAGGGTCCGTTCATTGACGGACACCTCATTAAAAAGGTGGAGAAGGCCACTGAGAGCGGTGACCGCCGAGTCATTAAGACTTGGTCACGCCGTTCCACCATCATTCCTGAGATGGTGGGTATGACCTTCGCAGTGCACAACGGCCGCAAATTCATCCCCGTGTTCGTCACCGAGAACATGGTAGGCCATAAGCTCGGCGAGTTCGCACCGTCCCGTACATATTTCGGGCACATTGCGGATAAGAAGAGCAAGGCCAAACGCTAAAGGATAGGTGGCTGATATGGAAACGAAAGCAGTTGCCAAATACCAGCGTCTTTCGCCTCAGAAGGCGAGGCTGGTGGCCCGTAATGTCTTGGGCCTGCCGGTTGAAGATGCGATCAATATCTTGCGGTTCACCCCCAAGAAGGCCGCGAAGCTGATCGGTAAAGTCCTGCACTCTGCAGTGGCTAACGCAGAGCAACTTCCCGGTGTCGATGTGGATAACCTCGTGGTGAAGCAGGTGCTGGTCAACGAGGGCCCGACCCTGAAGCGCATCAAGCCCAGAGCCATGGGTCGTGCCAACCGAATCCTCAAACGTACCAGCCATATCACTGTGGTTGTCGCCGAGTCGTAGGGAGGCTGTCGTGGGACACAAAGTACATCCGTACGGATTCCGTCTTGGATACAACAAGAATTGGCTTTCCCGCTGGTTTGCTAACAAGCAAGACTATGCAGCCAATGTCTTCGAAGACGATAAAATTCGTAAGTTCATTAAGAAGAAACTCTATCACGCCGGAATTTCCCGGCTTGAGATTGAGCGCGCCGGTGGCAAAGTCCGCCTGCTGATCTTCACCGCTCGTCCGGGCATTGTCATTGGACGTAAGGGCGTTGAAATCGAGAAGCTGCGTGGAGAACTGCGGCAGAAGTTTGACCGCGAATTCACCATTGAGGTGAACGAGATTCGCCGGCCTGAAACTGATGCTCAGCTCGTCGCCGAGAATATCGCCGTACAGCTTGAACGCCGCATTGCCTTCCGTCGTGCCATGAAGCGCACCGTGGGCATGGCCCGCAAGTTCGGTGCCGAAGGTATCAAGATCGCTTGCGCAGGCCGCCTGGCCGGTGCTGAGATCGCACGTACCGAATGGTACCGCGAGGGTCGCGTTCCTCTGCACACCCTGCGTGCTGATCTGGATTATGGTTTCGCCGAAGCTCGTACCACGTACGGCGTCATCGGCGTCAAGGTCTGGATCTTCAAGGGTGAAATTCTGGATCAAGAGGTGCAACAGTAATGCTTACACCTAAAAGAACGAAGTACCGCAAACGCTTCAAGGGGCGTTTGCGTGGCAAGGCCAGCCGCGGTACTACTGTCGCCTTTGGTGATATCGGTATCAAGTCGCTGGAGCATGGTAAGTTGACCAGCCAGCAGATCGAGTCCGCTCGTGTGGCCATGATGCGTCACATCAAGCGTGGCGGTAAGGTCTGGATCCGGATTTTCCCGGACCAAGTATATACCTCCAAACCCGCTGAAGTTCGTCAGGGTAAGGGTAAGGGTGCTCCCGCAGGCTTTTATGCCCCGGTTAAGCCCGGCCACGTGCTCTACGAAATCAAGGGTGTGGATCTTGAACTCGCCCGCGAAGCCCTGGTTCGTGCGCAGCACAAGCTGCCCATCAAGACCAGGATCGTGCTGAGGGAGGGACTGTAAAATGAAAGTGAAAGAGCTCAAAGAGCTGTCCGTTGCTGAGCTGAATGCCAAGTTGGGCGAGTTCCGTCAGGAATTGTTCAACCTCCGCTTTCAGCACGCCACGGCCCAACTTGAAAACACCCAACGCCTCCCTGAGGTGAAGAAGACCATTGCCCGGATTATTACTATCGTCCGGGAAAAGGAAGTTGGAGCGTAAGCCATGGCAGAAAGCGCACGTAAGGCCAACAAGCGAGTGATGACCGGAATCGTGGTCAGTGACAAGAACGAGAAAACTATTGTCGTTCGCGTCGAGACCCTGGTGAAGCATCCTTTGCTGAAGAAGTATATCCGCCGCCGGAATAAATTCATGGCTCATGATCCAGAGAACGCATGCGGTGTGGGCGACAAAGTCCAGATCGTAGAGAATCGTCCTCTGAGCCGTCGCAAGCGGTGGACTTTGAAGTCCATTTTGGAAAAAGCCGTTTAGGAGCTAGCCATGATTCAGGTGGAAAGCAGACTCGACGTAGCCGATAATTCAGGCGCCAAACAGGTTCTCTGCATCAAGGTGCTCGGTGGTTCTAAACGCCGTTACGCCAGTGTAGGTGATATCATCGTGGTGTCTGTCAAAGAAGCCATGCCCCATTCCAAAGTGAAGAAGGGTGATGTAATGCAGGCCGTCGTGGTTCGTACTAAAAAGGAAGTGGGCCGTCCCGACGGTTCGTATATCAAATTCGATAACAACTCCGCGGTGCTTCTCAACAAGTCCATGGAGCCCATCGGGACCCGTATCTTCGGACCTGTGGCACGTGAGCTGCGGGCGAAGAATTTCATGAAAATTGTCTCGCTGGCGCCTGAAGTGCTGTAGAGGATACGGTCATGAAGAAGTTTAAGATTCGCAAAGATGACAAAGTCATGGTCATCTCGGGTAAGGACAAGGGGAAAGTGGGCAAGGTCCTGAAGATCCAGAAGAAAAAGGATCGGATCTTGGTCGAAAAGGTGAATATGGTCAAGCGCCACACCAAAGCCAACCCCTATACCCAGCAACCGGGCGGCATTGTGGAGAAGGAAGCTCCTATCCACATCTCGAACGTGGCGCTTTTGTGCGACGCGTGCACCAAGCCGACTCGTGTAGGGTTCAAGGAAGTGGCCGACGGTAAGAAGGTCCGCTTCTGCAAGAAGTGCAACGAAGTCATCGACTAGGGTGTAAGACAATGACACGTCTCGAAGGAATCTATAATGAGAAGGTTGCTCCCGCCCTCCAGAAGGAGTTCGGATATAAGAGCCCCATGGAATTGCCGAAAATCAAGAGCGTAAGCCTGAATATCGGCCTGGGTGAGGCGAGCACCAATAATAAGTTGATCGAGGACGCCGTCGAGGAACTTACCTCCATCGCTGGCCAGAAAGCCGTCATTACTCGTGCAAAGAAGTCCATTGCGAACTTCAAACTGCGCGAGGAAATGCCGGTAGGCTGCCGTGTCACGCTTCGTGGCGCTGGAATGTGGGAGTTTCTCGATAAGCTCATGAATTTTGCGCTGCCTCGCGTGCGTGACTTCCGGGGTGTCCGGGATCGCGGCTTTGATGGCCGCGGCAACTTTACCATGGGCATCCGCGAGCACACCATCTTCCCTGAGCTCAACGTAGATCGCGTTGAGCGTGTGAAAGGCATGAACGTGACCATCGTCACTTCCGCCTCCACGGACAAGGAAGGGAAGGTTTTGCTCGAACTGTTGGGCATGCCTTTCAAGAAGTAGGGAGGATACATACGTGTCTCGCAAAGCTTTGCTGAATAAGTCGCAGGATAAACCTAAGTTTTCCAGCCGCGGCTATAACAGATGCCCCATTTGCGGTCGTCCCCGCGCTTTTATGCGGAAGTTCGGCATTTGCCGTATCTGCTTCCGTAACAAGGCGCTCTCCGGTGAATTGCCGGGCGTCCGTAAATCGAGCTGGTAAGTCAAGGAGTCTGTCATGGCAGTGATTGATCCCATCGCGGATATGCTTGCCCGAATTCGTAATGCCCACCAGGCATTGCATAAGGACGTCGCGGTACCGCGCTCTAAAGTAAAGAGCGCCATCGCCGGCATCCTTAAAGAAGAAGGCTATATTGTCGATTTTAAAGAGGAAGAGCGTGAGATTACTCTGACGCTCAAATATGCCAAAGGGCGTGCGCTGATCTACGGCATGAAGAAGATCAGCAAGCCTGGCCGTCGTGTATACGTCGGTGCTCAAGACATCCCCAGGGTGCAGAACGGACTTGGCATCTGCGTACTGTCGACCTCTCAGGGCGTCCTGGAAGGCACTGTTGCTAAAGCACAGAATGTCGGCGGCGAAGTGCTGTTTGAACTCTGGTAAAGAGGAATAGTCATGTCCAGGATTGGTAAGAAACCCATCGTCGTGCCCTCTGGGGTAGAAGTGACGATCGGGAAAGAAAAGATAGATGTGAAGGGGCCCAAGGGCACCCTGTCCACTCCGCAGCATGCCAAGATCGTTGTGGAGAAGGAAGGGGAGGACGTCGTCGTCAAGCGCGCCGATGAGACTCGTATCGCCCGTGCTCAGCACGGCCTCAGAAGGACCCTGATCGCTAACTGCATCGAAGGTGTCACCAAGGGCTACGAGAAAGTTCTCGAAGTGATTGGCGTCGGCTACAAGGTGCAGGTCCAGGGCAAGAACGTGGTGCTGAACGTTGGTTTCTCCCACCCGGTCGAGTACGCTCTGCCTGCGGGTATTGAAGCCAAGGCTGAAGGAATCAAGCTGACCATCTCCGGAATCGACAAGCAACTTGTCGGTGAAGTAGCAGCTCAGATCCGTCGCGTTCGTCCGCCCGAACCGTTTAAGGGCAAGGGCATTAAGTACGCGGATGAAACCATCCGCCGCAAGGCCGGCAAGTCCGGTGCGAAATAGTAGGGGTTCACTATGAAACTCTCGAAGAATAAAAAACGCCTTCGCAGGAAGGTCCGCATCCGCAAGAAAGTGAACGGTACCAGCGAACGCCCACGTCTGTGTGTGTATCGCTCCAGCGCTCACATCTATGCACAGCTCGTCAACGACGAGGCTGGCGAGACCGTTGCCGCAACTTCCACTCAGATTCTGCCCAGCAAGGGTAAGAGCCTGAACAAGGAAAGCGCAACTGAAGTGGGCCGCGAGATCGCGAAGCTGGCAAAGGAAAAGAACGTCGAGTCCGTGGTTTTTGACCGCAACGGCTATCTTTACCATGGCAGGGTCAAGGCCCTGGCAGACGGCGCCCGCGAGGGCGGTCTGAAATTCTAAGACTGCGGAAGGTAACACATGGCAATGGAAGGTAGAGGCCCTCGCAAAGACTCCCGTAGGGAGCAATCGGATGAGTTAGGCCTGATCGAAAAGATCGTTTACCTCAATCGCGTGGCCAAGGTTGTTAAAGGCGGGCGCCGCTTTAATTTCAGCGCGCTTGTTGTGGTCGGTGACGGTAAAGGTTCTGTTGGTTGGGGTCTGGGCAAGGCCGTGGAAGTCCCCGAGGCTATCCGCAAGGCCAGTGAAAAAGCCAAGAAGACCATGCAGCAGGTTAACCTGCTGGACGGGACTCTTCCCTACGAGACTTTGGGCCGGTTCGGTGCTGCACGCGTCGTTCTCAAGCCCGCCTCCAAGGGTACCGGCATCATCGCCGGTGGTCCGGTGCGTGCGGTCATGGAAGCTGTTGGCGTCAAGGATATCTTGACCAAAGCCATCGGCACCAACAATCCGCATAACGTACTGAAGGCCGCCATGGAGGGCCTGACCTCCCTGCGCAGCGCCAAGGAAGTTTCCGAGCTGCGCGGCAAAAAGCTGGAAACTCCCAGAAAGTAGGGGTTAGGACCAATGGAAATGATCAAAATTCGTCTCGTGAGGAGCACTATTAGCTGCTCTCCGCAACAGAGGAAAACCGTGAAGGCTCTTGGTCTTCGGAAGATCCGCCAGGAAAAGGAGCTTCCCAAGAACGGCGCCGTTCTCGGCATGATCGACAAGGTGAACCATCTCGTTGAGGTGATTGAATAATGAGACTGCACGAGCTGTATCCGTTCCCCGAGGAACGTAAAAACCGCAAGCGCATCGGGCGCGGTCCTGCCTCCGGGCAGGGCGGCACTTCGGGTAAGGGCCATAAAGGCCAGAATGCCCGTTCCGGTGGTGGTGTCCCCGCGTGGTTCGAAGGTGGCCAGATGCCTCTGGCTCGCCGTCTGCCTAAGCGTGGATTTAAGAACCCCTTCCGGGTGACCTACGAGACCATTAATGTTGGTACTCTCGTGGCCGCCTTCGAAGGCAAGACCGAGATTACTGTCGACGATATCTACCAGCGCGGCTTGGTTTCCAAGAACGCTCCGGTCAAGATCCTCGGCGATGGTGATGTGGGCGCAGCCGTGACTGTTGAGGCTCATCGCTTCAGCAAGTCTGCAGCTGATAAAATCGCCGCTGCCGGCGGAACCGCTAAGCCTCTGGAAGGTTAGTTGAGTGGCACTCGCTGGGGTTGAGAATCTCGCAAAATTGCCGGAGTTGAAGAAGAAGCTCTTCTGGACGTTCCTACTTTTGGCCGTCTATCGCATCGGAATCCACGTCCCCACACCGGGCGTGGATACCGCTGCCTTGCAAGACTTCTTCGACAGTATGTCCAACACCCTGTTCGGACTTTTCGACATGTTCTCAGGCGGAGGGTTGAGAAACCTCTCTATCTTTGCCTTGGGAATCATGCCGTATATCTCCGCGTCCATCATCATCCAGCTGCTTACCGTTGTCAGCCCCGAGCTGAAGCGGATGCAGAAGGAAGAGGGCGCGGCCGGACGCAAGAAGATCACCCAGTATACCCGTTACGGCACGGTGTTGATCACCGTTGTCCAGGGATTTGCCATTGCCATTGGCCTGGAAAGCATGACCAGCCCCGGTGGGGCCTCGGTTGTCCTGTTCCCGGGTTGGGGCTTCCGACTCGTGACCATCATCACCCTGACTGCAGGCACCGTATTCATTATGTGGATCGGTGAGCAGATGACGGAACGCGGCATCGGGAACGGCATCTCCATGATTATCTTCGCGGGTATCGTGGCTGGACTCCCGAGTGCAGTCACCAATACCATCCGCCTGATGAGTGCGGGTGAATTGACGCTGTTCATTGTACTCCTGTTGATAGCGGTCATGGCCGGTGTGTTGGCCTTTATCGTCTACATGGAGCGCGCACAGCGCAGGGTTCCCATCCAGTACGCCAAGCGTATGGTTGGCCGGAAGATGTATGGTGGGCAGAGCACACATCTGCCCTTGCGGGTTAACACCGCAGGTGTTATTCCCCCTATCTTCGCATCGTCAATCCTGATGTTCCCTGCAACGCTTGGGCAGTTCTCCCAGTACGAGTGGTTGTCAAATCTCTCGGCTTGGTTGGCTCCCAGCACCATATTGTATAATATCTTGTTTGTCGGGTTGGTCATCTTCTTCTGCTTCTTCTACACCGCGATCATTTTTGATCCGGCCGATATTGCTGAAAATATCAAGAAGCAGGGTGGATTCATTCCCGGTATTCGCCCCGGTCAGAAGACCAGGGAGTATATTGACAAGGTCCTGGCACGAATCACTCTGTGGGGATCGCTCTACATTGCAGTTATCTGCGTGTTGCCGATGATGCTGATTTCCAAGGTGGGCGTACCGTTCTACTTCGGCGGCACTAGCCTGTTGATTGTAGTCGGCGTGTCCATGGACTTCATGTCACAGATTGAGTCTCATCTCATCTCCCGCCAGTATGAGGGGTTGATGGGCAAGGGACAGAAAATTAAAGGTCGGCGCTAGACTTGCGAAAGGTTCGTGGAATCTATCTTAAGAATAGCGGTGAGATCACAATCATGCGCGAGGCTAACCGGATAGTTTCGGTTATCCTCGACGCGCTGGGCGAAGCCGTCGAACCTGGTGTTCCCACCATGAGGTTTGAGGAAATTGCCCAGAAAATGTGCCAAGATTTCGGCGTGAAGCCCGCATTCCAAGGTTATGGCGGTTTTCCATTCGCGCTGTGTTGTTCTGTGAACGAGGAGATTGTCCATGGGTTTCCGTCCGTGGAGCGCGTCCTTGACGAAGGGGATATCGTCAGCTTTGACATGGGCGTAGTCTACAAGCGGTTTTATGGTGACTCCGCACGCACTTTCGGTGTCGGCAATGTCTCGCAAGAGGCAACCGATTTGATGAAAGTGACGCGCGAGTCCCTTCTGCTCGGTATCGAGCAGGCCGTTGTCGGAAACAACCTGTATGACGTTTCACGATCCGTTCAGGACTACGTCGAATCCCGCGGCTACTCCGTGGTTCGACGGTTCGTGGGGCACGGGATTGGACGAAAACTCCACGAGAAACCAGAGGTTCCTAACTTTGTCCCGAAAGGGACTATGGGCCCGCCACTCAAGGCGGGAATGGTGCTTGCCATCGAACCCATGGTCTGTATTGGGACCCATGATGTGGAAGTCCTCGAAGATAAGTGGACAGCCGTGACAAAAGATCGTAAGCTGTCCGCCCACTTTGAACATACTATTGCTGTCACCCCTGAGGGGCCGGTGATACTGAGCGCCAGCTAGGGAGCTGGCAGCCTGAGAACAAAAAAATGCGGCAGGTCATGATCATATGACCGGCTGCCGCGGAAAATGGAGCTAGGTCATGAAAGTCAGACCTTCTGTCAAAAAGATGTGCCCGAAGTGCAAGGTCATCCGCCGCAGGGGCGTTCTCCGGGTTATCTGCGAAAACCCCAGGCATAAGCAGCGCCAGGGCTAGGTTAAGGGGATATTCAAGTGGCACGCATTGCTGGAGTCAACTTACCCAAGAGTAAACGTCTGGACATTGCCCTGACGTACATTTATGGCATTGGTCGCACAACGGCTCTTCAGATCTTGGACACCGCTGGTGTCGAGTGGACTAAAACCACTGATGATCTGAACGCCGATGAGACCAACGATATCCGTAAGGAAATCGAAGAAAACTATAAGGTGGAAGGTGACCTGCGCCGTGAGGTTCAGGCCAATATCAAACGTCTGATGGACACTGGCTGCTATCGCGGTCTTCGTCATCGTCGTGGCCTTCCCTGCCGTGGGCAGCGTACTCACACCAACGCTCGTACCCGTAAGGGTCCCAGACGTTCGGTTGTGGGACGGAAAAAGAAGTAACGAAAACCGCGGCTTAGTCCTTACGACTCGGTCGAGAACTTTCGAATACGGAGATTACGACAATGGCCAAACCCCGTCGCACCGGGAAAAAAAAGGAAAAGAAGAACGTACCCGTGGGCATCGCCCACATCAAGGCGTCCTTCAACAATACGATCATCACCTTCACTGACCTGAAGGGGAATGTGATCAGTTGGGCTACTTCCGGCGGTAGCGGATTCAAGGGCTCTCGAAAGAGCACCCCGTTCGCTGCTCAGATCGCTGCTGAGCGCGCAGCTCGCGCTGCTCAGGATCACGGAATGCGTTCCGTTGGCGTTCTCGTCAAGGGCCCCGGCTCCGGTCGTGAGGCCGCTATGCGCGCCATCAACAACGCCGGTTTCAAGGTCACTTTCATGCGAGACATCACGCCGATCCCACATAACGGCTGTCGTCCGCCCAAACGCCGCAGGGTCTAACCCGGCTGGGTATCCAGGAGGATAACGTGGCAAGATATACTGGAGCGAAATGCCGGCTCTGCCGTCGTGAAGGGCAGAAGCTGTTTTTGAAGGGCGATCGCTGCTACACTGACAAGTGCGCTTACGAGCGCCGTCCGTATGTGCCCGGTCAGCATGGCCGTCGCCGTAGCAAGGTCACCGATTACGCAGTTCAGCTGCGCGAGAAGCAGAAAGTCCGCCGCATGTACGGTGTGCTGGAAAAGCAGTTCCGCGCTTACTATCAGCAGGCTGATTTGAAGAAGGGTGTGACTGGTCACAACCTGCTCGCTCTTCTTGAAATGCGTCTGGATAATGTGATTTACCGTCTTGGTTTCGCCAACTCTCGCGACCAGGCACGTCAGCTCGTGCGTCATGGCATCTTCATGATGAATGGCCACCGGGTGAACGTTCCTTCCATGCAGGTCAAGGAAGGCGATGTGATCACTGTCCGTGAGGAATCCAAAAAGGTCCCCGTGATCCAGGAAGCTCAGGAAGTGATCGCCCGCCGCGGTTGCCCCGATTGGCTCGAGGTTGACGGTTCGGCGCTGAAGGGTGAGATCAAATCCCGCCCGGTCCGCGAGGACATCCAGTTCCCCATCAACGAGCAGCTGATCGTCGAGTTGTACTCCAAATAACAGGGAGCAATGATGATCATCCAAGACGGCGACAAACTGATCAATACGCGCAACTGGTCCGAGCTGGTCAAACCCGAACAGGTCGTTCGCGATGGCAAGAGCAATACGCAGTACGGCAAGTTCGTGTGCGAACCGCTTGAGCGGGGCTTCGGGACCACCATTGGCAATGCGCTCAGACGCGTACTTCTGTCCTCTTTGCAGGGCGCAGTCATTGTGTCGGCGAACATCGAAGGCATTCAGCACGAGTTCACCACCATGGACGGCGTTATCGAAGATGTGACCGATATCGTACTCAACTTAAAGCAGGTGCGCTTCGCCATGAATACGGAGGAGCCGCAGCGCCTGACTCTTGAGGCGAACAAGAAGGGCGTTGTCACCGCCGCCGCCATCAAGGAAAACCAGCGTGTGACCGTGCTCAACAAGGACCAGCACATCGCGACTCTGTCCGAGGACATCAAACTTCGTATGGATATTGAAGTTCAGATGGGCAAGGGCTATGTGCCAGCCGAGATGAGCGAAGGTCAGTCCGACGAGATTGGTATGATCCGTTTGGATGCGAGTTTCTCGCCGGTCAAGAAGGTGGCGTATGCCATCGAGCAGGCACGCGTCGGTCAGATGACCAACTATGACAAGCTGATCCTTGAAATATGGACTGATGGTTCGGTGACCCCTGAGGATGCCGTTGCCTACAGCGCCAAGATTCTGAAAGAACAGCTGACCGTGTTCATCAACTTCGACGAGCAGTCCTCGGACGAGGAACAGGCCAACTCCGTTTCTGGAGAAGACCTGAACCCCAGTCTGTTCAAGGGCATCGACGAGTTGGAGCTGTCCGTCCGTGCGACGAACTGCTTGAAGAGCGCCAGCATCCGTACCGTTGGCGAACTCGTGCAGCGTACTGAGGCTGAGATGCTCAAGACCAAGAACTTCGGTCGCAAGTCTCTTGATGAGATTCGTCGAATCCTGTCCGATATGGACCTCGGATTTGGCATCGTTGTCGAGAGCTTTCAGGAACACTACGAGGAATGGCTGAAGAGGAAAGAAAGCGATGAGGCATAAAAAAGCCGGTAAGAAACTCAACATGTCCAGCCCCCTGCGCAAGGCTATGTTTCGCAACATGGCCAAGTCGCTGATCACGCACGAGGCAATCCGTACCACGGAGACTCGCGCCAAGGAGCTGCGCAAGGTCGTTGAGCGGTTGGTGACCTACGCCATCAAGAATGACGTAGCTGCACGCCGCCAGGCATATAAAGTCCTTGGCAATCATGGCATGGTCAAGAGACTGTTTGATGAAATCGGCCCCCGCTTTGCAAGCGGTGGTGGTGGCTACACCCGCGTGATCAAGCTTGGTGCTGTTCGCACCGGCGATGCCGCGCCCATGGCCATTATCGAGTTCAGCAAGAAGGCCGGAGAAGTGGTTCTGCCCGAGGAGAAGCCTGCCAAGAAGGCCGCTCCCAAGAAGGCTGCCTCTAAGAAAGCCGAGCCTAAGGTTGAGGAGAAGCCCGCAGAAGTTGCTGCTGAGGAAACTCCCGCCGCAGAGGAAAAGCCTGAGAAGTCCGAAGAGTAATCTCCGGAATAGCAGTGGCTTTTCCACTTGAAAAAGATTAAAAAGCAGGCCTAACGGCCTGCTTTTTTTTGGTCTCTTTTAGGTTACAACGCATGCAAGGATGAGGGCTATGGACATCAGACGTCTTGAAGCATTTTCCAAGGTTTATGAACTGCGTAGCTTTTCCAAAGCTGGTGAGGAGCTGTATCTCTCGCAGCCTACGATTTCTGCACATGTTTCTGCTTTGGAGACAGAACTTGACGTGCGGCTTTTTGATCGGTTGGGACGCACCATCCTGCCTACTCAGGCAGCCGAAGTTCTCTATCGCTATGCCCTGGATGTATTCAATTCCCTGGCAGCTGCCGAGGCTGAAATTCAGTTGCTCCAGGAGCGGGTTGCTGGTGATTTGATCATCGGCGGCAGTACGATCCCTGCCCATTATGTCCTGCCTTCGTTGTTGGCCCGCTTTTCATCTCGCTACCCCGAAGTGAGAATGGACCTCAAGGTCGCCGATTCCACCAAGATTATTCAACGTCTGATTGGCGGTGAAGGGATGGTTGGGATGGTTGGTGCTCGCGAGGATCATCCAGATCTGACTTTTGAGAAAGTGCTCATGGACGAACTGGTCATCGTGGGCTCCCCTCCATTGGCATCCAGGACCAAACAGCCTCTGATCCCAGCCGAACTGGCATCGCTCCCCTGGATCATGCGTGAAGAGGGGAGTGGGACCCGTCGGGCATTCGAGACAGCTCTTGATGCTCAGGGTGCACCCAGGCCTCAACCTGTCCTCAAGGTTGAAAGTACCCTGGCAGCCCTACAGAGTGTCCTTGCTGGCATTGGTGTGACCGTAACTTCTCGACTTGCTGCTCGGCCTTTGTTGAAGACGGGAGAAATCGTTGAGATCCAGGTCAATGGTCTGGACATGCAGCGTGACTTCTATCTCGCTTACCACTCCCGTCGTCATCTGTTCCCGGCGGCTCGCTATTTCATCGAGTTTATCCGTCAGGAATGTCGACTTGGCGCTTAGCGTATTCATACTTTCCGACTTTAATATCCAGTTCTGAGAACCTTCAGCCCCAAGGAGCGCTTGATGTCCGAGAAGATTGTTCTCGTTGATACTGTCAAAGCCGCTGGTTGAGCCGCCAAGATTGCTCCAGGGGACCTGGAGCGAGTATTGTCGGTTCTGCCCAGGCAGACCGATCCCCGCATCCTTGCCGGCGATGCCGTGGGCGAGGACGCAGCGATTCTCACCTTTCCGCAGGGTAAGGCACTCGTTCAGACCGTGGACTTTTTTACGCCCATCGTGAACGACCCGTACCGTTTCGGACAGATTGCTGCGGCCAATGCTCTGTCCGATGTCTATGCCATGGGCGGCGAACCTTATGCTGCCATGAATATCGTCTGTTTTCCCATCAAGGACATGGACGAGGACATCCTGAAGCAGATCATCAGCGGTGGATATGACAAGGTCCGTGAATCCGGTGCTGTCCTTGCGGGCGGTCATAGCGTCGAGGATCAGGAAATCAAGTTTGGATTGGCCGTGTCTGGTATCGTGGACCCTGACGGGTACGCCACGAATGCCGGCCTCAGGGCTGGTGACAACTTGCTGTTGACCAAACCTTTGGGCACTGGCGTGTTGGCAACAGCGATCAAAGGCAAATGGGAAGGCTCTGACGAATTGGAAGAACTGCTGTATACCGTTGCGGCTCGCCTGAATAAGGCGGGGGCCGAGGTTATCAGACGGTTCGGACTCACGGGCGCTACTGATGTGACCGGGTTTGGCCTGGGCGGACACCTGTTGGAGATGGCCCGTGCCTCTAAGGTTGATATCGAGTTACATCTGGACGATGTCCCGCTCTTGCCACGGGCGTTGGAATTGGCCGCAGTGGGGCTTATCCCTGCGGGGAGTTATGCCAACAAACATTTTTGTGAGGGGCGGGTTGCCCTTGCTAGTGGCTTGAACAGCACGAAGGTTGATCTTGTCTTTGATGCCCAGACATCAGGTGGGCTAGTGCTTGCCGTTCCTGATCAGTACCTGGATGAAGCCTGCCAGATGCTTGAATCCGCAGGGGATGTAGCGGCGCGCATTGGTCGGGTGCGGCCCACTGAGGGCCAAAAGAGCAAACTTCTGATCCGTTAGCAGAGGCGGCCTTGTACCGGGCCGACAATCAGCGATGACAATATCCATTACTGATCCCGCGGGACGCACCCTTCAGCTCTCCGCTGATGCCAGTCGCACCTTGGCCCAGACAGTCTTTCTGTCCGGGTACTGGCAGACAGCGGCGTTGTGCTCTGGGCTTGGGCGCTGTGGACGGTGCCGGATGCAATTTATTTCAGCTGCCCCCGCGCCTGAACCTGATGAGTCCCGCGTGCTTTCCCAAGAAGAGCTTGCTCAGGGCTGGCGATTGGGATGTCGCCACAAAGCCCTTGCCGGAACAGAAGTCTTCCTGCCGGTCGATCCGGTGCACGCGGCACAGAGTGCTGTTCAATCCGTGGCCGAACTTCAGTTGGCAGTGGATCTTGGGACGACCAGTGTACACTGGGAAGCTCTGGACAGCTCTCATGTGGTTGTGGCTGCGGGAGCGACCCTGAATCCCCAACTCGGCGCAGGCAGTGAGGTTATGTCCCGTCTGGCCTTCGCGGCATCGCCGGATGGCGCAGAGGATTTACGACAGGTCATTGTGCAACTGTTGCGAGAAATCATTGCTTCGTTGCCGGGGCAGGTCAAACGACTTTCAGTGGCTGGCAATCCGGCCATGACTCTGCTTTTGCTCGGTGCACCTGTGGATGGAATTTCCAAGGCACCTTATCGTCTGGATGAGCCGGGCGGGCGTGTTGTCTCCCTGGCTGAGGACCTGCCAGAGGCCTACATCCTTCCGCAATTGGCCCCGTTTGTGGGTGGTGATCTGAGCGCGGGAATGACCGCGTTGCTTATGGCGGAGAGGCCACCCTCAACACCCTTCCTGCTTTCGGACATGGGAACCAACGGTGAGTTTCTCTTGGCGCTTTCCGAATCGGAATACATTTCGACCTCGGTCCCGCTGGGGCCAGCTCTGGAAGGCTCTGGCCTGAGTTGTGGCAACGTGGCTGGCACCGGGACTGTCTCTGCTTTTCGCCTGACCCCGTACGGGCTTGAAGCCAACTGCATTGGTGGTGGCGCCTCCTCCCTTGATGCAGGGATTACCGGCGCGGGGTATATCTCTCTTCTGGCGATTCTGAAAGAGCAGGGGGTGCTGGACGAGCGCGGCGGATTTGCTTCGGGTGCGACACCTCTGGCGACCAAATTGGCTCGGGACTTCGTGGATATCCTGGGTGAGCGCCGCTTGAATCTTCCGGGGGGACTGTTCCTGACAGCCTCGGATGTGGAGGAAGTGCTCAAGGTCAAAGCTGCTTTTGATCTGGCCGTGGGCGCGCTGCTGGAAGCTGCGGGATTATCCTCCGGGGCACTGACCTGTCTCTGTCTGGCCGGAGCTTTGGGGGCTCATGTTGTTCCGGCCGATCTGGAGAGTCTGGGCTTTCTGCCTCCGGGGTTGGGAGCACGTGTGCGGACCGTGGGCAATACCTCCCTGGCTGGAGCGCGTCTTGTATTGACGGATGCGGACGCTCGGCATTCTGCCGAAGCATTGCCTGCTCAAACCCGTAACATCGACTTGACGGGCGACCCCGCCTTCGGGCAGGAGTTTGTGCGCCGCATGCATTTTTGTTTCGGGAACCGCGTCGCTTCATGACGCAGATTTTTACAGGATAAGACCACCCGTGAAGATTATTGATCTAGGACTGTGCCCGTACCGCGAGGCTCAGCAAATCCAATTGGACCGCCACGCTGAAGTGGTTGAAGGCGCAGAAGATACCCTCTTCCTGCTGGAGCATCCCCGTGTAATCACCGTGGGCAAAGCTGGTGGGTTGGAAAATCTTCACGTTCAGCCGGAGTTCTTGGAGCAGCAGGGTATTGATCTTGTGCACGTGACCCGTGGTGGGAATATCACATGTCATTTTCCGGGGCAGTTGGTGGGATATCCGATCTTCCGCGTGGATAAGCGCCCTGGCGGTGTTAAACGCTTCTTCCATGATATGGAGGAAACCGTGATCCGTACCTTGGGGTGCATCGGGCTTGATGCTCGTCGTTGGGAAGGGCGCGCAGGCGTCTGGACTGAGACGGGCAAGGTCTGCTCCATGGGAATTGCGGTCAAGAAATGGGTCACTTATCACGGCCTGGCGTTGAATGTTGGCGAGGATACCTCGTTGTTTGATATGATCACTCTGTGCGGATTGACGGATACCAAAGCCGCTTCCGTTCACGGTGAATTGAAGGCTCTGGGACATGAAGAACGTCCTGGAATGCAGGAGATCAAGGATGTCCTCGAGCAAGAGTTCCGCAAAGTCTTTGCGGATTCCAAAGTGGCTTAGGGTCAAGCTACCCAGCGATCCGACCTTTGCGCAGACCGGGGGCCTCCTGAAGGACCTGGGGCTGAATACCGTTTGCCAGGGGGCGAAATGCCCTAACATCTATGAATGTTTTTCCAAGCATGTGGCCACGTTCCTGATTATGGGGCGTACCTGTACTCGTGGCTGTGCGTTTTGCAATATTGGCCTGGGGAAGGTGGAACCTCTGGACCCGGATGAGCCGAGCCGTGTGGCCGAAGCCGCCAAGCGCCTGCAGCTCAAGCATGTGGTCATTACCTCCGTCACCCGCGATGATCTGCCCGACGGCGGAGCCGCACATTTCGTCGCTACGATTCAGGCCGTGCGCGAGGCCAAGCCCGGATGCACCATCGAGGTGCTGATTCCGGATTTTCAGGGTGATGAGACAGCCCTCCGAGCCGTCATCGAAGCCGGGCCCGAGATCATCAACCACAATGTGGAGACGGTGCCGGATCTGTATTCGCACATCCGTCCCCAGGCTGATTTCGAGCAAAGCATTGAACTGCTGGAGCGGGTCAAGGCTGCGGGTGTGATTTCCAAGAGTGGTCTGATGGTTGGCCTGGGCGAAACCGATGATCAGGTCAGAGTGCTGCTGGACAGCCTGGCGGCTGCCAAGGTGGAAATCGTGACCATCGGGCAGTACATGCGTCCGTCAGGGGCTCATCCCGAGGTGCTCCGCTACGTGGAACCAGAGATTTTTGAAGGCTACGCCGAATACGGCAAGGGGCTTGGCATCCCCCATGTGTTCTCTGCGCCTCGGGTTCGTAGTTCGTACAACGCCGCCGACTTTGTAGAGTAGGTCTCAAGGCGTCAATTATCATGCGCTGGCGGCGTTGCTTCGAGCCGCTCGAACCCTCGGATAGGTCTGACTATTCCTCGGCCTTGAGCGGCTCTCTCGCTTGGCCAGCGCGCGTTCTGCACGTTTTGTGGAAGGGCGGCAATGTTGGCTTCTGCTCTCGTTTTTATTAAGTAACGCATTGTTATTATGGTAACATAAAGGCCCGCTGATTTCTTCAGCGGGCCTTTATGTTGGCGAGGTTGTGTGAGCTACCATATTTGCTTCCTGCCGAGCATTCAAAACCCTCGCAGGCAAGGCGTCCAGGAGGCGTATTGCAGACCGAAGCATATTCAGACATATGTCAGGGCTGCGAACGCCGTGACTACGCGGTCAGCGTGGGGCTATGAACGTTCGACTTTCCAGTCCTTGATCAGTAGGTCGATCGTAGCCATCCCCTGATAGCGATCAATCTTGGGGGTGTAGGCAATGCGTATCTGCTTGCCGCGAATATCCGGGCCGATGGCTTCGGCCTGTCGCCAGGCTTTGGCGTTCAGGGTCATGCCACTGACCTCGTCGGTGAGCTTCAGTTTGACGTGGTCTTTGCCAAAGGTGCGTCGGTCCGTGACCTTCACAGGCGGTGAGGAGAACACAGGTTCCGCATTGCCCGGCCCAAAGGGTTGCAGCATCTCCAGTTCCTTGAGCAGATCGAAATCGATATCGGAAAAGGGCAGTTCGCCGTCGATGAAGAGCGTAGCCGTGAGTGGCTTGTCACCACACTGGTCGAGTACGGCCTGGTGAAAAGCTGTGCGCAGGGCATCCAGATTGGATTTCTCCAGAGACATTCCGGCAGCCTGCTTGTGGCCTCCAAAACCTGCCAGTAAGTCGGCGCAGGAGGTCAGACCTGCATGCAGGTCGAATTCGCGGGTGCTTCGGCCGGAGCCCTTGAGCAGATCGCCTTCTTCGGCCAGAATTAATGTCGGACGGTAGTAGGCCTCCACAATGCGCGAGGCAACGATGCCGATGACTCCCGGGTGCCAGCCCGGTGCGTGCAACACCAGCCCAAGATTATCCAACTGCCCTTCAGCCTGCTTTTTGGCTTCCTTGAGGATCGTGTCCTCCTGGCCTCGGCGGTCCGCATTCAACGCATCGAGTTGTTGGGCGAATGGCCGGGCCGTTTCATAGTCAGGGGCCAGCAGCAGTTTGAAGGCAGCTTCCGCGTCGCCCAGACGCCCTGAAGCGTTGATGCGCGGTGCTAGTCCAAACCCCACCTGTCCGGCTCCCAGCGCGGCAGAGGGGGCGTATCCGCTGGCTTCTTTGAGAGCAGCGATACCCGGGCGCGAAGCCTCGGTCACCAGCAGTAATCCATTTTTGACTAGGATACGATTCTGACCTGTCAGGCGCACCACATCCGCGATGGTGCCCAGCGCCACCAGATCAAGGTACTGACGCATGTCCACGGCCTGCCCCGGAAGCAGTCGGTTGACCGCTGCCATGAGCAGGAAGGCCACGCCCACGCCAGCCAAATCGGGACAGGGGCAGTCTCCAAGCCGGGGATTGGTCACGGCTGAGGCTGGCGGTAGCCCTTTTTCCCCGGGGAGGTGGTGGTCGGACACGACCACGGTGATTCCGAGCTCATTGGCTCTTGCGATTTCTTCATGGCTGGTGATGCCGCAATCCACCGTGAGCAGCAGTTTTACGCCCTGGGCAGCCAGTTGCTCGATCCCGTCCAGGTTCATGCCGTAGCCGTGCTCCAGCCTGTTGGGGATGTGGTGAGAGGCCTTAATGCCGCGGGCGTTCATGAAGCTTGTGACGAGGGCAGTGGAGGTTACGCCATCAACGTCATAGTCTCCCCAGACGCAGAATTGCTTGCCTTCATTCAATCCTTCGGCCAGTACCTGTGCCGCATCGCTTAGGCCGGGCAGGGTCTCAGGCGCCGCCAGATTGCGTAGACCAGGAGAGAGGAAGACATCCATCTCCGAGGGGGTTGTCAGGCCACGCTGCCAGAGCAGGCGGGCGATAAGGGGTGAAATTTCCAGGCGCTGTGCCCAGGAGTCAATATCGGTCGGGGCATCACTGCCCGGGCGTTCTGTCCAGATGCGATTCATGATCAGCCAATCCTCCGGCATGATCAATAGCCGGGGGGAACAGGAGCGTCAACGTGATCAGTTGTCCAGTTGGGCGATAAGAGAGGTGGCTCGGGGTTCTTCGGCGCGGATGGCGAGGTCCGCCAGGAATTGTTCCTGATCGATCTTCCAGGTGTCAAGGAATTCGGGCCAAGGGCCGGGGATCAATGCCTCAGGATTGTCTGTCAGGAGTGCCAGGGCATCTGCGGTATGCAGAAGTTGGGCGCCGAGGCGGTGGCTTGGGGTGCTGCTGTTGGGGGCGTGATGCCTGGAGATTGGCTCCGTGATCGTTGCGGGCAGGTTCCATGCAACCAGGGCCATGCCACCAATCACTCCATGGTCCATCCCCCAATAACGAATTTCTGCATCGGAATGGGACAAGCCTCTGCTCTGAGCGAGGTGGACAATGGATTGCCAGCTCTCGGGGCGGTGGATAGCGGTGATGGCTTTACCAAGGTCGTGTAGGATTCCTGTGGTGTAACACTCACTGGGGTCCAACTGCTCGTCGATTCCAAGCTCGGCGGCGTTGGCCATGATTTCCTTTGCCAGAGCTTCGGCTGCGATGCCTGTCAGGACTTGATGCCGCCAGTAGGGAGCCAGCTCAAAGTCGTCGCGTCCTTTCAGGCTGCTGGCAACGCCAAGCGCCGCAACCATAAGCACCATGGAACGGACCTCATCCAGTCCCATCAGTGAGACGGCACGCGGGATTGTGGTGATGGAGTCCTTCAGGCCGTAATGTGCGGAATTGGCCAGGGTCAGAACTCGGGCGGTCAATCCCTGGTCGCGGGCGACAGTGGTGGCAATGTCCTCATTGGAATCCGTGGACCAGGGGACGGTTTGTGTAAACAACTGGGCAATGATTTTGGGAGCACATGGCAAATCCTGATTCAGCTCGGGGAGTTCTTTCAGGAAGCGTTGGCCGCGTTCGGTGCTCACTTAGACATCCATGGAGTAGTTCGTGTCGGAATTCTTCTTGGCCTTCTTTTTGGTCACAGGCTTGGCGACACCATTTCTGGTGTTTCCATCTTCGTCCACGAGCTTGTTGTCCTGAAGGAATTTCAGGAATTGCGCAGCTTCGGCAAAGTCCTTGTTCATATCAATTGCCATCTTCAGATGCAGGGCGCACTCGCCGAATTGTTCGCGCTCATAATAGGCACGGGCAATATTGTAGTGCAGGTTCTCATCCGTGGTCGAGAGTTCCATGGCACGCTCGTAGTAATCCACGGATTGTTCGTACATCTTGTTTTTGCGCAGATTGATGCCGAATTCGTTGAACAGGTGTTTGTGTTCAGTTTCGAATGCCGCGTCGAGCTTGACTAGGCGTTCGAAGATATCATTGGCTTTGGAGTCGTCTCCGCGTTCCAGATAGGTCAAGCCCAGGCCGAAGTTGGCCCGCACGTTGTCCTCATCAAGATTGATGGCTTGCTCGTATTCCAATTCGGCACTGAAGGTTTCACCCTTCTCACGGTGCTTGTCGCCTTTGTCCACAGTCTCGGTCAGTTCCTTCATCTTCGGGAACACGGTGGAGACATAGAATTCCGGTTCGGGTGAAAATTTTTCCAGGAAGTCTTCCTTGGGGACCTTTCGTTTCGGACCGGATGGAATATAGTTAATATTTAGTGGCTGGATTTCAATGCATGCTTCTTGCTCGTCGACCATCCAGAACGTTTTTTTAACTGTCTTGCGGGTCGTGGTTCCCGTGCCGACTCGTTGAACGGTCTGAGTGGAGAAGACACCCTTGATCTTTTGATCGGCGCCATGGTCGATCTGACGCTCTTTGGGGTGTTGCTGTGTGTTTTTATCTTCGCTCATGTTCTTACTTATAACGTGGAACTACACATTTGTTCAAGAAAAGACAGGGCGGCCTGTTTTGGGTCGGACGCAAGGGTGACCGGACGACCTGCCACCAGGAAATCGGCCCCGGCTGCAACGGCTTGCGCTGGAGTCATGACTCGGCGCTGGTCGTCATCGGCCTCTGCCAATCGAATGCCGGGAGTCAGGCACAGAAAATTATTTCCGCAGGTCTTTTTTACAGCCGTTGCTTCGTGACCTGAGCAAACAACACCGTCCAATCCTGTTTCGCTTCCGGCCTTGGCCAGTGACAGCACCAGGTCTGCAATGCTCTGCCCGGGGGCCAGGGGGAGGTCGTTTTCGTCCATGCTGGTCAGGACGGTCACGCCCAGCAGCAGCGGTTTGTTCCCGGGGCTGGCAGCCTCATCCAGACCCTGGCGGGCGGCGATCATCATCCGTTCACCACCGGTGATATGGATGTTGACCATGTCCGCGCCAGCGCTCACGGCGCTTCGAACCGCTCCACGCACGGTGTTGGGAATATCCAGAAATTTGAGGTCCACAAAGACCTTGAAGCCCATGTCCTTGAGTTCGGCAAGGATGGAAGGACCTTGAGCCGTGTAGAGCTCAAGCCCCACCTTGACCCAAGTAACTGTTCCGGCAAGCGTGCGTGCCATTTCCATGGCTTGGGCCTTGTCGGGAAAGTCCAGGGCGACGACCAATTCAGCCATCTTAATCTCCCTTTGACGTATTGCCGAGGATTTCGGCGGGAAGAGTTGGGCGATAAATCGGACGCAGGCCCTCGGCGATATACACGGCTCGTAGTTGGTCATAGGCCACGTCCAGGTCATCATTGATGATCCAACCGTCGAAATGTACGGCCTCATTGATTTCGCCCGGGGCGTTGTCCAATCTGCGACGGACGATATCATCGGCATCGGTGCCGCGCCCGAGCAGCCGATCCTTGAGAGTTTGGAACGATGGCGGGAAGAGGAACACATGGCAACCTTCGCCCATGGATTGGCGCAATTGTGCAGCCCCTTGGACATCAATGTCGAAGAGTACATCACGTCCCTCTTCGAGCATCTCCGTCAGGGCCTGCTTCGGGGTACCGTAGAAGTTGCCGTGCACTTCGGCCCATTCGGCGAAGTATCCCGCATCACGTCGAGTGATGAATTCGTCCCGGTCCAGGAAGTGATAGTCCACCCCGTTGGCTTCACCGTCCCGCGGGGCGCGGGTCGTACACGAAATGGAAAAGGCCAGCCGGGGGAATTCTTTCCGCAAACGGTTGGTCAGGGTGCTCTTGCCGGTCCCCGAAGGAGCACAGATGACGAGCATCAAGCCACGACGTTTATTCATCATCGCCCTCATCACTGAATCGCTGGCCAATGGTCTCGGCCTGAATGGCAGAGAGAATGACGTGGTTGGAATCCGAAACGATGATCGAACGGGTTTTTCGTCCCTGTGTGGCGTCAATCAATCGGGCACCCTGTCGTGCATCCTCACGCAGTCTGCGCATGGGCGACGACGAGGGGTTGACGATGGCGATGACCCGGTTGGAAACCACAAAATTGCCGAAGCCAATGTTCAGAAGACCGGATTTGTTCATGACAGTCCTTTTACAATGTGGCTGAGTTATTCAATATTTTGCACTTGCTCGCGGCACTTCTCAAGTTCGCCCTTGAAGTCCACCACGATTCTTGAAACCTGGGTATCCTGGCCTTTGTTGCCACAGGTATTGATCTCGCGGAAGCATTCCTGAAGCAGGAAGTCCAAACGCTTGCCAGCGTCTCCGCCGTTGTCCATGACCTTGTCGATGCGCTCCAGATGGGCGGTGAGTCGGGTCATCTCCTCGGAGACATCCAGCTTGTCCGACAGCACGGCAACTTCCTGCAACATTCTGTCTTGATCCAGATCGATGGAGAAACGATCCAGCACCTGCTGAATGCGCGCTTCCACCGTGGCGAAGCGTTCTTCTTTGATCTGCGGAGTGCGTTCCTTGAGCTGCTCCAGCCACTCCTGGAGGCGGATCAGCCTGCGCGCCAGATCCTGCTGCAGATCCCGTCCTTCGGCAGCACGAGCTTCATTCCAATCTTCCAGGGCGGCGATGAGGCCTTTTTCCAGACTCTGCACCAGAGATGGATCGGGCTCGCCATTCTCATCATCCCAGAGAAAGGACATGCCCATCATGCGGGTGAAATCGGGTTTGAAGGAGTATTCCATACGCGAGGCGAATTTCTCCATCTGTTGGATCATGGCCTCTGCCACGGGCTCATTCAGGCGCATCCCCAGAATGTCTGCGCGGGTGACCTGCAGATTCAACTGGATGTTGACCCGACCCCGGGAGGCGTGTTTGCGTACAAGTTTCTCAAAGCGGGTTTCCAGGCTGCGGACGCTGGCGGGCAGGCGCCATTTGATATCCAGGTGGCGACCATTGACGCTGCGGACTTCCCATTCCTGGGCCCAGTCTTTTTCCTGTAGGATGAAACGGCCAAAGCCGGTCATGCTCTTGATCATATCCGTATCCTCATTGCCTCCATCGTGCGAAGGCTGATTATCTGTGTGTCGGTTGCTGACGCACTTGGTTGTGCGCGTTTATATCACCAGCGCCGAGACGTCCACGTAATCCTTCCCGCAGCTTACTGGGCTGGCGGCAGTCAGGCCGCCTGGGGCAGGATTGGTTCCGTCCGTAAATCGGCAGTCCGCATAGTATTCGCAGATGCCGTGAGCCGGGTCACCCCCTTCAACAACGACATCCAGCCTGTCCAGTGTGGTCAGTCGCTGCATGAATGCGGCCTTCTTGGTTGCCATCATGTCCCGTAGAATCTTGGCCCGTTGCTTTTTGACGGCATGGGGGATCTGGTCCGGGTAATTGGCCGCTGGAGTTCCTGGTCTGCGAGAATACGGGAAAACGTGTGCGTAGGAAAGAGGGAGTTTTTCGCAGTATTGACGCGTGATTTCAAAATCTTCATCTGTTTCCCCTGGAAAACCGACTAAGAGGTCAGCTCCTAGCCCGAAAACGGGCCATACGCTTCCGAGCTGCGTCGTGAAATCAACGATGTCTTCAGGGCCATAGTGCCCACGGCCCATGCGCCGCAGAACTGCAGGCGCAAGGCTTTGGAGAGACAGATGGAGTTGGGGGCAGATCAGTTGCGAAGCGCCGAGAACCTCCAATGCCTTGGTTCCCAGTTGCCCGGGGTCCACGGAGCTGATCCGCAACCGCGCACGCCCGGCCCATTGCGGAGCCAATTCGGCGTCCATGATCTGCAACAGGTCCCAGAAGTCCATGGCCGGGGTCAGGTCTCGCCCGAACTGGCGCAGGTTGATGCCTGATAAGGTGACTTCGCGCCACCCAGCCTCGAACAGTCGGTGGACTTCCGCTACGGCGGCTTCGGGAGCTCGGCTGACGGCTTTGCCCCGGGTGCTGGGGATGATGCAGTAGGTGCAGCGGTGTGTGCAGCCGTCCTGTACCTTGACCACGGCACGAACACGGTTGGAGCCTTTGATGGAAAATTCCGGGAACGAAGGACAACCGGAGTCGTGGTCAGAGGTTGGCGCACTGGTGATTTGGGCGGAGCCGTCAGCTTGACTGGTGTGGTCCGGCTGTACTGATGCCATGGGCAATGGGCGCGTCAGCAGGGTTTCCTTTTCCGATTGCGGGATGATGGCCGTGTCCGGGAAGGCCTCGGAGAGTTCTTCGGCCAGTACCTGGGCGGCGCAGCCGGTGATGACCACTTCGGCATTGGGGTTTTGCCGACCAAAGCGACGAACAGCGGCCCGCAAGTCGGCCACGGCCTTGGCCGTCACCGCACAGGAGTTGACGACAATGACGTCGGCATTGGCGGGATCGGATGCCTCGACACAGCCGCGCGTGGTCCAGGCCTCTCGGATGGATTGGCTTTCGTACTGGTTGATCTTGCAACCGAGAGTATAGATGTGAAAACGTGTGGTCTGGTTCATAGTCAGATGATTACACCGCCCGCGAGTACTATCCCATCCGGGGAGTAACACGCGGCCACCTGCCCGGGTGCTGGCAGGGATTGAGGGTTGGTGAAGTCCAGGCGCATGCCATGGTTTTTCAAATTTGCGCGAACGGGCTGCGCCTGCTGGCGATAGCGGAGCTGAGCCAGAATATCCTGAGGCCATTGATCCTGTGGGACCAGCAGATTGACGTCGCGAGCATCGCAGTGCTGGATCAGGGTGCTTTCCCGGGGGCCGACGATGAGCGCGTTGGTCTCCAAGTTCTTGCCGGTAACGTACAACGGTTCGGACCATGCCACCCCGATTCCCCGGCGTTGCCCCAGAGTATAACGCCATAATCCCTGATGCCTACCCAGCTCGGTGCCATCGCTCAGGATAATTGCTCCGGGCCCGGGTAGTTCAGTCTGCCGTGTGCTGAGAAAGGCGCAGTAATCGTCGTCTGGCACAAAGCAAATTTCCTGGCTCTCGGAGGGCAGCGGTGGAGTCATCTCGCGGAGTTTGAGCTCGGCCTTGACCTGCTCCTTGGTCCATTCGCCCAACGGGAACACTGCCTTGGAGAGCAGCTTTCGAGGGACCAGCGAGAGGAAATAGCTTTGGTCCTTGATAGGGTCGAGGCCACGCACCAGTCGGGTGGACTCGCCCTCACCCTTGACGCGGGCATAGTGCCCGGTCGCGATGCGTTCGGCTCCCTGGCGCAGGGCTTCATCGGCCAGCAGGCCGAATTTCATGGTGCGGTTGCAGACGGCACAGGGATTGGGCGTCAAGCCCTGAATATAGGCTTGCTCAAAGGGGGCGATGACTTGCTCGTCGAATTCGCGTGAGAGATCAACGGCGGCATAATCGCAGCCCAAGGCATTGACAGCTTTGCCCAGTTCCTCGGATTTGGCCCGGGAATCATCCGTGGGCGGCAGAAAGAAAGCATGTAGGGCCAGGACTTCATGTCCTGCCTCTGCAAGCAGGACCGCCGTAAACAGGCTGTCCATGCCTCCGCTGACCGCTACTCCGATACGCATCTAGTCTCCATGCCCCAATGATGGCGGAAAAGGAAGCCCCGCCGAAGCGGGGCTGGGTACAATCTTGTGGTGTTATATCCCTGCAGGTTCCGGCAGCGGCGGCAGGGCCGCTTCCAGAACACCTGCGGTCGACAGCAGCTCTGCTTCGCTGAATTGGGGGCCAAGCAGTTGCAAGCCAACTGGCATGCTGCTGTCAGCGCCCAGTCCCACGGGTAGGCTCATGCCGGGCAGCCCAGCCAGGTTCAGGCTGATAGTGAAAATATCCATCAGGTACATCTTGAGCGGATCGTCGCTGATTTCGCCGATTCCCCAAGCCGTGACCGGCGAGGCCGGACCGGCGATGACGTCGCATTGCTCAAAGGCGTCCAGAAAGTCCTGGCGCATCAGGCGTCGGACTTGGGCTGCTTTGCGGTAGTATGCGTCGTAATAGCCCGCCGAGAGTACATATGTGCCGAGCATGATGCGGCGCTGGACCTCGTCACCAAAGCCCTTGCTGCGCGAGGAGGTGTACATGTCGATCAACTCTGCCGCATCCATGTCGCGGACACCGTATCGTACGCCGTCAAAGCGTGCGAGGTTGGAGCTGGCTTCGGCCATGGCTACGATATAGTACGTTGCCACGGCGTATTTGGTGTTGGGCAGCTGCACGGGTACGATTTCCGCCCCGAGTTCCGCTGCCTTGTCCACCGCGGCGCGGCAGGCAGCTTCGACTTCACTGTCCAGCCCTTCGCCCCAGTATTCCTCGGGCAGTCCGATGCGCAGGCCTTTCAAATCGGTTCTGGCTTCGATGGCGGCTGCATAGTCGGGCACAGGCACGTCCACGGAGGTCGAATCTTTGGGATCAAAGCCGGCGATGGCCTGCAACAGGGCAGCCACATCGCGGACACTGCGCCCCATGGGGCCGATCTGATCCAGGCTGGAGCCATAGGCTACGCAGCCATAACGCGAAACTCTACCATATGTGGGCTTAAGCCCAACACAACCGCAAAAAGAAGCGGGCTGGCGGATGGAACCGCCGGTATCCGTACCCAAGGTGCCAAAGCACTGCCCGGCAGTTACGGAGGCAGCGGACCCACCGCTGGAGCCACCGGGAACC
The DNA here is from genome assembly GCF_003966735.1 of Desulfovibrio ferrophilus. Classification (NCBI taxonomy): domain Bacteria; kingdom Pseudomonadati; phylum Thermodesulfobacteriota; class Desulfovibrionia; order Desulfovibrionales; family Desulfovibrionaceae; genus Desulfovibrio; species Desulfovibrio ferrophilus. Next base: position 469,531 of record NZ_AP017378.1, read on the forward strand.
TTGCTGGTGTCCCAGGGGTTGGCAGTGGTCTTGAAGGCCGAGTTCTCGGTGCTGGAGCCCATGGCAAATTCGTCCATGTTGGCCTTGCTGATGATGATGGCTCCGGCCTTGCGCAGGCCTTCCACGGCGGTGGCGTCGTAAAAGGGGACGAAATTTTCGAGGATCTTCGAACCACAGGTCGTGGTGATGCCTTTGGTGCACAGGACGTCTTTGAGTGCCACAGGCACTCCCCACAGGGGCTTTGATTTGTCGGGGCCCTTGGCGTCCATCTCTTTGGCCTGCTTCAGTGCTTGTTCGGCCTGCACGCTAAGCAGTGCATTGAGCTTGGGCTCTGTCGCTTCGATGCGTTCGAGGCAGGCGGACACGGCGTCCTGAGCGGAAACCTCGCTTGCGGCCAAGGCATCGCGTAGTTCGACGAGCGATTTGTAAATCAGATCTGACATTGCGTATTCTCGCTTGGGCTCAAGGTCTGGCTAGACGATTTTCGGAACGATGAAGTGGCTACCGTCGCTTTGGGGGGCATTGCCCAGGATATCCTCACGCTCGAAGTCCTTGCGGACCTCGTCGGTACGCATGCGGGTGACATGCTCCACCGGGGTGTACAGCGGTTCAACTCCATCGGTATCGACCTGGGATAATTCATCCATATAGGCCAGGATGTCGCCCATCTGTGCAGCGAAGGTGTCCAGCTTTTCCTCGGGGAGGTCCAGCCGGGCAAGCTTTGCAATCTTGGTAACATCGTCGCGTGTAATGCTCATGATGATCTCGCCTATTGTTCGTTTTCTTCGGCCTTGCGTTGCTCGATGGTGTCCAGCAGCAGTTGCAGGCGCTGGTTGACTTCTTCGTTGTCGGGTTGAGCTTCCTGAAGTTTTTTCAGTTCGTCCAGCTCGCGTTTTTCCTGGTTGGCGATGACTCGCTGCTCATGGCGTTTACGGGTGTCTTCCAGACGCTTGTTGAGCAATTCGAGATCCAGAGGGGCGATGCCCTTTCTGGTGGGGCGGAACAGGAAAAGCTCCTGCTGTACGCGCCCGGCAACGTCCCAGACCAGTGGAGCCATGCTCCAGTCAAACCCCGCAGCGATCTGCAGCGCAGAGTTGACGCTATCGGGATTGAAGTTCGAGGACAGGGGGGGCATCATCCCGGCAAAGCGCATGAAGTCATAACCCAGTGCCACCCAGAAGTCGGGGGCGCCAAGGCCGTCGGCTGCCAGTGCAGTGCGTAGGGCCGATGTGCCGGGGGCGGGATTGTCAGCCCACCAGGGACCGGGAAAAACCGCCGTGCGGAAATAGTTCATCTCCACGTTTTCGTCTTTGGCCAAACCCTGTCCCCACAGGGCGGGACCCAGCACCAGCAGTCTGTCTTCGTTGTAGAAGAAGAGCTGTGGGATCAGGATTTTCGCCTGTGACCAGCCGTCGGGTACGAAGATTGCCTGGAAGGGAGGCGCCACAGGTTCGCGTTCTTCCTCGGGGATTGCAGAATCGACGCCAAGCAGGGGCGCAACGCTCTTGGACCACTGTGTGGGCTGGGCGGGAGGGTAGCTTCCTATGGCAGTGACTTCGCCGAACCAGTCTTCCACCTCGGCCATGAAGACCTCGGATGAGCGGTTGCCATAGGGTTCTTGTGGATAGAGTACTGCGAATTCGTTGATAGCGGTTTCGCCCACGGCCAGGGAAACCAGCGCGCGAGCTTCATCGCGAGGGCTGGAGAAGAATCGCCAAGCGTCCATACCTTCCACTGCACCGCTCAAGCGAGGCAGGAAGGCGAAGCACGGGCGCTTGGTGGTCAGCCCACGGTTGACCAGGGCTTCGAATTTGTCCTGTCGCAGTGGTCCGCCCATGATAGCGAAGCCGGAAGGCAGGGCCTCGATACGTTCGATCCAGTCAGAGGCTTCGGTGTTGATCACACGGATGTTGAGCTGTGCGCCCCCAGTGAGAGCTTCCCACTGTGCCGCACCCACGCCCCGCAGGACCTTCCAGCCGATTTCGGCATAGGGGCCCGACATGGGCAGGGCCAGGGCGACTCCACCGCCGGGCACACCCTGCTCCTGTTGCAGGGGGGAAGCCACCATGGCGACCAGCGACGGATCAGCGATGTTGCCGAGCCGGGAAAGATTATTCAACAGTTGCCAGGCCTGTGGCCAGGTGTCTGTGCTTTGTCCAAAGCGACGGGCCTGCTCCAGGCGAACGATGGTATAGGGGAAGTTCCACTGAGATTCTGGCGGGATGATGGAAGCCAGATCATCCAGAGTGCGCCGATCCGTAATCTTGAGTTCCTCAAGGAAGGCCCGTTCCAGGCTGGCCTGAGAGACCGGGGCCGGAGCCGGAGAGGCTCCATACAGGCGTTCCAGAGTTTGCATGGCCTGTTCGTATCGACGTTCGTTCCATTGGTCACGGGCCAGGGACAGTCCGGCCCGGAAGCGCAGTTCCCAGGGTCGTTGGTGATCCCTGAGCAGGGAATCCATATGCAGTCTGGCCTGATCCGGGTGCCCGATGAGGATCAATGCGCGCAGGTAGACCTCGTTCCACTGCCAGGTGTCAGAGGATCCTGGACGCAGTGTGGTCAGCTTGCGCAGGGCTTCCAGAGAGACATGCCCGTGTCCGTTGTTCACGGCTGAGACAGCCAGGCGTTCCCAGGCCATGGCCTGTTGGGTTTTGGTCAGGCCGCCGCGGTCCAGCAGGCGCCGATTCAGAACCTCGCTGGAGGCATGGTCCTCAGCTTCCCAGGCTTTATCGGCTTGTGTGGCCGTGCTGGAAGCGGGACTGCCGCTGGCTGCATCCGGGGTGGTTGGCACAGGGCGTTTGGCACAACCTGTAACCAAGGCCAGTGCCATGACCAGCAGAACGGCGAGCGCTCTGGTGGTAATGGCGGCGGTATGTTTTTGGTGCTGTCTCATGACCTGCCATGGGGTTGGGGCCGGGGCCGTGTTAGGGACAAAAAAGCCTGTCCGCGCAATGCGCGGACAGGCAAAACTATCCATGTTCAGCCGGGAAGGCAAGTGCACGGAGTGCTCCGCGCCCAGGCCCGGCCAGCATGGGTTTAGACTTCCTTGTAATCGGCGTCCACGACATCGTCATCAGCGTCTGCGGCACCGGCAGCACCGGCTGCGCCAGCCGCGCCAGCAGCACCAGCACCGTCGGCACCAGCCTGCTCATTCTGCTGCTGATACAGCTGCTCGGCAAGCTTGTGCGAAGCCTGGGACATTTCCTGGGTTGCGGCCTCGATAGCTTCTACATCGTCGCCTTCCATGGCCGTTTTCAGGAGCTCGGACTTGGCTTCGATGTTGGCCTTCAGTTCGGGGTCGACCTTGTCGCCCAGATCACGCAGAGACTTTTCGCTGGTGTAGAGCAGCGTATCGGCCTGGTTGCGGACCTCGATGAGCTTCTGCTTGGCCTTGTCTTCCTCGGCGTGGGATTCGGCTTCCTTGACCAGACGCTCGATCTCTTCCTCGGCAAGGCCTGAGGATGCAGTGATCTGGATGGACTGTTCTTTGCCGGTTCCCATGTCCTTGGCAGAGACATTGACGATGCCGTTGGCATCGATGTCAAAGGTGACTTCAACCTGCGGGATGCCACGGGGCGCCGGAGGCAGTCCGGTCAGTTCAAAGCGACCGAGGGTCATATTGTCAGAAGCCATGGGGCGTTCACCCTGAAGAACGTGGATGGACACGCTGGGCTGGTTGTCAGCAGCAGTGGTGAACACCTGGCTCTTCTTGGTAGGGATGGTGGTGTTGCGCTCGATGAGCTTGGTGAACACGCTGCCCATGGTCTCGATGCCCAGGGACAGGGGGGTGACGTCCAGCAGCAGCACGTCCGTGACGTCTCCTGCCAGGATGCCGCCCTGAATGGCCGCGCCCATGGCGACGACTTCGTCAGGGTTCACGCTGCGGTTGGGCTCCTTGCCAAACAGTTCCTGTACCTTCTGCTGAACCAAGGGCATACGGGTCATGCCGCCAACGAGGATGACCTCGTCGATGTCCGAAGCAGACAGGCCGGCGTCGGCCAGAGCCTTCTTGCAGGGAGCCACAGTGCGCTGCACCAGCTCTTCCACCAGCTTCTCCAGCTTGGCGCGAGTCAGTTTGACCAGCAGGTGCTTGGGACCGGTCTGGTCAGCGGTGATGAACGGCAGGTTGATCTCGGTCTCCAGAGAGGAGGAGAGCTCTTGCTTGGCCTTTTCGCCGGCCTCTTTGAGGCGCTGCAGGGCCATGCGGTCGGCGGCAAGGTCGATGCCGTTTTCGCGCTTGAATTCCTCGACGAGGTAGTCAATGACACGGTGGTCGAAATCTTCGCCGCCCAGGAAGGTGTCGCCGTTGGTGGCACGCACTTCAACGACATTGTCGCCGACTTCCAGAATCGAAATATCAAAGGTACCGCCGCCCAGGTCGAATACGGCGATTTTTTCGTTGGCTTTCTTGTCGAAACCATAGGCCAGGGAAGCGGCAGTGGGCTCGTTGATGATACGCTTCACATCCAGGCCAGCGACGCGACCGGCGTCCTTGGTGGCCTGGCGCTGGGAGTCGTTGAAGTATGCGGGCACGGTGATGACAGCTTCAGTGACCTTCTCGCCCAGGTAGGCTTCGGCGTCGGACTTCAGCTTCTGAAGGATCATGGCCGAGACTTCAGCAGGGCTGTACTTCTTGCCATCCACTTCGACGGCTGCATCCTTATTGGAATTGGCCACGATGCTGTAAGGACAGCTCTTGCTCCATTTGGAAATGTCGGTCTCAGCGAACTGGCGCCCCATGAGGCGCTTGATGGCGAAGACGGTCTTGTCGGGGTTGGTGACGGCCTGGCGCTTGGCCATTTCGCCTACAAGACGTTCTTTATCTGTAAAAGCCACGATGGACGGGGTGGTACGACCGCCTTCGGGGTTGGTTACGCATTTGGGCTCTTTGCCTTCCATGACGTAGACACAAGAGTTTGTGGTCCCGAGGTCAATACCGATGATCTTGCCCATAACTATTTCCTCCAAATGTGATGCTGAAATTGTCTGATTCTTAACGGAAAGCGCGGCCAGAAGCCGCGTGAAGTATGCGTTAGGACAGAATTAAGACTGAAAGAACGGCTGTAAAGGGGGCCAGTGAAAAAATCTTCACAACTTTCCATTATTCATTTCAAACAAGGCCTGGCGACGATTCTGAAACAGTCCCGGGCATGGGGAAGCCAATAGGCTGGCGAAGCGATGGTAAGCGGCGTTTGCGAGCTATTGCAAATAGGATTGGATAAGGGTTTCAATGTGTTCGGGTGGGATGGAATCGAGTCCCGTCTGCATCCTGTTTATCAGGGACTGTGGAGTCTGCAGGCTGGTCGCCGCATAGAGGCCGCAGTCATAGAGCGGAAGGACTTCTTCCAGTTCAGAGAAGTTGAATCCATTGGCGCGGGCCAGTTGTGCCATGGCCGGGGCATTGCCTGAGATGAGGTCCACACGCTCCCAGAAGAGTTTTTTGATGCCCAAATCGTTGGAGGCGGCAACCTCCAGATTCTCACCAGCAAGGAATCCCTGGCCCTGAAGGAACAACTGGGTCGAGCCGTTTTTCATGACGGCAATGGTGTACTGCTTGGCTTCCTCAAGGGAAGAGATGTTGATGTTCGTGCGTCGTTTGAGTTTGTAGAGGTTGACGGACAGGCTGGGGATGAGCGGTCCAACCCATTGGAAATGTGGTTCCCTGGCAGGGGATCTGAGAATGGAGAAGATGAAGACTCCAGAGTCGTTTTGAGCCATATCGTATGCTCGAGCCCAAGGCAGAATCTGGAAATCAGGCTCAAGTCCTGATTGGCTGAGAGCCAGACGCAAGATGTCCGTGGACAGGCCGGTGAGCTCGCCTTTGTCATTTGAATAATTGAACGGGGGCCATTGTTCAGTGACAACGGTAACATCCGCAGCCTGGGAACAGGTGCCAAATAGAACCAGGGCAAGCAGAATACTGAGAAGTAACCGCATATGATTATTCCTGGTAGAAATGAGCGACACGAAACCATAGCTCGTTATGGCGAGTTATGTAAATGGGTTATCTAAAGGACCAGGGAGTATGGCAAAAAAAAGGCGCGCCAGAGGCGCGCCAGGAAATCAATGTGTCTGTCCGGTTACTCCGGCTTTTTGGAAACCATGGTCTTTGCCGGACGCAGGAGCCTGCCGTTGAGCAGGTATCCGCGCTGCACGACTTGGGTCACCAGCCCTTCATCAATGTCGTCCCGTTCGTCTTGGCCCATGGCCTCGTGGCGTTCGGGGGTGAATTCCTCTCCTACTTCACCCACGGGCACCAAACCATTGTTGGCGAGCATGTCCAGAAATGCCTTGCGGGTCATGTCCACACCCATGACGAAGTTCTTGCAGGCTTCTGCCTCGGGGGTGTGCATCAGTGCCAGATCGAGATTGTCGACCACGGGCAGCAGATCTGCCAAGACTTTCTCGGTAGCGTATTTGCGGAAGTCGTTCTTTTCCTTTTCCATGCGCTTGCGAGCGTTATCCAGTTCGGCCAGGGAACGCAGGCGTACGTCTTCGGCTTCTGCTCCTACCGGGCACTGTGGACAGATACGGTCGCGGCACAGAGCCTGAAGCTCGTCTTCGGTGAGTTCAATTTCGGTGGGGGCGTCGGCGGACACGGTTTCAGCCTCAGCTTCCACGGCCTCAGCAGCCTTGGCGGCGGCTTTATTCTTTTCATCAGTCATGTATTTCTCCGTGAAGAATATCAGTATCGGTTGCGGATGAGTTCTGTCAGGACTTGGGCGGTGAAGTCAACCGCCGGGACGACTTTGGCGTAATCCATGCGCAGAGGACCGATGACACCCACCACTCCGCGTGGGCCACCATCTCCGCCATAGGGCGACGAAATCACACTGTATTCGCTGGGGGAATGTACCCCGCCAGTTTCATTTGAAAAGGTGATTTTCATTTCACCGGCTTCGATGGTTCGGTCCAGCAGCTCCAGGAGTCGGGAGCGTTCATCAAACAGGTCAAGAAGTTCGCGTACGGTTCCGGCTTCCGTGAATTCGGGGTGATCCAGAAGGTGTCCGGCCCCTCCCACGAATAAGTCACGTTCGTCACCGCTATCCATGGTGGCACTGGCCAGGGTCAAGGCATGGCGATAGAGACGATCCAGACGTTTGCCTGCGCCATCCAGCTCGCGCAGGATCTGGGCCCGTGCACCGGACAGGGTCTGGCCTACAAAATGGTGGTTCAGATAGTTGCCAAACCGGATCAGATCGTCGCGGGAGAAATCTTCAGCTACAGGCAGCATGCGGTTTTGAACCACACCGCCGTCCAGGACCAGCACGGCCATGATCAGTCCCGTGCGGACGGAGACGAAATCAATGCTTCGCCAGCGCACGTCGTGCCCGCTGGGGGCCAGGGTCATGGCCACCTGCTTGGCACAGGATGACAAGGCCTGGGAGGCCTGGCGCAGCATGTCCGGCAGTTCCATTCCCGTTTCATCCAGGCTTTTGCGGATGGTCTGGCGGGCTTCATCGGAAAGATCGCCGGGGGCAAGTACGGTGGCCAGATAATGGCGGAAGGCCCGTGGTGTGGGCACTCGTCCCGCTGAGGTGTGCGGCTGTTCCAGGTATCCCTTGTCTGTCAGGTCGGCCATGGTATTGCGCATGCTGGCCGGGGACAGAGCCAAGGCGCTTTCGCGCGCAACAATGCGTGAGCCCACAGGATGGGCATTGAGGATGTACTGCTCGATGATGGTCGTGAGTACTTTCTTTTCTCTGGATGTCAGCTGCATGGTGTCCCCGTCCGGGAGTTTCCGGCCTAGCTTTGGTGAGTAATCACGGGGAATGAGGGTGTCAATGACCCGTTGGCGTCGAACGTGCCCGGATGGCGAGGTCTTAGTCTTCCTGAGTGGTCTCGCGGTAGACGTAGTCACGAACGGCTTGGACCCAGGAACGTGGCGTGACACCAGTGGTTTCCGTGAATTTTTCGGTATCCAGGACGGAAAATCCCGGACGCTTGGCCTTTTGGGGATATTCCGAGGAAGCAATGGCCGTGACTTCACAGGAGACACCTGCCGAGCGGAGGGCCTCGCTGGCTAGTTCGCACCAACTGGCGCGGCCAGCATTGGCCACGTGATACAGGCCCTTGGCGTCGGCACGGATAAGGTCCAGGCTGTATTTGGCAAGGTCCGGAGTGTAGGTGGGGGACCCAACCTGATCGTGAACCACGCTGACACAGTTGTTGCGGCGACAGAGATCGAGCATAGTGCGTACGAAATTCTTTTTGCCCGGACCGAAGAGCCAGGCTGTGCGGATAATGAGCAGATCGGGCAGATCCAGAGCTAGCAACGCACGTTCGCCTTCAAACTTGGTGCGACCATAGACGCATTCGGGTGTGGGTTTTTCTTCTTCCTTGCGTGGGGTCTCGGCTTTGCCACCGAAAACGAAATCCGTGGAATAGTGCACCAGCTTGAATGAGCGATCACTGGCCAGACGCCCGAGTATTTCGGGTAGTACGGCATTGACACGCCGCGCCTGGTCGGATTCGTCCTCGGCCAGATCCACCTGGGTGTAGGCCCAGGTGTTGAAGACGACATCCGGAGCATGACGATCGAGCAATTCGCCCAATGCAGCAGGATTCCAGGCGTCATCACTGGGGCGTGGGGTGGTGATCACTTCCCATCCCGCGTCTTCAAACGTCGCCGCCAGAGACATGCCCAACAGGCCTGTCTCGCCACCCAGAATCAGGGCCTTGGTACCACTCATTTTCGATCTCCGTACCAATTGTCCATGAACTTGCGGTATTCACCGCTTTCAATGCTGGCGATCCAGTCGTGGTGATGTTGATACCAGGCCAGGGTTTCGGTCAGCCCGGTTTCAAAATCATATTGCGGGGCAAAGCCCAGCTCACGGGCTGCAAGATCGTAATCCATGGCGTAGCGCCTGTCGTGTCCCGGGCGGTCGGTGACAAAGGTCACCAGGTCTTCGGGTTTGCCCAAGGTCCGCAGGATAGCTTGTACCACATCCATATTGGTTTTTTCCGCATTGCCACCGAAGTTGTATACCGCGCCGGGGCGGCCTTTGAGCAGTGCCAGTTCCACGCCCAGACAATGATCGGTCACGAAGATCCAGTCCCGGACGTTCATGCCGTCGCCGTATACGGGCAGAGGCTTGTCCGCGCTGGCGAGCTTGAACATCAGCGGGATCAGTTTTTCCGGGAATTGCCACGGGCCGTAATTGTTGGAACAGCGGGTGATGACTGCCGGGTAACCAAAAGTCTTGAAATAGGAACGAACGATAAGGTCCGCAGAGGCCTTGGATGCCGAGTAGGGGCTATTGGGGGCCAGAGGATTGTTTTCCGTAAACGCCGGGTCTTCCATGGAGAGTGATCCGTAGACCTCATCCGTGGAGACGTGCACATAGCGTTGGATGTCGGCTTTCATGGCTGCGTGAAGCAGGGTCTGTGCGCCATTGACGTTGGTCGTGATGAATGGTGCAGGGTCCGAGATGGAGCGGTCCACATGGGACTCGGCTGCGAAGTTGACCACAGCCTCGATGGAATGCTCCTTCAGGATGCTCGCCATGGCGTCGGCGTCGGCGATATCGGCGCGGACGAAGCTGTATCGGCCGTCGTTCTTCTCTTCCAGGGGCGCGAGGTTGGCCCGGTTGCCCGCGTAGGTCAGCTTGTCCAGGTTGACGATGGACAGGTCCTGATGCTTGGCAAGCATATGATAGATGAAATTGGTGCCGATGAATCCGCACCCGCCCGTAACGAGCAGTTTCATGGTGAGTCCTTTCAGTCTGTAGCGGTTGGATTTTGGGCCTTTTGACGTGCCCGCCGCGTCTTGCCACGTTAGCGCATATTTGGCCCGAGTCAAAGCCCGGGACAGATGATGAAAAAAGTCAGGCGAATTGAAGAAAAGGCTTGATTCCCGCCCGGAAGCTGGCTATTTAACTCCTCCCGCAACACGGAAGCGATGCCGCAAGGCCTTCCTTTAGGGCGTTGCATCCGGGCGGGAAGATGTGCTAAGTCACATTATTAGTGGGCGATTAACTCAGTTGGTTAGAGTGCCATCTTCACACGGTGGAAGTCACAGGTTCAAATCCCGTATCGCCCACCACTGAATTCAAAAGCCGGTCCGAAAGGGCCGGCTTTTTTCGTTGTGGTTTCATGATGCTGAGCAATGTGTTTTCGCCTGTCCGCGGCTTCTCCATGGATGTGGTTAGACCTGTTTCGGGGATTGCGGTCCGCGGAGGTCACAACGCGCTGCGGGAACCGGCAGGAGAGGTGGTTGGGCAATGCTGTGTGCTGCCAGTGCTTGTTGTGGGGCGCAAATGGCCTGTTCAGCCCGATACGCGGACAAGGGCTGGGCGAAGTAGAACCCCTGGCCGAATTCACAACGCAGTTTTGCCAGGGTGGCCTGATGCCATTCGCTTTCAACACCCTCAGCCACAACATCCAATCCCAAGCTATGCGCTAATTGGATGATGATCTTTACAATCTCAACATTTTCCTGGGATGTTTTCATGTTGCGGATGAAGCTGAAATCGATCTTCAGGCTTTCAATGGGGAATTGCTGCAGGTAGCTCATGGATGAATATCCTGTGCCGAAGTCATCAATACTGAAGGTGATGCCCAGCTTGCGCAGGCGGTTGAGCTTTTCAATGGAGCTTTTCGCATCCTGCATGATCATCGTCTCGGTGATTTCCAGCTTCAGATTTCGGGCTGGCATTCCCGTCTTTTTCAGGACGCCTTTGATGCAGTCCACCAGGTCTGATTGCGAGAACTGTTTGCCTGAAATGTTAACTGACATGGTGAGATTTCGGGCTGCAGGATGAGTCTTTTGCCAGGCCACCATGGTGCGGCAAGCCTCTTCCAATACCCAGTGTCCCAGATCGATGATCAGTCCACTTTCTTCGGCCATGGGGATGAACTCTGCTGGCCCCACCAACCCTCTGTCCGGATGCTTCCAGCGAACCAGAGCCTCAAAACCCGTAAGTCGTGAGTCGTGCAGGGTTACAATTGGCTGAAATTCCAGGAAGTATTCTTCCCTGAAGATCGCACGACGCATATCGTTTTCCAGGGACATGCGGCGTATGGTCCGTTCGAACATCTTGGGCGTAAAGACCTTGAATCTGTTGCGGCCCTTGTTTTTTGCATGGTGCATGGCGATGTTTGAATTGCGCATCAGGTCTTCGGGGTGTTCGCAGGTGCAGGGGCTGAGCACGATGCCCAGGCTGGCTGTGACCGTGACTTCGCGAGTGGAAAGCCTGAAAGGTTCGCGCATGATGTCGCGTACACGCTTGACGATTTGTATGGCCTGACGTGGGGATTCCAGGTCTTCCAGCAGCAACATGAATTCGTCGCCACCGATTCGAGCGGCAGTATCCACACCCCGGATGCAGCGAAGCAGGCGTTGGGCAACTTCGCTGAGTACAATGTCGCCAGTGGCATGGCCCAGACAGTCGTTAATGACTTTGAACCTGTCCAGATCGATGAAAATGACTGCGTAGTGGTAATTTTCATTGCGTTTTGCGCGCTGGATCGAGTGGGCAATGCGATTCAAGCACAGGGTTCGGTTGGCTAACCCGGTCAGGGGATCGTGCAGGGATTCGGCTTCGTGGCGCATTTCGCGTATTTTGCGGTCGGTGATGTCTTGCAGACTGCAACGAATCCCCAGGTCCTGCCCATCCTTGTCACGTATGGTGCAGTTGGTCTGGCAGACCCACCGCATGTGCCCGTCGGGTCGAAAGATTCTGAAGTCCACCGCATGGCAACCTGTGGGCGTATGCTTGTTGTATTGTCTCCAATTGGTGATATCGTCGCAGTGGATACACATCTCGAAAGCTTCCGGGGCATTGAGAAATTGTTGAGGAGTCATGCCCGAGATGGTTTCACATGCCGGATTGACATAGAGCACCTTGCCCAGATGATCTTTCCAATACACCCAGTCCAGATTGTGCTCCGCCACAATGTGCCTGAGATCCTCGGATTCCTGCGCGGCCTGTTCTGCCTTGGTGCGTTCGGTTATTTCGGATGCCAATTGCCTGTTGGCACGTAGCAGTCCCACCGTGGTCAGGCATTTGGAGACTGCCCCGGCAACAAGGCCGGACATGATTTCCAGCAACATATCGAATGTGGCTTCGTCGATCTTCAGTGTCCGTGGCGAGGCCAGTATGAATCCGGTATGTCTGCGCCCGTCGTCACTGCAGACATTGAGCGGTGCCCCCCGGATGCGGCCGCCGTCGGTGTGGGTAGTGGGAACGGCGGCGACCGCTTGGACAATGGACTCGACGTCCAGGTCCACCCGGGAGTGGGCACGTAATCGGTTCGAGAGGTGTTCCGCTATATCGCCGTCGACTGATGGATCGGCTAGGGGAGCGGGGTCGAACCGTTTAACGTAGGTCTTGGAAAGGCATTCCTTGTCATCGAAATGCATCAGCACCAGGTCACAATCAAGAACGCTTCCCACGATGTCGCAGGAGGTTTCAAATAGATCGTCCAGGCTCATCAGGGGCAGGCTGGCGAAGGTGTCGCTGCAATACCCCAGTCTTGAAAGGACCGATGCCAGGTATGACGTGTCAGTTGGCATGCGCAATCTCCGCTTCACGGCGAAGGAGCGCCGCGGCATCTGACCGACTCAGGCTCAGTCCGTAAACATGAAGCGAGGTGGACAGCACCAAGCAAGGCACCCCCGCAATATTTTCTTCTGTGGCAACTCTGCGACCCTCGTCACTATCAATCTGTAATATGCGCAGTCTGCACCCCGCCATATGCGCTGCTTCTTTCCAGAAAGCACCGGCAGCTTTGGAGAGCGGGCACCAATCCGCAGTGATCAGCGTAGGGAAAATCCTTGATGCCGCCTCCGGGTATAACTGGGGGATGACGCATTCTCCATCAATGAAACGAAGCAATTCATCCATGGATGGGACGGGGCGGAAACCTTCCGCCGTGGCATAAGCCCTTCAATAGAAACTGGCTGGTCCCCGTCGCTCCGCCTGATATTCCTTCTTGTTTGCGAGGATGGTGGGGGAGCCATACAATCCCATTTTCTTAGCCAAGTGAGGCGATGGCACGATATCCAGGCTGAGCGTGAATCGGGATGGCCCTTCTGCGATCAGGTTCTTCATGGTGTCGTGAAGCTTCAATGCGGGAAGGCAGCCCTTGAAAGCTATGATTTTGATGTTGCGCATGATGTTCGACTGTCCGTTTTTATGAATTCCATTGACGTCGGGGCTCTTCACTTCGACACAGATAATGGACACAATTCACAACGCTTTTTGTCATTACCCAATCGCACGCGATGGCGCGCTCAGCCTTCTTGTTGGTTTGTCATGCCCGTCATGCCTGTCAGGCGCATTGCTCCATGGCTGTTATTGTTCTTTCCAGAGCATCACGCAGGTCTTGGATCTTGAATGGTTTGGCAACATACTCGTTCATGCCTGCCTGGAGCATCATCTCTTCGTCCCCGGGCATGGCGTAGGCTGTGAGAGCGACAATGGGGATATCTTTCTTGTCGTCTCCTGCCCGGCGAGCTCGTATGGCCTTTGTTGCTTCCAGGCCATCCATGATGGGCATTTGTACGTCCATCACCACGACGTCAAAATTATCCTGATGCAGAACATCCAGCACCGCTTGGCCGTCGGCCACGGAGGTGACCGAGCATCCTGCTTTTTCAAGCTGTCGTTGCACTGCCATGCTGCTGATCCAGTCATCATCGGCTAGGAGGACTTTCAGGGGCATGGAAGGAAGCCTCTTTGTGTTTGGAAGTGCTTGTAGTGTTCTGTGGACTGGCTTGATCAGCTCGAAAGTGATGCAGAAGTGGACGGTTGTTCCTCTGCCTACCTCACTGGCGACGGAAATATTTCCCCCCATGAGAGAAATCAGGCGTTTGCAGATTGGCAGGCCCAAACCAGCTCCCTGATGCACACGAGTGTATCCTTCGGTGGCATGAGTGAAGGGTTCAAAAAGCATGGAGAGCTTGTCGTCCGGGATACCTGCGCCAGTGTCCGCTACGGAGAAGAGGATTCGGTAGTGCTCGGGATTGGCGGTCTTCAACGGATAGGCTTCGATGGTGATACTGCCTTTATCGGTGAATTTGAGCGCGTTGCCGACCAGGTTGTTGAGCACCTGCTGCAAACGGAGTGTGTCTCCGAGGATTTCTTTCGGAATTGTCGGGTCAAAGTGAGAGTGGAGCTCGATGCCTGACTTCTTTGCTGTGGGTTGAAAGAGTTCAACCAGATGCTGGAGTGTTTCGGCCAGGTTGAAAACCTTGGTTTCAATCCCTAGTTTGCCCGCTTCTGCCCTGGAGAGCTCAAGGATATCTGCAACAAGGTTCGTCAGGCGTTTGCAGGAGATGATGCCCCGTTGAGCATAGTCCATTTGTTCCTCGTCTAGATCGGTAGTCATCATGAGTTGGAGCATGCCCATGATGCCATTGAGTGGTGTGCGTATTTCGTGATTCATGTTGGCTAAAAATTCAGATTTGGTGCGATTGATGATCTCCGCAACGAGTTTATCCTGTTCTGATTCTTGCTTGTCTTGGTGAACCGTTTCGTTTCGATTGTCTTTGTTCAGTGACTTCTCATTTTGAATATCAAGCTTTTTTTCCAGCACGGAGATGCGTTCCAGAGCTTCTTCCAGATTGGGCGTGAGTTGTGCTTTTGAGAATCGGCTGTCTTTCATTCTGATGGTCATCTGATACCTCAGGGGGATGATGAATTGTATTAATGTGAGAAAGGTATATGCAGTGACTTGTCTCTTTATGCTGAGGTTGAACTTGTATTAGTTAAGTAATTTAATACTTTTGTGCGTCAGTGGTTTGTGACTTGTTTTTATGGCTATGATTTTTGTTTGTGTATTTAATTTGAGCTTGTTTTCAGTGCAGTCTCTATGACTTGTAATAAAATTGAAATATCAACAGGCTTTCGAAGAAGGTGCACACCGTGGTTATGAATCAACTCCGCATCTTTTTCATAAGAACGATTGTTTGTGATGATGATAATCGGCTTGTTGTTTGTCGATTCTCTGATTGATAACAGAAGATCCAGCCCTTTTGGAGAAAACTCCATATAATCCAGTATAATAAAGTCGTAATCTTCGGAGTGCTGGAGTAACGCTCCGGGGAGCGCTGTTTTGAGAAGCCGCATGTCACACTTCATATGGCACATGGCGAGAATATCCCCCAAGGCCTGAAGTGTGGGCTCGTCATCGCCAACCAACATGGTTCGTACTGCTTTTGCGCACATGCTCTCCTAGAACAAATTGCATGCCAGTGAAGGGCAAGTGCGGATATCTTTTTTAAGTATTTGATATTGTGGGTTTTTTCAGGAGGAAAAAGGCTGATGCACTTTTTGGTTCGACTTTGGAACGCTGTGCTCAGGCGTTCGATATCGAGCGTTGTTCGCTTATGAACGCTTTTGTGGAGGGCCGGAGTGTTGTCGCTGAGGCGTGAGATCAGAGCCCTGCTCGCGACCATGAATCGGGCTTACGTGTGATTTTCGTGTCACCATTGCGGAATTAGTACGAATATGGCAGGAATAGGTCAATTAATTGAGAGAGGGTTATTACACGGGGGTACTGTTGATGACCATTCGCCGTATGGTATGCACGCTTATGGTGTGCATTTCGCTCTTTATGTTTTCTGATAGTGCGGACGCCAAGAAAGTTGTTCTCCAGTTGTGCTGGGATCATCAGTTTCAGTTTGCAGGGTATTATGCGGCGAAGTGGCAAGGCTATTTTGATGAAGCTGGGTTGGAAGTTGAAATTCAGTCCGCCTATGGCAAGGATGGAAGTTTCAGCAGGGCCATTGATGCTGTTGCTGCAGGTCGGGCGCAATTCGGTGTAGGTGCTTCGGATATTCTTGTTGCACGTGACAAGGGAATTCCGGTGGTCGTCCTTGCTTCAATATTCCAGCACAGCGCAGCAGAGATCTATGTGCGTAAGGACAGTGGTATCGGTGGAGCATCCGATTTAACAGGAAAGAAGCTGGTGCGTCGTCCTGGCGACTTATTCGAAGTGGAACTCCAGGCCATGCTGCGAGCCGAAGGCGTGGACCCGAACTCCTTGGAATATGCGCCCATCAAAAGAGGCGTGAGGCATTACCAACAATTAGCGAGTGGCGAGGTGGATGCGATCCTTGGCTACCGCCTGACCACCCCCTTTATGTTGCGAAAGCTTGGAGTCGACTTCAGTGTGTTGCGCCCCATGTCCTATGGTGTCGATTTTTATGGTGATTCTCTTTACACCACCAAGGATGTTATCGACGCTGATCCCGCCATGGTGCAGGCCTTTATCCGAGCAAGCCTCAAGGGTTGGGAATATGCCCTCGATCATGCCGAAGAGGTTGCGGAGCGCATTTCGAAGGAATTGCCTCGGGTGCATGCGCCTCTGGAGACCACGGAGTTCAACCTGGGCCAGGTGGAGGGGGTAAAGCACCTTTGTCCCTACCCACACGTGGAATTGCTGGGCCATGTGAATCCTGAGCGCTGGAGACAGATGCATGAACATCTGCGTGAGTATGGCCAGGTCAAGGGCAGCGTTGATGTTGGTGAGTTGGTGTACGATCCGGCGGCCTGGGATGAGCGGATCAGTCAGCGATTGACCCGGCTGCTTACCGGTGGCTTTGTGGCGGTCGGAATAGCGGCTTTATTCGTATTTGCCTGGGCTGTCAGTCTTAGAAAAATTGTAGCGAATAGAACTCGTCAATTGGTTGATTCCAATAGCCGGCTCAAGGATCAGGTTCTTGAGCGTCAACGCGCCGAAGGGTCGTTACGCGAAAGTGAAGAGCGTTTCCGGCAAATGGTCGAAAATATCCATGTGTTCTTTTGGGTGCGAGAAGCGGATAGTGGCAAGATTCTTTATACCAGTCCTGGCTATGAGCGCATATGGGGGCAATCGTCCGAGGCGCTTTTAGCGGATTCATCAACCTTTTATGATTCTCTGCATCCTGATGACTGCAGCACCATTCGCGACACCCTGCAGGAAGGCCTGGCGAATCGGGCTGCAGACTGCGAATGCCGTGTTCTACGGCCTGATGGCGAAATGCGGTGGGTTCGCTGGCGTGTGTTCCCCGTGCTCAATGCCAAGGGCGAAGTCTATCGTCTGGCTGGTGTGGCTGTGGATATCACCAAGCGTCGCCACGCCGAAGATCTGCTGCGCGAAAGCGAACGCCGGTACCGGACAATAACCGAGAACCTTCCGGGCGGAATGCTGCTTTTGGATGGCGACATGAAGGTTGTTGCGGCCAACTCTACATTCAAGCAATGGTTTCCGGAGACTGAACATGATTTCGGCGGCCATTGCTATTCCCTGATGGGCCAGCAGGAACGATGCCCCTTGTGCCCATGCTCTACGCTGTTTGTTGACGGTGAGGTGCATACTCAGTTCAAGGAATTATCTGTTCATGGGGCGATGCGAATGTTCCGGGTCATTGCCTGCCCCATTCGTGATAACGAAGGGAAGGTTGTTCAAGGGGGGGTCATGTACTCCGATGTAACCGAAGAAGTTAAACTCACTGAGCAATTGCAGCGTGCGACCAAGACGGAGCTCTTGGCGACCATGAGCAGTGGCATTGCCCACGAAGTCAACCAGCCTTTGAATGCCCTCAAGTTGTGGACAACCGGTTTAATGATGCTGGTGGAGAATGAAGGGCGGGTGGAGATGCCGAAACTGCTGGAGCAGTTGGGCAAAATCCAGGGCGCAGCAGACAGGATTGCCTCGGTCATTGACCATATGCGAATGCTTATTCGCAAGGGGGACAATGTGGAGGTGGAGGTCGTTGACCTCAATATGGCTGTGAAGCGAGCCTTGACCTTGATGTCCGCCAAATTGGCGTATCATGGCATCAAACTGTCGTTGGAGTTGGAGCCGGGGCCCGCTCTGGTTCGGGCCAATGGGATTCAGCTTGAACAGGTCGTGATCAATCTGATGGTCAATGCCGTTGACATTCACGACACCTATGATCGGCGCGATAAGCAGATTGTTATATCGACCATAAACAATTCCAGCCATATGATCTTGTCTGTCGAAGATAACGGCCCCGGATTTGCAGATGAACCGGATAAAATATTCGAACCGTTCTACACGACCAAGAGCCATGGCGGAAGCATGGGCTTGGGGTTGGCCCTTGTCCAAACCTTCGTGAATTCCTGGAACGGTAAGATAACGGCCGGTGCCTCCGAGCAGTTCAAGGGAGCGAAGATAGAGATATCACTGCTCAAGGGAACCGTGTCGTAGCCTGCAGAAGGGGAATTGACGAATGAAGATTTTGATCGTGGACGATGAACCCATCAGCCTGGCCAGCTTGGGAGACATGATTTCCATGCTCAGGTTTGAGCCAGTGATGTGCAAGGATGCCGAGGAGGCACTCAAACGCTGCTCAGAAACATACTACCCTGTAATCATTACTGATGTGTGCATGCCTGGGATCGATGGCCTCGAATTTCTGGAACGTATCAAGAAGAGCAAGGGAACATCCTCCAGTGATGTGATCATCATCACCGGCCACGGTGAAATGGAAACTGCGGTCAAGGCGCTCAGGCTGGGAGCCTATGACTTTTTGAAGAAGCCTCTGGATGCTCGCGAGCTTGCGGCCGTGGTTGAACGCAGCGCCGAGCATCAGGCCTTGTTGTTTGAGAACAGAGATCTTTCACAGTGTTGTGATCGGCGCATTCTGGAGGCCACTCTGGATCTGCAGCGCGATTTGGAAGACGCAAGGGAGCAGCTGCGGAAGATTACCGGGGTGGGCAATATCGTTGTTTCTTCACCCTGCATGCGCCAGATTCTCAATGATGCCAGGCTCTATCATAAAAACACCGATGTCCCCGTGCTTATCGAGGGGGAGACCGGTACAGGCAAGGAGATTGTAGCCCGGTTGATTCATCATGGCGAAGATGACTTCAAGGCTCCGTTCGTGGATATCAACTGTTCAGCGATTTCGGAAAATTTGTTTGAGAGCGAGCTGTTCGGCTATGAGGCCGGTGCCTTTACCGGCAGCGATCGGAAAGGATCAAAAGGAAAGCTGGAGGCCGCTGGCAAGGGTTCTGTTTTTCTGGATGAAATTGGTGAACTGCCCCTGCATATCCAGCCCAAACTACTGCGTGTCCTTGAAGATCGTACTTTCTACAGAGTGGGCGGCATCAAGAAAATGCCGCTGGAGGCGCGCATCATATGTGCCACCAATTGCAATCTCGAAGAGATGGTGGAGGAGGGCACCTTCCGCCGGGACCTCTATCATCGTTTGAAGATTGGCTATTTCACAATATTGCCGCTCAGGCAGCGCAAGGAAGATATTGGGCCTCTGACGCAGTTGTTTTTGGCAGACGAGTCCAAAGCCAAAAAGAAGCGATTCAAGACGGTGTCCAAGGCCGCGTTGGACATGCTCAGGGCATATCCATGGAAAGGGAATGTGCGCGAGCTGAAAAATGTCATTGAGCGGGCTGTTCTGGTGTATGACGATGACGAGCTTAGAACGGAGCATTTGGAGTTTCTGGCCGTTAAGCCCGGCGCTAACATGGGCTGGCGCCCCTCGTGCAACCTGTTTGATCTTTCTGATTTGACCCTGCCTGATGAACCTTTCGATCTGGATGAATTCCTGAATGACCTCAAGCGACAGATTGTGATTAAGGCCGTCGGTCGTTTTGATAATAACAAAACGCAGGCCGCCGGATTTCTCAACTGGGATCGCAACAAGATCTATCGCCTGATGGACGGATAATCTCCCTACCACCGAGTGGCATTTTTGATGCTGCACAAGCACCGCACGATACCTCGAGAGAGAGGTGTCCTGCGGTGTTTTTTATGGTCGAGTTTTGGACCTTGCGTTCGAATGCAAGCGTTCGTTTTCGAACGATGGGCGTGCCGGAGAACATGAAGGGTTTATTGTTTTGAATTATTTCCCTGTGATTACGGATGGTTGATGAAATATCTTTTGCTGGTTGGAGTTGGCATACGTTTTGAAGTCTTTAGGGAGTCGAATGACATGCGACAGAGGATCACCGGCTTTGCCCGTACTGCCGTTTTGGGCCGCACGGGGAGAGGGAAAAAGCCAGATGGATGAAATAGTAGTTGTGCAGCCTGCGAGGCCGAACGGGAATGGTTGGGAGGAGTTGAAATGGAATTAGGTTTGTTGAAAATGAGGTTGGCCTTCGCGGGTGTTCTTGGAATTGCCGTGGTTCTGGTCTGGTTCTGCCCGGTTTCAACGGCGCAGAGCGTTCCTGCTGCGACAAAGTTGACCGATGATCATTGCATCGTGTGTCACCCCAAGGAGCCTGCATTGGTTGCCGTCAATGGTGGCAAGCATGGCACTGAGATCGGGTGTCTGGATTGCCATAGAGAGCACCCGCCCCAAGGGACGCGAGCTGTGCCTGAGTGCACCATGTGTCATACGGGCAAGGAGCATTATACACTGGATAATTGCAGCCAGTGCCATTCTTCGGGGCATGCTCCGCTGAATTTGAGTCTTGAGGGCGACATTACCGAGCCATGCCTGACCTGTCATAGCGAACAGGGTGTCGAGGTCAAGCACCACCCGAGCGCACATGCCGACATGGCCTGCAACGAATGTCACACCAGCCACCGCGAGGTTCCCGCATGTCTGGACTGTCACTCTTCTCATACCGATAGCATGGACCAGGAGTCCTGCACGACCTGCCACCCGGCTCACAAGCCTTTGGTGGTCAAGTATGAAAGAGGAACGCCTTCGGAATATTGCAAGTCGTGTCATGAAGAGGCTTTCAACGTGCTCGCCATCAATACGACAAAGCATCATGACCTGGCTTGTGACAATTGCCACCGTTCAGAGCATAAGGCCGTTCCTCCTTGCTTCGCCTGTCATGGCCGGCCGCATCCGGAAGCCATGCTTGAGAAATTCGAGGATTGTAGCGACTGCCACGGCACGGCGCACGACCTGAGGCGATAGCGCGGGCCGGGAGCAACCGGCGCGATGATTTTAGTAACGGCGACAGCATGAGGTGAACGATATGAGATTGGTTAAAGGTTTGATGCTGCTTGGTCTGCTTGCGGTCTGCCTGGTGTGCGTGGCGGCCTGCGAGAAAAGGACCCCGGCCGGGGGCGGTGCTGCGGAGCCGATATCCGTGGAACCTGCGCAGCCGGAAAAGCGTGAAATTGCATTATACGACAGCGGGGTTTCGCCGCTGACAACCGAGCAGTGCGGACAATGCCATTTCCCTGTCTACGATGCCATCCGGGAGGATGGCGGAAAGCACAAGATTCCGTGTGTGCAGTGTCATGAGCAGTATCATGCATACAGCCCTCGGAAGCAGAACTTTGATGAGATCATGCCCAAGTGCGGCACCTGTCACGTGGGGCCGGACGGAGCTGAATTCCACGGTTCGGATGAATCGCTCAAGGATTGCTTGAAGTGTCATGCCGATGTGCACCGTCCTCTGCTTATGGATATGGAGAATCTGTCACCGGATTGTGGCACCTGTCACAAGCCTGTGGCTGGTGAATTGGTGATGAATCCCAGCGCTCACTCCAGTGATGTGGGTTGTGAGGATTGCCATGCCGACAACCATGGCAAGATCCCGGAATGCGCCGACTGTCATGAGTCGCATAGTCCGGAAGTGGAAATGACATCCGCCGAATGCATGACCTGCCATCCCGTGCACAAGCCCACGGTTGTGACCTATGGCGAGGACGTTTCGTCTGCGATTTGTGCAGGGTGTCATGACGATGTGCAGCATAATCTGACCAAGAATATCACCAAGCATACAGATGTGCCTTGTGCATCATGTCACCTCGAACACGAGGGCATCGAGCCATGCAGCAAATGCCATGGTGAACCGCACTCCAAGACCCTGATGCAGGATACATCGAAGTGTGGAGATTGCCACGGCACGGCACACGAGCTGGCTGCGGGATGAAGCAAGAGAACCAACGAGTCCGTACTGCCGGAGCTGTGCACTGCATGCATGGCTCTGAGCAGGGCGGTAGGAGAGAAATATGAGACACGGACAATGGATGCGTAACGGGGTGCGATTCTGGGCACTAGGTCTGGTTGCGGTGCTGATGGCCTGCCCTGCATGGGCAGCAGTGACCGGTCCGTGTGTGGAATGCCATACCATGCACAGCTCTCAGGATGGATCGACGATGGGCAGCAGTGCCGTGGGTATGGCTCATTTGACACTTAACGGCTGTATCGGTTGCCATACCAATGGCGGTTTGGGTGGTGTCGCCCCTGTGGTTGACGGCACCTATAATACCGACTCCTGCGCTGGTGGTACCTTTAAGGAAGGTGCCGGTGGTGTGCAAAGCGATGCGGGCGTCCATAATGTGGACATCGTGATGTCTTCCCTCGGTGAGGACGACACGCTGACCGGGACCAACATTCCCGGTTTGTCCGGTGGAATGAACTCTGGAAAGGGCGATCAGGATGCTCAAGCCTTGACTTGTGCAGGCAAGAACGGTTGTCACGGCGATGCCACCATCGATGGCAACGATGCCGGTATTCAGGGCTTCCACCACGGAGCCAAGGATGGATACCGCTACCTGCAGATCGCAAGCAACCAGGCAGCAGTCCTCGGTAAGGGTGCCGCTGACTGGGAGGCCGGAATATCCGGTTCTGCAGATGGTACGGGTGGTGAACACAACATCTACAGCTCCGATGTGAGCGCAGGTATCAACAAGCTCTGCGCCAACTGTCACCCGGATTTCCACTCGCTGGCCAATACCAATGATGGCAGCAACTGGCTTCGCCACCCCACGGATAACGATATTCCGACTGCGAGTGGTTGGTCTGCTACGGTGAACTACCGTGAGAATCCGTTCGCTTTCGAAGACATTACCTCCATGGCTCCTGGTACGGCCTATACCGTGACCGGAGCACAGGTGGCTTGCATCTCTTGCCACCGAGCCCATGGTACGCCTTATGACGACCTGCTGCGTTGGGATTACAATGCCCAATTGGCAGGAAGTACAGTTAGTTACGGTTGCCTCGGCTGCCATAACAAGCAACGTGGTTCTTAAGGGAACCTACGGGATCTCTATGGTGCAACACCTCCCACTCCTCCACCATAGGACGAAGGGGGGGGCTAACGTCCCTCCCCTCAATTTTTCGATATATGCGTCAGGGATGGAATTATGAATTTTCTCCGCCTGCGCTCCATAAGACTGATGGCCCTCCTTGTTTTGCTGGGGATGGTGCGTTTGGGCGCAGCCGAGGACGTTCTGCCGGAGGATGTGCCTCGTTCCGAGGAGCCTGCGGCAATGAGTCACTTTTCGACTCAGGATGAGAATAGAGCTGAGAAGGCTGTCGTCATGGGGACCGTGTTTGAGGATTACGAAGGCCTCAGGATGTCGTTTCCATCACGGGTCTTCGTGGATCGGAGTAACGGCGAAGTCTATGTCGTGGACGGCGGCAATTCCAGAATCCTCGTCTATACCCATGATTTGTATCCACTGCTCTCCATGGGCGTTTCGGATGGCCTGGAAAGCCCCGTGGGTGTTTCCGTGGGCAGCGATGGCTACGTCTATGTGGCTCAGGTTCCAGGCAAGGGCGGCACACAATCCAGAATCTCCGTATTCAATCCTGCGCTGTCATGGGAGCGCGACATCGTGTTCCAGGGATTCAATGGTGCGGAATCTTTTCGTCCCCGCAACGTACTCGTGACCCCGCAGGGCGAGCTGTACGTCAGTGGTGACAGTTTTGCCGGTCTGGTTGTCCTGAATGCCGATGGTGTATTCGTCCGTCTGCTGAGTGTTGAGGACTCTGTAGGTGGCGAGGCCCCGCGGCAAGCCATGATCAGCGATATGGAATTGGATGCCTCCGGGCGGTTGTATCTTCTCAGCGAAGAGATGGGGCGAGTCTACGTGTTCGATGGAGATGGTGTTCTTCAGCGATCATTCGGGAAGAAGGGTGGTGGCTCGGGCAAGCTCAGTAGGCCCCGGGGTATTGCCTTGGATGAGCGTGAGCGGCGGGTCTTGGTAGTGGACTACATGCGGCACACGGTAAACGTCTATTCCTGGGAAGGCGAACATCTGTTTGATTTCGGAGGCAAGGGGTGGCGTGACGGATGGTTTCAATTCCCCAATGACATCGGGGTGGATTCCGTCGGTGACGTTCTTGTAGCCGATACATTCAATAACCGCGTTCAGGTGATGCGTTTGGAATAGCCTCGGCCGGGAGCTAGGGCAAGAGTTGGGGGAGAAAGATCATGCAGTTGGTCATGCGCGTGGTTCTTGTTCTGGTTGCGCTGATGGCGACCGCCTGCACTTCGCTTGAGAAGATGCCACAAGCCTTTCCGGGTGGGGGAGGGCAGGTTTATTTATATTTTGAAACACTTGGAACCGGTGGGGCAGAGATTCGTTTTGCTCTGTCCGATGTGTTTCTGGTGGACGAAGACGGCAGGCGTCATCCACTGGGCGCGGAAGCGGAGCTGTCGTCGGCTGATCCCGATGGTGGTTTGCGGCTGGCTGTGTCGGGAATGGAGCCGGGCAGATATGTGGGCATGGCGTGGTGCGTGAGTTGGGCCACTGTGGAACGCAATGGCGTCATCGTGCCTCTGGAGCTGCAGGAAACCGGTGGGGAAACCCTGGTGGAGATTGATTTCACCTTGAAACCTGGTCGCAGCCGGACATTGTTTGCCCAATGGTTCGCCGAGCCTTCATTGTGTGAGGATGATGGTTTCCTGCCCAAGCTGACTATACGTGAGCAGCGCGTTGAGTTGGCTTCTTCTCTGATTTTTGTATCCAACGTCGCTGACGCGTCCCTGACCGTGATTGATCGATCTCTGAGCCGGGTTGTTGGCTCCATTGCCGTGGGGTCCGCTCCCATGGGCCTTGTTTCCTCCCCAGATGGCACCTGCTTGTACGTCGCCAGCCATGGTGGACGATGCATTTCGGTGGTGGATGTGGCTGCCGGACATGTGGTGGACACCTTCGGCAACCTTGGCCGCGCCCCTACGGAATTGGCGATATCCCAGGATGGGGAATTGCTGTTTGCCGTCAATCCGGCCTCGGACAGTGTGACGGTCATTGAAACGGCGACAGGCCAACCCGTGCGCGTGGTTGATGTGGGACGTAACCCCGGCGGCATCGTTTTCGATGCGGACAGAAACAGGGTGTATGTGGCCAATACCGGCTCAGGCACCCTGTCCGTCATTGATGGCAATACACTTCAGGTTGTTCGCACCGTGACCGTAGGTCAGGCCCCACGAGGGGTGGCTGTGGCCGATGGCACCCTGTTCGTCACCGATGGCGGGACTTCCACTCTCTGGTTGGTCGATTTGCCGTCCTATGCCGCGTCGGTGGCGGTTTCTGCAGGAAGTCGCGGGGGGCGTCTGCTGCAAGGGCTGCACGGCATGGTCTACATGACGGCCCCTGTGAAAGATGAACTGGCATTTGTGCGAACCGCCACTCGTTCTGACGTGAAGAGGGTGCCAATGAACTCGGCTCCCGGGCATATGGCCTTGGATACGGTGCATCGCAAACTCTACGTGGTTTGTAACGAAGCAGACAAACTGGTCGTTGTGGATGCCTCGATGCGAAAGATCGATACCGTTATGCATGTGGGCAGGAGACCCTACGGCGTCACGGTCATCGACGAATGAACGACGTGTTGGATTTCATCGTCCTTCAATGCCGGACGGCAGTGAAATGTGCCATATGCGGCCTGATTCTCCTGCTTGGGGCAATGGCTTGTCCCAAGGGAGGGATGGCGGAGGACAGGGTGAGTGGAGCGCTCCAGCTTTCGTATCGTATCGCGGAGATTCGATCCGGGGATGAGGAGCGCATCGATAGCAGTTTTTTGCGGCTTTACAAGGTGCGGTTGAGCAAGGATGTCACCTCTACCGTGAATTTTACAGGGAGCTTTGACTTGAGCGAGCAAGAGACCAACGAAGTCAAAACAACTTCGCAGATTCCCGAACTGCGGCTCACTGTGTGCAGTGATGTCGTGAACGGGAACGTGGGCTATCGCTTGGTCGAAAAGGGGTTGCATGGTTTGACCACGGCTTCCGACGAAGAGCGGCGAACCACTGAATCCTGGAATGTTGATCTTGCCACGGCAGCCTTGGAGCGGACCCGAATCCGCATGTCCTACCGGCGAGATAGGGACTATGACTACCTCCCCGTGCGGAGCACTGACACTCTGAAGGATGACTGGTTTTGGACAATCGACCATGAAGTGATGGATTCCCTGAGTGTTGGCTATAGCTTGCGACTCAGGGAATCTCAGGACCTAGCGGCAGATGTGCGTCAGGACTACCAGAGCAACGAGGGCTGGTTGCGCTTTAATGACAGGTATCTGGATGACGAGTTGGCTATTTCCGGAAGCTACACGCATACGGTGTCCGAAACTGATATCTCGGTGGGCAGTACGCCCTACGACGTGGAAACTCAGGTGGCTCCCCTGGCAGGCTTGGGCCGGGAGACGACACCGGGGGCAGGGATTGCTCTGGATCCTTTGGGTGCACTGATCGATGGCGATCTGAAATCCAGTGTGGGGTTCAACATCGGCGGAGCCGGGAATACGGATCGCAATCTGGGGCTTGATCTGAATCGTGCTACCCGGGTGGATGAACTCAGGGTCTATACCACCGACGCCACGTTCACTCCTGCGGATTATACCTGGGCACTGTACTCCAGTGATGATGGTGTCTTCTGGTCTCAGATCAGTGCGTCTGCAAGCTTCGTTTACGATGACGAGAAGGACTACTTCGCCATCACCGTACCCGGGGTGGAAAAGCGCTATCTCAAGGTGGTGAACACGACCAATGACGCCACGGTTTCGCCAATCTATGTCACCGAGATCGAAGCCTATTCCCTGGAACCGCATGCTGCTGATTCCTCGGATAGTGATATGGCCGTGACCAAGAACATTCAGTTGAACATGAATTACCGGCCCAAGGAATGGCTGCAACTGTCGTATGACATGAGCCAGATCAGGCGCATGGAAGAAGCGGGGGCGGATGAGGTTCGTCATGACACGCATAACGCAGGGGTGCGGGTGAGCCATAACCTCGGGGCGTATGTGACGGCTACCGGTCAATATCAGCGGCGTCTTGAGACTCAGACCGGCGAGCTGGACAGGACGTCGGATTCCTACTTGGCGAACCTGTTGGCTCAACCCATGGAGACTCTGGATGTGGACTTGTCCCTGAGCCGAGTGGATTCGCGCGAGGGGTCACAGGAAGTGTCCAGCAACAGCGTTGCCCAGATGCATGTGGGGGCATTGCTCAGAAAGGGAGCGCAACTGGACGTTGAAAGCGGGCTGTCCGTTAATGAGAATTTTCAATCCGATGCCGTGACTACCGCCAGGAATCTGGACACCAGTCTGCGACTGGAATTGACGCGCAGCCTGACTGCCGATCTGATTCACGACATGAGCTGGACGGAGACCGAGCAGGCTTCGAATGTCACCAGGGGGCGGACATCATTCAGCAAGCTTGCCCTGTATTATCGCCCTTCGCGAGTACTCTATCTGCGCGGTTCGTACAGCCTCGATCAGGATCACATCACGGGCGTGGAAACGACCAGGCAGGAGTGCACTCTCGGATGGCTGCTGACGAGAAAGCTCCAGCTGGATACCGGATGGTCCTTGGAGCGTAATGGCAGCGAGAAAAAAATATTCAATGTGGACTTGGCATGGACCCTGAGCCGGATGCTCAACTTGCGATTCGGCTACGACTGGACTTGGCATCAGGCAGATATTCTGACCGAGGTGCATCAGTATTCCATGGACCTGTCCGCGAAGTTTTAGAGGTGGGTGAGATGAAAAATATGATTGGTTTGATTCTGTTTTTGAGAAGAGGGACAGGGGCTCTGCCCTTGATGCTGGTCATGGCATCACTGCTGTTGGCAGGGTGCGCCAAGCCCATGAATTATGTCCATCCCAATGCGGACCTGAGTTATGTGCGTTCTGTGGCCATCGTGCCATTCAAGAACCTGACTCAGGAAAAATGCGCAGAGGAAAAGGTGATGCACGTGGTGGCCACCGAGATGCTGCGCCGTGGTGTGGATGTGGTGGAATTCGGCGAAGTGGCCAAGGTGCTGCGTGGCGAGGGGCATGGCAAGGATGAGGGCTCCATCAATCGCAAGGTGGCTGAAGGCGCTGCCCGCCGTTTGGGGGTGCAGGCGTTTTTGGTGGGTGCGGTGCAGGAGTATGGGCAATCGACCAAGGGTGGTGACGCCTACCTTGAGGTCTGTGTGTCCCTGCGGCTCATTGATGCCAAGACATGCACAATTTTGTGGGAGGCCACACATAGTCTCAAGGGGACGACAGTTCTGGACAGGCTGTTTGGTATCGGCAAGCAGAGTCGCACCGATTTGAGCCGGGATGTGGTGGTGGAAATGTTTGCATCATTATTTGAGCATGAGCGTGAGATGCCGGCGGCATTGGCCCGGCATGAGACCAAGGAACTGCGCAACGGCCTTGCGGGCATGTAGCCGGAGACCAGGGAGATGGCGTGTGCTTCGAAGCCTGTGGTTGGTGTTGTGGTTGCTGCTACCCTTGTGCGCCATGGCTGCGGAACCGATCCCGCAGGGGCGAGTGCGGCGGGTGGCGGTGATGCCCTTAGGCATGTTTTCCAATCAGGGGCACCTGATTGATGCCGCCGACTATGTGGGGGCCGGTTTGGCCGGACGCGGATTTGATGTGGTGCCGCAGGATCGACTGGAGCAGTTTCGCGTTGACCATCGTCTGCGGCGGGCAGAATTTATGGATCGGTCTGTTTTGCGGGTGCTTGGGGTGGAGCTTGGGGTGGATGCCTTGGTTGTAGGGCAGGCCTATATGACAGGTGAAGATATTCCCCGTGCCACTGTTTCCGCGCAGTTGGTGGAATGTGGCGATTCTTCGGTGGTTTGGGCGGAGAGCGTTTCGGCCAGCGGTGATGATTACACCACGGTGCTTGGTTTGGGGCGGATCAACGACATGGAGACTCTATTGCAGCGTGTTGTGGGTGATTTGTTGAGTTCCATGCCTGAGGAAATGCTCGTGCATCCTTCAACCGTGCCTGATTTTGAGATCGCACGGGCCGGATTCAAACCCGAGATATTGCGTGGCGGACAGCGCGCAACGCTGGTGGTGGAAATCAAGCCTGGGGGCGAACCGTTGCGCCGGATTCGGGCTTACTTGCTGGATAGAGAGATTGAACTGCATGCGCAGGGCAATGGTCATTTCAGTGGCGAGTTGATCGCGCCCATGGTTGAGCGAAGCTATCCGCTGCGCATCTATGTCACTGACGCCTGGAACAAACTGGTGACCGTGGAAACCGATGCCGTGCTCACCGTGGACAACAGTCCCCCTCCGTTGAGCTTTCATTCCAGCGACAGAGTACTTTCTCCCAATGCTGACGGCGTGCAGGACCAGATCCGGTTCACTCCCGAGGTCGGAGACTCCTTGCATATTCGCGGTTGGTCCGTGTGTGTCACCGATGCATCGGGGCATGCCGTGCGCTCCGAGGAGGGCCGCGGTGAGTTGCCGGAGTTTTTTGTGTGGGGCGGGCAGGACGATGCGGGGCACATCATGCCCGATGGCGAGTACGTCTGCTCGCTCACCGTGACCGATCGCGCTGGAAACAGCACCGTGGCGTCGGTGCAGCGCTTGGAAGTGGACACTGCTCCTCCCCGGGTTGCCGTTTCTCTGGTGGAGGTTGATGAGCGTCGAATGGTCACCATGACGCCTGCGCCTTTGGACAAGGTAAGCCGTTGGAGTCTGACCTTACATAGGGATGATCGCTCTGTAATTATTGAATATTACGGAAGAGGAACGCCTCCGCCCACGGTTCAGGTTCCCGACAGAGCCGCGGCATATTCTCTGGAGACCTGGGATCAGGTCGGGAATCGACAGTGGGTGGATGTCTCCCCCTTGCTGCCGCCTGAGCCGGAGTTTCAGGAGATGGATCTCGAACCGCAGGAGCGGAAGGTGTGGGTCGATGATTTTTGATGTCTTGGTACCTAAAGTCGGAGTGGTCTGCGCTCTGCTCATGTTTTTGGGGGGCTGCGCAGTTCACCCTGAGACCTACCTGCGTGAGGGGCTTGAAAATCGCGGTATCGTGGTGGTGGCGGTGTTTCCCTTTGATAACGGCACTGCCTTTGCTGATGCCAGCCCGGTGGTGACGGCGGCCTTTGTCTCCGGACTGATGGCCTGTGGCGGTTACGAGGTGGAACATTATGGCAACGTCAAAACATTTCTTCTGGATCGACGCATTCTGGCTCGCAAAGGCACGGATATGGAAACTCTGGTTCGCATGCGCCGCAGTCTGGGAGTGGACGCCGTACTTTTTGGGCGGGTGGAAGACTATGGCGATGCCGGTGGCGTTGGCTGGGATGCGGTGCCAACGGTGGCGGTGAGTGTGCGTCTGGTGGACGCCCGTACCGGAGAAATTCTGTTCATGGCGCAACATCAACGACATGGCGATGACTATGCCGTGGCGCTGGATATCGGCAGGGTGCGCACAAGCGGAGAGTTGGCCCGACGCATGGCGACTGAGGTTGTGGCGCAGCTTCCCCATGGTGTGGCTCAATGACTTGGAGGCAACGATGCAAGGTGTGACGATACGGGCGGCTGCGACAGTGTTGGTCCTGGCCTGGGTGATGTGCGTTCCGAGTCTGGCCCGGTCTGCCATTGTGGCCGTGGAGGTGAATGGGCAAGCCATTGCCGTGGTTGATATTGAGCAACGGGTGCGTGACATCCATCGCGCGAAACCCAGGACCCGTTCCTCGGGCAGCGAGATGGCACTGAGCGTGGATGATATTGTGGATTCCCTGGTCAATGAGCGGTTGCTGGTGCAAGAAGCCTTGGACATGCACCTGGATGAGGGACCGGCGTTTCGCCTCAAGATGAAGGCCTTTGTGCGCGATCAATCCATACTGCAATTGTACAGGGAAGAAGTGGAAGGGCGAGTCCAGGTGGAAGAGGCTGACATCGCTGAACGCTATACTGCCTCTCTGGGAACTGAGACCGCGCCTCAGGACAAAATCCCTGATCGTATGCGGGACCGTATTGGCAAGATTCTGCGCAAGGAACGCCAAAAGGTTTTGGCCGATGAGTTTGTGACGCGGCTTCGGGCTCAATCCGAGGTTGTGGTGAATCATGAACTGTTGCAGGCGGTAAAGCTGCCTTTGTCCCGCATTGTCCCTGAAGGTTCTGTGGTCGTCGTGAATGGAGAGCCGGTGCCAATGGCCGAATTCATGGGCGATTTGGGGCGCGAATACGCCAAGGCCGAGTATATGCTGCAACGCTCCGAGGATGAGGCATCGCGGCTTGAGTGGCTGGAAGGTGCCAAGGAACGTGTACTCGATGCGTTGGTGACCAATGTGCTGGTTGGGCATGAAGCCTTGAAGCGTGACTATGCAGGGCAGGTTGAATTTGAACAGGCCGTTGCCGTTCGCCGTCATGCGCTGTTGCTGGATGCTTTTCGGACGCAGGTATTGCTGCCGTTGGCAGAGGCCACGGATGAGGACCTCAAACAGTTCTATGATGACCATGCCGAACTCTACACCCGGGGCTGCCAGGTGCGATTGGGTGAATTGCGGTTCAAGGAGATGGATTTGGCTCTGGCTGCTCAGGAGGAACTGCGTGGAGGGGCTGTTTTTGCGTACCTCGCAAGGCGACTTGGCGGACGTTCCACCCCCGGTGAAGGGTGGGTTTCCGAGAACAGACTGCCCTCGGTTTTTCGTGAGGCCTTGGTCACACTCCCCGAAGGAGGAGTCAGTGATGTGCTGACACTGGGGAGGGATCTGGTGGTACTCAAGCTGCGCGGGCGGCGAGGGTGCACGGTCATGCCTTACGAAGAGGTACTGCCTGATTTGCGACGTCGGGTCCTGGAACGCAAATACGCCATGGTCCGTGAACGCTATGTTCAGGCGTTGCGGAATCAGGCGCGCATAGTGATGCATAGCGAGGTGCTTGAGAGTCTGGAAGATGCGTTTTGGAAGAGCCCACCGGACACTACCGATCAATTGGAAAGGGGTGAGCAATGAGACACACGTTACCGGTTGTTGTCGTCATGCTGCTCCTGTTTGTCTGGAGTGGAACCGTTTCCTGCCGGAGAGAAGCCAGGCCAGCCACAGGTGGTATGGGCGCGGGTTGTGTGGATTGCCACGAGCCTGAGGTTGCCGCTTATGAGCGTATCGGGAAAGTGCATACTCCGGTCGCACAGGGCGATTGTGCTGCCTGTCATAAACCCCACGGTATAGTAGGGGGAGTGTACCTGCGCGCCGGAGGCGAAGCCCTGTGTGTGGGGTGCCATACTGACATGCGCGATGCGGCGAACAGGAAGGTTCCTCATGCCCCGGTGGCAGAGGGCGGCTGTCTGTCATGCCACGATCCCCATGTCTCTGCTCGTCCGGCTCTCGTGCGTGAACAGAGCCAGTGTTTTTCCTGCCATGACCGTGAACAGTTTGAGCGCGCTGTGCGTCACCAACCGCTGGACGAGGACGGCTGTTCGACCTGCCATGACGTGCATGGTTCGGATCATGGCAAACTGTTGAAGTCCGCAGGCCAGGATACTTGTGGCTCCTGCCACGCGGTTCAGGATAGGGCGTTTGCCGAGGCCCATGGCGGATTGATTCCTGCTGGTGATTCATGCACCTCGTGCCACACCCCGCATTCCTCAGCCGATAAAGGTCTGCTCAGGAAACAGATACATACCCCCTTTGGAAATGGCGATTGCATTTCGTGTCATGAACAGCCTGATGGATTGGGCACACCCGTCCTCAAACCGGGAGCGGAGCAATGCCAGGGCTGTCATGGCGATGCGGTCATGAGGAAAGGCGACACACCCCACGGGGCACAGGCTCAGGGTGGTTGTCTGTCCTGTCATAATCCCCATGCGTCGGACAACAAGGCCCAGGCTCGCTTGGCTGGTGGTGAACTTTGTTATTCGTGCCACCCACAGGCAGAGGGACGAATGGGGAAAGCCTATCGGCATACACCTGCTGACAAGGGCGATTGTACCGGATGCCATGAACCGCACTCCTCGAATCTGGAGAAAGGACTGAGGGCCGAAGGATCGGCTCTGTGTTTGCGTTGTCATGAGAGTGCCCCCTTTACCAAGGCGAGGGTGCATGCACCGGTCAAGGACGGAGCCTGTCTCGACTGCCATGATGCTCATTCCTCGGATAACAAGGGGGTGCTCAAGGCCCCGGAGGTCGAGCAGTGCTATTCATGCCATCCCAAGCAGCAGATGCGCTTTGACAAAGTCAATGTGCACACGCCTGTCAGGCTTGGACAATGTGTTTCCTGTCACAGTCCGCATAGTGCGCAACGCCGCGACCTGCTGAGCGATACTCGGGAAAAGTTGTGCTTCAACTGCCATGGTGACATGAAGGTCGGTTCTGCCGGCAAGGGGCATGACCCATTCAACAAAGGCGATTGTGAAACCTGTCATGACAGTCATGCCAGCGATCAGGATTTCCATCTGGTGAGTCCCGTGTCGGACATCTGCTCCCGCTGTCATGACCGACTGGCGACTCAGGATCAGACCACCGTGCACGAGCCTTTTGCCGGTGGACAATGCACCGCCTGTCATACTCCGCACGACAGTGGAGTGCGGCAACGCCTCAATAGGCCTCCGGGACCGTTGTGCCTGTCGTGCCATGAAGGAGTGAAGGACAGTCTGGAGTCCAGCAAGCATCGCCACAAGCCTGCTCAGGATGGTGATTGTCTGTCCTGTCATAAGGGGCATGCCTCAAAGACTCCTGGTCTTTTGACTGCTCCGGGCGGCAAGGTTTGCGAGACGTGTCATGCCAAGGGCAAGACGGGAAATCATCGCGGAGTGGACAACTCTGGTTCTGACTGCTCCGGCTGTCATGCACCGCATGCCGCGCAGACCAAGGCCTTGTTGCAGCCAGTGCTGCACGGGCCGTTCAAGGAGGGGGCGTGTTCCGACTGCCACAAATGATGCCTTTGCTGAGTGAGGAGGACAGGGCATGTCCATGAAACCGTGTTGGAGCATACCGTTGTGGGTGGTCGTCTTTGCTGCCCTCGTGTTGTGGGTCTTTGTGCCTTGGGCTTCGGGGGCTCGTCCGGGGGCCGGTCCGCCAGAGGGGTGTGTTTCGTGTCACCCTGGACTGAAGGCGGAGATGGCACAGGCCGATGCGCATGAACCCTTTCGGAAGCAGAAGTGTGATGGCTGT
Organism: Desulfovibrio ferrophilus; assembly: GCF_003966735.1. Taxonomy (NCBI): domain Bacteria; kingdom Pseudomonadati; phylum Thermodesulfobacteriota; class Desulfovibrionia; order Desulfovibrionales; family Desulfovibrionaceae; genus Desulfovibrio; species Desulfovibrio ferrophilus. The sequence continues at coordinate 503,560 of NZ_AP017378.1, forward strand.
CATACCGTACATGCTTCCAAGTATGGGCACCTGCTCAAGGCGGAACCACGTGAACTTTGTCTGCGCTGTCATGACGGCGGCGGACGGGGGGGCGATGACATCGTGCACTCACCCTATGGCTCCGGGGATTGCATGAAATGTCACGACCCCCACTCGTCCGGTCGGAAAAAGATGCTTGTCGCGAAGCAGGATGAGCTGTGTTTCGGCTGTCACGACAAGGACCGTATTGCCAATGGGAAAATCCATGCCCCCGTGCGCAAGGGGAGTTGCTTGAGCTGCCATAAGGCGCATACGTCCCAAAATGAGGGCTTGCTCAGCAAGCAACGGGTGGCGTTGTGCAAAGGGTGCCATCCTGATGCCGGGACGAAAGCCGGAGCACACCGTGGCTATTCGGTTGCGGATGCCGATTGCATGTCCTGCCACAGCCCACACAGTTCACAACGCAAGGCTCTTGTTATGGATGCCAGCCATGAGCCTTTCAAGCGCGGCCAATGCTCCGCCTGCCACACAAAGGCTGCTGGCGGCGGTGCACTCAAGGAACAGGGGGCTCAGCTCTGCCTGCGCTGTCACGAGGATGAGGCCGAGAGCTTCCGCAAGACCGTAAGCCATACGGGCCAAGGTGTGTATTGCTTGAATTGCCATGGACCGCATGCTTCGGAACGCGACAAGCTTCGTCGTTCCAGCGAGACTAGGATGTGTCTGGGGTGCCATACCGATACTGCGGAATTGGTGCGAGATCCTCGTGCGTCATACAAGCACCCGCTGGTCAAGGAAGGGCGGTGCACCGGCTGCCATACCCCTCATGGTTCGGACCAGCCCCATCTCTTCGAGAAGGGAGAGATTGGAGGATGTACCAACTGCCATGAGCGGCACGCCCAGTTTACGCATCCCATTGGCGAAGACACGGTGGACCCACGCTCCAAGCGGGATATCTCGTGCATCACCTGCCACAACCTGATGGGCAGTCCCTATCCCTATGCACTGCGGTTCGACAGGAAGAAAGCCCTGTGTCTGCAATGCCATAAGGGATACTAGGTCTGCAGTGTAGTGAGGATAATAGAGATGGCAACGCGCATGATCATGCTGTTTTTGGTGTTGGCACTGGCCGTGCCTTGTTCCGTGCAGGCACGCAGTTCCGCGCCCGGACATCTGGTCTCTGTGGTTCGTTCAGCAGAAACAGGTCCTTTCGGGTTGCTGGGCGGGGTGTTTTTTGATGAAGCCCGCAAGCGGTTGTATGTGGCGGACACTTCAGGTGGTCGTATCCTGGCCTATGACTCGACTTTCGGCTTTGTGTCACAGTTTGATGGGGGGGGAGTGCTCAGCGCTCCTTCTGCTCTGGTGCGCGATGAGTCGGGCAGGTTCTATGTCATTCAGGCAGGAGAAGATGCCGTACTAACCGTGGATATGCAGCGCAAGACCATGGAACCGTTGAGTTTTGATGGCGTCCAGGGCATCAATGCGGTGCACCCCGTCAATCTTGCCCTTGATGGGGATGACAACCTCTATGTGGCCGATGCCGCCAACCAGCAGATATTGATGTTCGGACCAGACAGGCGCTACCACGGGGCCATTTCCGTGCCCCATGGGGATGGATTGCGGGACGTGAAGGTGACCGGCGGTCGAGTCTACACGGTGAATGCTCTCCGGGGTGGAGTATGTGTTTATGATCTCTCCGGTCGGTTGGTGACACAGTTTGGCGAACGGGGGCGGGAACGTGGGGAAATGGCCTTTCCCGTGAGCCTTGCGGTTGCTTCCGGTGGACAGGTTCACGTGCTGGACAGGCATCGTTGCAAGATCCTGGTATTTACGGCCAAGGGAAAGTTCCTGCATGAGTTCTCCAGAGAAGGATGGCGGGAGGGGCGCTTGCATTATCCATCCTATCTCTACAGGAATGAAGCTGGGCAGTTGTTTGTCGTGGATAGACAGAACGAACGAGTGAGTGTGTTCGAGCAGGGGCGCTGATGCGCAGGCGACGGGGTGTTGTTGCATGGGTATTGGCCTGGCTGGCAGTGCTGATGCTGCTGGCTTTGGCTTCGACTCTCGGGGCTCGGGTGTCCGGCCCGTGTTCCGATTGTCACACCATGCACAACAGTCAGGACGCAGCTCCCATGGCCTATGGATTTACCGGGAGCAGCTATGAAGCAAAGTCCGATCCCAACGCCAATCTGCTGATTACGGACTGCCTGGGCTGTCATTCGGCTCTGGACGGCAGTACGTGGAAAGATTCGACCACGGGGGCACCCATTGTATTCAACACTTCCGAGCCGAATTACGGGGCTTCTTCGGACGGCGGAACCACACGTCAGGGCTTGGCCGCAGGGAATTTCTATTGGGCGGGACAGGACGATGCCAACGGTCACAATATCATGGCTGCCGATGGCTCGTTGAGCACTGCTCCGGGCAATTCGGTGGGCTGTGGCGGTGACTCCTGCCACAACAATCTTGATCGCCCGTATGGGGGCGCGGGGTTCCTCAATGGTCGGTCTGCGTGTACGGGCTGCCATATGGTGTCCGGAAGCGTATCTCCTTCCGTAACTGGCTGGCATCACAAAGATGATGCCGGGCCGATTGTGAATACTGCCGAACAGGGCTGGTACCGTTTTCTTGCGGGGCATGAGACCGGTGACGGGCACGGGGTGGCAGGGCTTGAGGATGACGACTGGGAGCATACGACGTCCTCTTCGGATCACAACGAGTATCTTGGCAGTACAGGGGACAAGACCGATAGCCAGGCCATGGCCCGCGAAGGAAACACCATGAGCGGTTTCTGTGCCGGATGCCATGGCAATTTCCATGAACAGAATACGTCTCCCGCAGGGAGTTCGCCTTGGATACGCCATCCTTCGGACGCGGTTATTCCGGCGGGAGGCGAATATACAGCTTTTATCGCTTACGATCCTCTGGTGCCCGTGGCTCGTGCAAGCCTTGGCGGTACAGCCAGTCCGGCCGTGACGCCCGGTTCAGATATGGTGATGTGCCTTTCCTGCCATCGGGCCCACGCCAGCCCTTATTACAAGATGATGCGTTGGGATTATCGCAGCGGCGACCTGAGTACTTCGTTGTCGGGCTGTGGCGTGTGCCACACCAAGAAGAATTAAGAGGAGAGACGGATGCGTGCTGGATGGGTTTGGCTGGGTGCGATGGCCCTGTGCGCTTTGGCTACGGTGGCCTGGGCAGGTCCCTACACGGACTCGGCCCATGGTGATGCCGGCTTCGGAGTGCTGCGCTCCTCCGTGACGCAATACACTCGTGGGCATTGCGGACATTGCCATGAGCAGCACGCCAGCATTGCAGGCAGTGAACCCAGCCCCTCCGGTGGCCCGGATGCCTATCTGCTATATGAGACCAACCATGTCAGCCAGACCGAGAATTTCTGTTTCACCTGCCATACGGGGGCCGGTGGAAACCAGGTGGGTGGCATCTCCATCAATCGGAGCTACACATACAATTTCGGAGGGGATACAACTCCCGGCAGCTATGATTCGGATATTGCTGCGGCGTTTTCGCACACCATGTCTGGGTCCTCGCACCATCTGGATAGCATTGTCAGTCAGGTGCTGGGCAAGACCATGTACGATGCCGACAATATCCCCTGGTCATTGCCTGCGGATATCAACCCCTGTGATGCCTGCCATAATCCACATCTGGTCAAGCGCAATTATCCGGTGGATATCTCTGGTGGCCTGTTGGGAACAGCAGTCACCCGGCCTTCCGATCCGGATAACCTGTGGGGGGATGACAGTTCGGAGCGTGCCAGCGCTGTGGGATGGTATCAGGCTCCGTATTGGTTTGGCAGGACGGACAGGTATGAGCCTGACAACGACACCGTGCAGGATGGCAGTAATTTGCCTGATTATAATCGCCTCTGCACCGATTGTCATAACGATTACAATACGATTTACAGTGAAAACCCCATGCTGCCCGATGGCCCCAGGAACCTGCGCAAGATCAATTGGACGGCGACTAGTGGTGCCGTTACCGCTGATGCCCATGGTGTAGTGGCCGGATCACCCCGCAAGTTGCAAATGCCGTATTCTGCAGTGGGAGGGAACATTATCCTGGGATGTCTGGATTGCCACGAACCCCACGGAACGCCTTATAATATTTACCTGCTCAGATCCTCGGTCAACGGCAAGGCCGTTCATGTAACAGACGAAACCGATACTGCGTGGCTCAGCTTCTGTCAGAACTCCTGTCATGGCAGAAAACACGACTGGAAGGTTGGTTGTGCGGGCTGTCATTATCACGGTGCGGCGAGGGGAGGCTTCTAGCCTCAAGTTTGTTGCCACGGCTTTCTTCTGCCGAAGATGTCGATTTTTGTGGGGCGTTGCCGGCAGCGGATATAAGAATGAGTGATCTCCTGTAAGGGCTTGAGACACGGCGCTGCCCAAAGGTGCTCCTCCCAGCCGAATGCCCGTATGTACTGGAGGAAAAGGACTGTTTTTCCTGTATGGAGAAAGGACGATTGGGTGTCATGCCCCGCTACTGGATTTCTTAATGGTTTCGGGTGTAGGTTTGTGCAAACCCGTCTGACATGAGCGGGCGGGGGAGGAGGCATGCAACAGTCTTCCCTTGTTTTGGTGGCCTTTGGTTCCAGTCTGGAAACGGGTGGCAACTGGCTTACGCTGGAGCGTAGGATACAGACGTATTCCAATGGGTGTGCTCTGAATATTTTGCCTCAGTTGGCATCTTTTGCAGGGCTTGGGGCATCCGAGGTCAGGAGCGTATATTGCCCAGGATTCACCCTGGAGGTGCGTGGCGGCAAGGCCCGGTTCGGACGGATGTTTTCATTGCCTCATGAGTTGCGAGGGCAAGGGCTGGGCACCTATCTACTTTGCGGATTGGTGCGCGAAGCTGTGGGGTTTGGATTTGGGAATCTACCTGTGCATGGACTGCATCTGATCAAGCAGCAGGATACCCCGCTGCGAAATGCCTTCTATCGATCCATGGGATTTACTCTGACATTGTACCGCGATGGCTCGGGCTGGGCCCGTGCTCCGCGTTTGGATGTTTTGCGCATGCACCATGATCCGGCCAAGGTGCGTGAATTGAACGTGCAGGCTCCTTTGGGAATACTCTGAAGTAGTCGTGTTTTTTTGTAAGTTGCTTCATAAGGCTGTGTATATCTACTTGACGATTTCTGGGTTAACAGGCACAACTCTCCGACTTGCGATGTTGCTTTAAACATAGGAGATTTTTTGTGCTTAACAGGGTTGTTTTTCTTTTAGCGCTTGTGATGATTCTGGGGACAGGATGTGCCACTCATAAAGTGAAGGATGTTCCGGTTAAAAAACTGAGCGACTACAGCTGTTATACCTGCGATAACGATATTGAAGTCGCAATCGATGTGTATGCAGAGACTGAAAAAACAAAACAGGCTTTTTATGCCGATTTGAATAGTAAGCAGTTTTATCCCATTCATATTCTGCTGAAGAATAATACGAACGGTCGATTGTTTGTGTTGAGGGACGGAATTGTATTGAATGATCCAGTCGGCACTGAGTTTAAACATACCAGATCAGCTGCAATGTATGAGGATTTTGAGCATAACAAGATGGCTTATGCGCTGCTGGGGTTCGGTATTTTTAGCTATATGTCAGCCGAGGATGCCAACAATAAAATGAAAGCTGATTGGAGTGAAAAAGAGTTTCCTGATGAAATGATTATTAACTCTGGGCGTGTGAATAGTGGTTTTGCTTATTTGAAACTGCCTGAAGGGGTTAGGCCTGAGGGTAAAACTCTTTCCATTGATGTCGAAGACATGGAGAGCCATGAACGACGGACGGTTGTTGTGCAGCTTTAAAAAATTACCGACGATGTTTTGAAGTGTTGGGTTTATAAAGGGCGACTTTTATGGTCGCCCTTTATATTTTTGATGCTGTCGCCTGATGTCGGGGCAGGGTGGCAGGGCTTGCCGGGGCAATGCCCGCGGTGTACATCCTTCGCGCCTGAGCCAGAATATGAACCTTGCAGGAGCAATGCCATGGAAGTCGTCCTATACGAGCCGGAAATTCCCCCCAATACCGGGAATGTTGCGCGGTTGTGCGCTGCCATGGGGATTCGTCTGAACCTTGTGGAGCCTTTGGGGTTCAGCCTGGAAGACAAGTATCTCAAGCGTGCGGGTTTGGATTACTGGCAGCATGTGGACGTCAAGGTTCACAAGGATTGGGAAGCCCTGCTCGATCATGCGGACGGCAGGCGATTGATTCTTTCCAGCGCCAGGCGGGGTGAAACCTGTGGGCAGTTTGGTTTCGAAACTGATGATATGTTGGTTCTTGGGCCGGAAACACGAGGATTGCCTGCGAAATTCTTCGAGGCATATCCGCATCATGTCAGGATACCTCTGCGTCATGGGTTGCGTAGTATCAATATGTCCACTGCCGCGGGCATCCTGTTGTTCGAGGCCCTGAGGGTTTCAGGTGGGCTGCCCGAATAGGACACACGCCTGGGCAGACATTGCCGAGCGTAAAAATACGATGCCTTTCCTTCCTGTTTGACGCCCTAGGCGTCTCTCCTTTTATTTCTTGCCCGTTCCAGACATGTGACCCCGGTTGAATAATCGTGGGCAGGTCTGTTCCTGTGGTCACGTGAACTGCTTGGTGTAGCCGGAATTTTATAGGGTAAATCTAGAACTGACAGGCGATATGTGGTATTTGGCAAGACTGAAGGCTCGTATTGTTTCTATGGCCGGAATGGGAACCTGGGCAGAGGATCGGAAACCAGAAATATCGAGATCATGTCATTCCTCCCCCTAGCGGTTCAACCGGCTGGAACCTCAGAATAAGGAGACCAGCCATGTCAGAGAAGAAAAAAACGATGACAGGTGCTTTTGGCGTGCCTGTGGGCAATGATCTGAACAGCAAGACCGCAGGTCCGAGGGGACCGGTACTCATGGAGGATGTTCATCTTCTGGAGAAGTTGTCGCATTTTGACCGTGAGCGTATTCCCGAACGGGTGGTTCATGCCAAAGGGGCTGGGGCCTATGGCGAATTCGAAGTCACAGCCGATGTGAGCAAATATACCTGCGCCAAGTTTCTCTCCCGAGTGGGCAAGAAGACCGACGTTTTCGTCCGGTTCTCCACGGTGGGTGGCGAGATGGGCTCGGCCGATGCCGAACGCGATCCGCGTGGGTTTGCCGTGAAGTTCTATACCGAGGAAGGCAACTACGACATGACCGGCAACAACACGCCGGTATTCTTCATCCGTGACCCGCTGAAGTTCCCGGATTTCATCCATACCCAGAAGCGGAACCCGCAGACCAACCTGAAGGACCCCGACATGTTCTGGGATTTTCTTTCCCTGACGCCGGAGTCCATGCATCAGGTGACAGTGCTGTTCTCGGACAGAGGTACGCCGGCTACCTATCGCCATATGAATGGCTACAGCAGTCACACCTACAAGTGGTACAACGCCAAGGGGGAATACTTCTGGGTGCAGTACCATTTCAAGACGGACCAGGGCATCAGGAACTTCACGGGGCAGGAGGCTACGGCCATGTGTGCCAAGGACCCTGATCATGCGACCCGTGATCTGTTCGAGTCCATCGAGCGTGGCGAGTATCCGTCATGGACTCTGGAAATGCAGATTCTGATTCCGGAACAGGCCCGTGATTTCAAGTGGGATATTTTTGACATCACCAAGGTCTGGCCGCATGCCGAGGTCCCGCCCATCGAGGTGGGCAAGCTGACGCTCAATCGTAACCCGGTAAACTACTTCGCCGAGGTGGAACAGGCCGCCTTCAACCCCAGCAACTTCGTGCCGGGCATTGCCGCGTCTCCGGACAAGATGCTCCAGGGGCGTTTATTCTCCTACCACGACACCCATTTGCACCGTCTGGGGCCTAACTATCACCTCATTCCGGTCAACCAGCCCAAGCATGCCCCGGAGGTTAGCTACCAGCGCGCCGGAGCCATGCGTACCGACGATGGCGGTGGGTCCGGCCCCAACTATTGGCCGAACAGCATGGGCGCCCCCGGACCGGATGCTACGTTTGATGAACCACCGATTCCTCTGGATGGGGACGGTGGACGGCATGAATACGCACACCCCAATGATGATTTCGTACAGCCGGGTAATCTGTTTAGGGAGGTCATGACCTCCCAGGATCGTGCGAATCTGATTGGGAATATTGTCGGCCACCTGGGTGGGGCGCAAAAACGCTTGCAACTTCGTCAGACAGCGCTGTTTTATATGGCTGACTCCGAATACGGAGCGGGTGTTGCCAAGGGCCTGGGGCTGAATCTGGACGAAGTTCGGTCATTGGCCGGGATGAGTCAGGAAGATCGGGTCAAGGCCACAGCCCGCTAGGTACGCTTCGCAAGCTGCCGTTGTTGTGGGTAGAGATAGACAATGAAAGCCCCCCGGTTCCAGATGGAATCGGGGGGCTTGTTACTCAGCGATTAAGCCATGACCGCGTTCTTGGCGTCGCGGACATTCTTGGCTTTTTGTATGGCGTAAACCAGGAAAACAACGGCTACGCCAATGATGTTGTAGATGTGATGGGAATGGTAGCAGAGGAAGGTTCCCAAAGCAAAGATGAGCCATTCGATCAGAGTGGTTCTGCGGATCAGGTAGCCCATGGTCAGCGCCGAGAAGGCCAGGGTGCCGACGATGGCACTACCGAAGGCCATGACGATCTCCGTGGTGCTTCCATACAGCAGCATGGCTGGTTCGTAGGCGAACAGGAACGGAACCACATAGAGCAGCTTGGCAAACTTGAATGCAGTCCAGCCGGTCTTCCAGGGGTCTGCCCCTGCAATGGCTGCTCCTGCGTATGCCGCCACACAGACCGGCGGGGTGATGTTTGAATCCTGGCTGAACCAGTAGACGATCATGTGCGAGGCGATGAGCATGGAGGCTTCGGTGTGCCCAATGATCCCGGCGTCGGTGATGATCCCGGTCAGCGCCGAGACTGCCAATGAAGCGGTGATCAGGTAGCTGGCCGTGACCGGAACACCCATGCCGAGCACCAGTGAAGCCAGTCCGATGAGCAGGATGGTCATGGGCAGGTGTGCCCAGACCGGAGCCATCTGCGCCAGTTGGATGATGATGTTTGAGAACTTCAGGCCGATGCCCGTCAGGCCGATGGTGCCCACAATGATGCCGATAACGCCGACGGTGGCTCCAATGACCAGCGTGGCGCGAGCCCCAGCTGTGGTGGCTTCCCAGATTTCCTTGGGGCCCATGCGGTATTGGGGATCAAACCAGCTGATGGCGATGCAGCCGATGGTAGCCCAAAAGGCACTCATGCCCGGGGAGAAACCCATGAGCATCAGCGCGACAATGATGATCAGTGGCATGGATTTGTACCAGTGGCGTTTGAACACGACCATGGCCGGTTCGAATTCGTCATCCACCAGCCCTTGGATGTTATGCTTCTTGGCTTCGAAGTGGATCATGGAGAGAACGCTGAAGAAATATAGCGCGGCCGGGAAAATGGCCATCTTCATGATCTCTACATAGGGAATGTTGGTCAGTTCGGCCATCAGGAAGCCACCCGCGCCCATGATCGGCGGCATGAACATCCCGCCGATGGAGGCCGAAGGTTCGATGGCTCCGGCCACATGCGGTTTGAACCCCGCCCGTTTCATGAGAGGAATGGTGAATGCGCCTGTGGAGACCGTGTTGGCAATGGCCGAGCCAGAGACCGAACCAAAGAAGGCCGAAGCGATAACCGCAACCTTGGCCGGTCCGCCGACGGTCTTGCCGGCCAGGGCCAGGGGCCAGTCGATGAAGAACTTGCCCACTCCTGATTTTTGCAGGAAGGCTCCGAAGAAGATGAACAGGATGACGTAGGTGACCAGCACACTGGCCATGACACCAAACACACCGTCTTGTTCCATGAACAGGGTGACGGACAATCTGTCCAGCGAGAATCCCCGATGCGCGAATAGATCGGGAAATATGCGACCATAGAGGCCGTAGATCAGGAAAAAGATACCAACCAGGGTCATGGACCAGCCCAGCACACGCCTGGAGACTTCCAGCGAGAGCAGGATCCCGATCAGGGAAATGTAGATGTCAGCCTGCGATTCGTTACCGGAACGGTAGTTGAAGGCTTCGAATTCCATCATGAAATAGCCCACGCATCCCAAGGATACCAGACATAGCGCGATATCAATTATCGTGGGGCGGGAACTGCTGGATCGTTTGGTCATGGGGAACGACAGGAAGACCATGATGTAGGTCAGAAGCACATAGACACCTCGGTTGTACTGGGTGTCGATGGGCAGGCCTGCCACGGAAAAGAAGTAGAAGACGACCATGAAGGCGCCAAGGAGTGAAACAATCAAGTGCCAGGGCCCGGTCAGCTTGCGACCGGTCTTGGCCTCCTTGGCCATGATTTTGCGCAGGGCTTCCTGCTTATCCTTACTGAGTTCACCCAGCTCGTCGGTGTTCAGCTTCTGGTTGTCGGACATGGAGGCTCCGGTGTCGGGCAGAGGTGAAGGAAATATCGAGCACGAGCACTGTTACGGCGGGAGTGAAGTTGCCTCCACTCCCGCCGGACAGTATCAATCGTCCCGGTCGGGCAGGTTACCCGGCCGCTGGGTTTTATTTACTACTTGATGTCGGGAACGTTCAGGCCGTTTTCCTTCCAGAATTTCGCGGCTCCCGGAGCAACAGGAACCGAAACACCCTTCAGCCCGTCGGGGATGTTCATGGACTTGGCAGTCTTCTTGGCGGCGACCATGTGCTTCAGACCTTCGGGAGTGTAGATGGCCTTGATGGCTTTGTAGACCATCTCGTCATCGACATTAGCATTGGTGCACCAGTAAGCGGCATCCTGGAAGCTCTTGGTGGGCATGTCCTGACCGCGGTAAGTGCCTGCCGGAATTTCCATGGGCGAATAGAAAGGATATTCCTTGTAGAAGCCATACTTTTCGGCATCTGCACCAACGTCGACCAACTGAATGTCGTCGCGTGCTGCGGCCTCAATGACTGAGGAGTTGGGATAGCCAACGAAGACCCAGAAGGCATCCAGCTTGCCGTCGTTGAACGCAGCAGCAGCGGCGGAGTAGCCCATGTTCTGGCGTTGGATTTTGTCCCAGAGGCCCAGATGGGTGAAGAATCGTTCGGCGGCCGCGGCGGCGCCCGAGCCTGCGTTACCTACGGCGACGCGCTTGCCCTCAAGCTGCATGGCGGAGGTGATGCCATCTTTTTTCTTTACGACCAGGTGAGCAGGTGCACCGTACAGGAAGGCCATGGCGCGGACTTTGTCGTATTTGGTGGCATCCTGAGGCAGGCGGCCATGGCGGCCAAGGAAGGCATCGCCGGAATAGACGATGCCGAAATCTACATCACCTTTATTCAGACGCTTCAGGTTGGCTGTTGATCCGCCGGAGCCTTCCGAAGAAACCTCAATGTCAGCATAGGTGTTGGTGATGTAACTTGCCATGGCGTTGGCGAAGTAGTTGAATGTGCCTCCAACCGGCCCGCCGCCATAAGCAAGATAGCTCTTTGCGAAGGCGGGTGCAGAACAGGAAAGCGCTATGGCAAGCGCTGCGACAACCAGTAAATTTCTTTTCAACCCACGTAACATACCCAGTTCTCCTTGTATCGCTGTTATTACACTCCTAGCATCAAACCAAGCCACATCCCTACAAGAGCTGTCAAGACACGATCATGTTTGTGAAAAATATTGCAAGCGCAACGGTCTATGATCTTTTTTGGGTGAGCTCTTTGATCATCAGTCATCTTCCACATGCCCTATTCATTAAATCAGGGACCACGAAATTTCCGTCAACGATTGGAATTCGTCTGTGAGTGGCGGGATTTCTCTGGGGCTGGTTGCGGGGGAGCGCGAGGCGGGGTACAGGTGCGGCTGGCTGTTGCCACAAGGTTCACCATTCATCATCGGGGTTGCTCGTGATTACTGAGGGGTATGCGTTTCTCCTGCCATTGTTGGCTCTTGGAGCAGATTTGATCGTGGGCGATCCGCATGGATGGCCGCATCCTGTGCGTTGGCTGGGTCGTGCCGCCAATGTGTTGGAGGCCTGGGCGCGAGGTTCAGGGCGTGGACTGCGATGGCGTGGGGTCCTGTGTGCCTGGACACTGGCTCTGGGGGCCGGAGCGGCGGTTCTGCTCATTGTTTCGATGCCGCTGTTTGGGGGGCTGGTTGCCCTGTACCTGGCCTATGCCGGGTTGGCTCTGGGGGCGCTCCTGAGTGAGGGGCGCAAAGTTCTGGTTCTGGTTGAATCTGGTGATCTGAGTCAGGCCCGTGAGGCGGTGGGCATGCTGGTCAGTCGCGATACCGCCGGGATGAACGAGGATGAAGTCCGGCGTGCCCTGGCGGAAACACTGTCCGAGAATTTGTGCGATGGGCTGGTTGCCCCTTTCTTTTATCTCGTGCTGTTGGGGCCGGCAGGACTTTGGGCCTATAAGGCCATCAGCACTCTGGACTCCATGTGGGGCTATCGCACCGAGAAGTGGCGAGAACTCGGCTGGGCTGCGGCCCGGACAGATGATGTTTTGGCCTATGTTCCGGCGCGACTGACGGCTGTGGCTCTTGTCCTTGGTGGTTGGGCGATGTCTGGTCGTTTGGCACCTCTGGCCAAGGTGTGTGGCGATGCCCGGCGCATGGAAAGCCCCAATGCCGGTTGGCCCATGGCTGCTGCTGCTTGGGCGGTTCAGGCGACCATGGGAGGGCGGACTTTGTACTTTGGTGCCCCCAAGGACAAGCCTGTGCTGGGTCCTGAAGGACAGCCCTGGACTCAGGCGAAGTTGCGCGTGCTGCTTCGTTTGATCTCTGTTTCGGGCGTGGGCTGTGCTTTGGCGTTATGGCTTGGGGGTTGGCTGCTTTTCTAGTACCATGGGCCTGCTGTTGACAGCGCGGCATGGGGGCAATACATCGAAGACGCCCCGGGTGGGCATACCCCATCCTTATTCAATTCCATTCACTAAGGGACCGAGGACTATCGAAGATGCAGGAATTCGACGAATACCCCGAATTTGCTTATCTCACCAATGTTGAAGGTTTTTTAATACCCATTGCCCATATCAAAGCCATTGGCTGGGTGGAAAAGACTTTTCCGCATCCCGAGGAACCCTATGAAGGGGACCAGTGGTATTTCCGGGTGCATATGAGCCAGCCCATAGGTGATATGGGAGACGGTGTGGCGCGGGATCTTGCGGCTTTTTTCCCCTCTGAGGAGGAAGCCGAGGCTGCCCGGATGCGCTTGGCCGAGCGGGTTAATGATTTTTACAAGAATCAATTCGTCAACTCCATGTTTGGCGGAAAACTGCACTAACCTTTGCCGCCTCTTTTTTGCCCCTTCTTTTGGGTGTAAAAAATCTATTTTGTATTTCATAGTGTTTCGGCTCGTGTGTATTGCGCGAGCCGTTTCTTTATGGTGATTTGTTTTTGGTTATCTTTTGTATTGTAATGCTGTGTGTTCGTGCTGTTTTTAAGTCTGGAAATCTTTTTTTTTGAAAAAAATTGAGTCAATAACATGGGTGCTTGCGATTGTTTTATCTGTAGAGTATGTATTTTCAAGTTTGATGATGCAGTTGTGAATTTGCAGAATGCATATAGGGGGATGGATGGGTAAGCCGGGAGACAGCGATTTCGACATGATCGAAGAGCCGCTGGATGGGCATGGCCACTTTGTGGCCGCGAAGATGGATTTGGAATGTGGTGCTGAAGGATCGTTGTTAAGCATGCCTTCGTATGATCTGCTTCCTGATCCCGTCCTGGCCTTTGAGATGCTTGCTGACGGCTTGCCCGGCAAGATTCTCTTTGCCAATCAGATTTTTCTCGAACGAATGGGCTATGATGCCAAAACTCTTGCCCTGACCCCTCCCGTCGCTTTGCACCATCAGAGCCGTTACCCCTTTTTCGAGCAGGGAGTCCGAGACCTTCAGGCCATGGGTACACTGACGGCAGAGACGTTGCTTCTGTCAGCTTCCGGCCGGGAAATCTCCATGGAAGTCAATGCGCGCTACGTTCAGTTGAATGGCAGGCCTGCTTCTCTGGTGGTCTATCGCGATCTCTCTCGCCGAAAGATGGTCGAGCAGGCATTGCAAACGGCTCGCCTCAATTACCAGCGAATTTTTGATATGGCGGTTCAGGGTGTATTTCAGAGCACTCTGGGAGGCCGTTTTATCAAAGTGAATCCAGCGATGGCGCGCATGTTGGGCTATGCCTCGCCCGAAGAGCTTGTGCTGACTATCAAAGACATGAGGTTTGATCTCTATGCCAGCCCAGAAGACAGGGAAAGGTATTTGGACATCCTGCGTTCGTCAGGCGAGGTCGAGCGTTTTGAGACTCGCTTCAAATGTAAGAACGGTAGCGAAATCTGGGTCTCACTCAGCACTCGATTGATCAGTGGTGATACGGCTCTGGATTCCTTCATAGAGGGTTTTTGCATCGAGATTACCGAACGGAAAGAGGCCGAAGAGGCCCTGCGTGAATCCGAGGCCCTGCACCGGGTGATGCTCATGAGTTTGTCGGATACGGTTTGTATCAGCGATGAGGCTGGCCGGTTCACTTACATCTCCCCCAATACCGAGCGGTTGTTCGGTTTGTCTCCCGAGGAGGTTGGCAATCTTGGGACTGTGCAGGCCCTGCTTGGCGGGTTGTTGATCGAAACCAGCGAGTTGGATGAGCGTGGTGAGGTTCCCAACGTTGAAGTCGAGGTTCCAGTCGGGGAGCATCGGCGGACGCTGCTGGTTACGGTCAAGCGCGTGGACATTTGTGGGGGCACACGGCTTTATGCATGCCGTGACGTCACGGAAAACAAGGAACTCCATGCCGAAGCCATGAGAGCGGCGCATCTGGCGTCTCTTGGTGAATTGGCTGCGGGTGTTGCCCATGAGATCAACAATCCCATCAACGGCATTGTGCTTTGGGCTGAATATTTACAGGACGAAGCCCCTGACCTGGGGGACGCAGAAGATGCTCCTGAGCGGATTCTCAAGCAAGGTGAACGGGTTGCAGCCATTGTGCGTAATCTGCTGTCCTTTGCTCGCAAGCCCGATGATGAGGCTGGCCCTGTGGACGTTCGGGAGATTCTCGAGGATTCACTGGGGCTGACCCGGGCCAGGATGGAGAAGGATGGCATTATTCTCGAGTTGTATGCCAAGAGCCCAATGCCTCGGATCAAGGGGCGCGACCAAGAAGTGCAGCAGGTCTTTGTGAATCTTCTGAGTAATGCTCGTGACGCCCTGAATGCTCGGTATGCCGAGCGGCACCCGGCGAAAAGGTTGGCCATCAGCCTGAAGGCCATTGAGCGTGACGGCGTAAGCTATGTGCGCGCCACTTTCACTGATTTCGGGATCGGGATTCCCAGCAGAGACAAGGAACGGATCTTCAACCCCTTTTATTCCACCAAACCCAAGCATCAAGGTACGGGGTTGGGGCTGTCCACCAGTCATCGCATCATGGCGGACCTGGGTGGACGCCTGGCGATCCACAGCGAAGAGAAGAGCTATACTCGAGCTGTCGTGGAATTTCCCGTCTGGAACGATACCGAGGGTGTTGGAAAATAGCCGTCTACTTTGTTGCTGCGAACAAATCAAAATCTCACGTATTTTCAGATACGCATCGATTTTGTTTTGTCTCTAGCGCCTCACGTCTGACCATTTTTGAATGCCTCGGTTAGGGGGATTCCGCTTGCTTCTGATCATGACCCTTTTTTGTGAGTATTCGATTTGATGTGTATTTACTGAGAATTAGTGCTGCAATATCCAAAATGAAAACGCCCCCGCATCCAATGGACGCGGGGGCGTTGTTGATACTTGTATCGATGGAGTCTAGTCGCCTTCGCGCTCACAGCCCAGGCGTTTGGCAATGCACTTCGAGGCTCGGCGTCCTGCGCCCATGGCCAGAATGACCGTGGCTGCGCCGGTGACGATGTCGCCTCCGGCGAAGACGTTGGGGATGCTGGTTTCGCCGGTTTTTTCATCCACCTGTACATAGCCCCAGTCGTTGAGCTTCAGTTCCGGCTCGTTGGAGATGAGCAGCGGGTTGGCTCGGGTGCCAACGGCGATGATGGCCAGATCGGTGTCCAGCTCGTAGGTCGCGCCTTCCACGGGTACAGGACTGCGGCGTCCCGAAGCATCGGGTTCGCCCAGTTCCATGCGCTGAAGCTTGACGCTGGTCAGGTTGAAGCGGTCATCACCGGAGAAGGCCAGCGGTGCTGCGAGGGTTTCCATGATGACGCCTTCTTCTTCGGCGTGCTCGATTTCCTCGCGGCGGGCTGGCATGTCGGCCACGGTGCGGCGGTAGACGACGCGTACGCTTTCGGCGCCCAGGCGCAACGCGGTGCGTGCGGCATCCATGGCCACGTTGCCGCCGCCGTAGACGGTGACGTTCTTGGCGCGGATGACCGGGGTGTCGTAGTTGGGGAAATCATAGGCCCGGCCCAGATTGACGCGGGTCAGATATTCATTGGAAGTGTACACTCCATTCTGGTTCTCACCAGGAATGTTCAAGAATTTCGGAAGGCCTGCGCCCACTCCAATGAACACGGCCTGATAGCCCCGGTCGAACAGGTCCTGAATGCTGAAGGTCTTGCCACCGACGCTGTTGGTGACAAATTCGACTTCCTGCAGGCCCAGGGCACTGATCTCTTTGGCTACGATGCGGTCCTTGGGCAGCCGGAATTCCGGGATGCCGTAGACCAGCACCCCGCCTACCTCATGCAGGGCCTCGAAAACAGTGACCTTGACCCCGCGCGAGGACAGATATCCCGCCACGGTCAGGGAGGATGGGCCGGAGCCGATGCAGGCCACACGCTTGCTGGGGTCCACGGGGACGCAGTCGCGCCGGCCGGTGAGCAGGTCACAGGCGTCGATATGCACGTACTGATCAGCGGCGAAGCGTTCCAGGCGGCCAATGGCGATGGGCTGATCCTTCTTGTTCAGGATGCAGGCCCCTTCGCATTGGTTCTCCTGCGGGCAGACACGCCCACAGATGGCGGGCAGGCTGTTGGTGGTCTTGATGGTCTCATAGGCCAGTCCCACGTTGCCTTCGGCCAGATGCGCGATGAACTGCGGGATGGGCACTTCCACCGGGCAGCCCTTGACGCACAGGGGCTTTTTGCATTGCAGGCAACGGCGCGCTTCGTTGACGGCCAGTTCGTAGGTGTAGCCCAGGGCCACTTCCTCGAAATTCTTGACCCGTTCAGCCGGAGGCTGGTTGGGCATGGGGACGCGCGGGGCCAGGGGCTTCTTTTTTTTCTTGATTGGTTCAGTCATCGCACTTGCACTTGCAGTAATGATCGTGAGCCGCCTGCTCCATGGTCTTGAAGGCCGCGAGGCGGTTGGAAAGTTCCGTGAAGTCAACTTCGTGCCCATCGAACTCGGGTCCGTCCACGCAGGCAAAACGAGTGTCGCCAGCCACAGTCACCCGGCAGGCGCCACACATGCCGATGCCATCCAGCATGATGGAGTTCAGGCTCACTGTAGTTTTTACCTCGAAAGGCCGGGTGGTTTCCGCCACCGCAGCCATCATGGGCACGGGACCCACCGCGACGACTTCACCGATGTCACTCTCGTTTTCCAGGTAGTCTTGCAGGACACCGGTGACGAAGCCCTGGACCCCAGCACTACCGTCGTTGGTCGCAATGAGTACTTTGTCGCAGAACTGGCCCAACTCACGCTCGAACAGCAGCAGATCCTTGCTGCGTGCGCCAATGACCGCCACAACCTTGTTGCCTGCCCGGTGGTGCCCTTTGGCGATATGGTGCATGGCGGCAACTCCAGTGCCTCCGCCCACGCAGACCACGGTTCCCGCTTCGGTGGAGATATGGGTGGGCTTACCCAACGGGCCACACAGGTCGAGGATTTCGTCACCCTTGTCCAGCTCATCTAGCATGGCTGTGGACTTGCCCATGACAAGATAGACCATGGTGATGGTACCGGCTTCGGGGTCTGTGTCCGCAATGGTCAGGGGGATGCGCTCTCCCTTTTCGGCGATGCGCAGGATAACGAAGTTTCCGGGCTTGGCCTTGAGGGCGATCTGTGGGGCGCTAACGACCAGCTTACTGGTCTGGCCGGGAATGAGCTGTTCCTTATCCAGGATGGTGAAGGTCTTGTCGGCGTTCATGCGGGTAATGTCCCAGGCAGAAGTTCGTGTCGGGCTCGGCCAGTGGAATGCCGCTCGGAGCTGGGCATTTTCTTTGGCGTAACAGTTCGTTGCGGGCGCAGTATGCGACATGCAGCGGGGGGGATAAACCACCTCGGGTGGCATCTCCGTCTCTATCCATGAATGAAAAGCAGCACGTTCCTTCCCAAATAGGAGGACTTAGGTCAAGTTTCGTATCTTTGGCGTAGGTTTGGCAGTGATATGAAAACGGCCACCCTCGGGGAGGATGGCCGTCTGTTTTGCTGTGTGGCGGGGCTGGTGTCCGGCTAGAACTTCAAGATGGTGGATTTCTCGGGTCGTCCGCTTTTGGCAGCAGGGAAGAACCCGGAACGGGTGTCAGCAAGTTCTTCGAAGTATTGGCGACGAGCTTCGGGGACCATGGCGGTGTTGTAGAAGCCCAGCTTGCGTTCGCCCGAGGTGGTATTGCGCTTGATCTTGATTTTGATGTTGCCGTCGATCCAGAGGTAGACCTTGTTATCACCTTCGAGCTTGATGACCGGGTTGCCGTAGTTAGCCATGATCTGGTCCATGGCAGTGTTGTAGCCTTCCGTTGTTTCGGGATGGAAGAACACGGCGTACAGGCCTTTTTCGCTGAATCCGAATACGGCTTCGCTGGCGCGTACTCCTTGGACCAGTTCCAGGTTCAACGGAGCTTTGTGGAACTCCAGCAGTGGAGTGGTGGCGATTCGCGTGAAGCCTTTCAGTTCCGTGGGCTGCGTCCCCCAGGGGATTCCGCAGACACTTCCGGTGCAGTCCAGCGCAAGGGCGGACCCGACCAGCAGTAGCGTCAGGGCAAGGGTGGAAAGAAGAACTCTATGCATGAACATACCTCGCTGTCATTTCAGCCATTATAGCGTGCGAGATGTGAGGTGTCCATGGGGAGGGAGTGTTTGCCACCCGTGCTGTGACTGTCGCCTTTGTCATGGCTATTCTGTGTGGTCATCCGATGGCTGTGCAAAGAGGGAAGTGGCCGGTTCGTTCTAGAATCTGTACTCCACTGATAATCCTGACATCCACGAATAGTGTTCGATGCCAGCCCCGGTGTCGAATTCTTCATAGCCACCAGGGGCGTTCATCTGGGTGTCTCCTTTGGTGCGTTCATACTGTTGGGCGTCAATGTTCAGGGAGACGGAAAAATTGTCGTTAATAAGGTAAGAAATCTCCGCCCCGTAAGTGACGTAGGCAATGTGATTGAAATAATCCTTGAATACCGTTTTTGTATTGACGTGATGGTCTTCGTCCTTGGCCCAGGCCCATTTGCTTGCGGCGATGCGCCCGCTGACAAGAAAGTCTCGATAACGATAGTCCAATTGCTCTGGATGGTATTTTTTATTATTCAAAAAGGTGACTATGACAGTTAACCCTCTGAGGATCGGAATGAAAAAAACGATGTTATTGGCTTTAGGGCTTGTCTGTATTTTTAGTTCTTATGCGCTTGCTGCCAATAATACTATTCGCATCAGCACATCTTATGAATCGCTTTTGTCCACACCTGGACAGACAGGTATGCTGGATCAGATTCTCAAGGAAGCCTTTCGGCGAATCGGCGTCGAAGCCGAAATCGTTTTCACACCCAATGAACGATCCTTGGTGGCTGTCAATGATGGAATGCTTGATGGCGAAATAAATCGCATAGCTGGCATGGAGAAAACCTACCCTAACTTGGTCCAGGTCCCTGAATCCAACATGACGATGCACTTTGTTGCTTTTGCCACGAGAGATATTCCCATCTCCGGCTGGGAGAGTCTTCGTTCTTTGAGGGTGGGGATTGAAAATGGATGGAAGATATTGGAACGCAACACCGAGGGCTTCCCCCATCTAACTCGCCTCATGAATGCAAGCCATTTGTTTAGCATGCTGCACAGGGACAGGCTCGATGTTGTTTTGTATTCAAAGTTAGGGGGGTATGAATTGGTTCGCTCTTTGAGGTGTGATCATGTTCACCATCTCGATCCTCCCTTAGAAAGTAGAGAGATGTTTTTATATGTCCACAAGGCTCATCAATGGCTAGCAGTGCCTGTGGCCGAGGCCTTGCGGGAGATGAAGCGTGATGGGACTTATGATCGAATCGTTCGCAATACGACTGGATATCTGCGTTAGCACCGGAGGCCAGTTTAACCTCTCGCTGAGTGTGCCGGGTAGCATGTGCTGAGACTTGCCGTCCTCGACGGGGTAATTTCAAGGCGAGCGTTTAAGCTGTTGTTTGGCCTTAAATACAAATTAAAACGGGGCTTGTGATTTAAGCCAACCTCCTTTGGCTGACGGGGGGGCAATGCCCGCTACAAATGCAAGGCTTGGTATGTAGAAAGATGAGCCGATGTGCGGGGAGGATTTGAATGACTTGGGGCGTGTGCAATCAGGGGATTCTATCGTTTTAGATGGAGGCCAAGGTCTTTCGAATCACCCTCTGGATTTCCCCGCTATGTTGCATTTTTGCTAACACTTCGGAGATTCTGGGGGCTAGCTTGATGTTTCGCACGTGCAGGTAGTGATAGAGAGGGATGATCACCAAGGGTGGTTCTTTGTTTGATGTCTTGTTGTTTTCTGATGTCATGCAACTGAACGCTGCATTCGGCTGCTTTTTGGACGAATGATGCATCGTCAGTGAGGAAGTCATGAAGGCCATTGACGATGTCGAGATTCCTCTCCATTGCATAAAACATTACATCACGGTCTATTGAAGAGAAAGCGCCTGACAAAGGGGCCATGCCATAAATGAACGCGGCTATCGAACCGCCTTTTCCATCAAGAGCTTCTTGGAGATTTTTGTAGATAGGGATTTTATTGGGTTTATCGTCGAGCACTTCTCCTGCATCCAGGCCTGCTTTAGTGCTATCGATGATGCCAGAAATTTCATACTGTCAGAGTAGCGGGCGAGTCCGTTGGCTGTTTTTCCATCCATGTCGCCAAAGAAGCCTTTGCAGTATACTACTGTAAACTTCTTTTTTTTCATTTTAAATCCTAAGTAAGATATTGGTTTAATAAATTGGTTTGGTGAAGGTCTATTGATGACTTGAAGTTTAATTCAGTCTTGCCAATTTATTAAAAATGAAGAGAAATTGAAAAAATCATGTCGTAATATCATGTAAATGTTATTTTGAAGACGTAATTGTATTTTTATTTAACGATAATGAGTTTTCTGGCAGAATAATAATGTAATTTTATGCGTATAAATCAATGTGTTGTAGATTGTAATAGCTGTTTTTTTATATTTGAAAATGCTGAAGAATTGAGATTTATATTATTGGATTTCGTTTATTTTTGTAATATTGCTTGACTTGTTTGTGGGAGTGGTTGATTGTCTATGTCGATACCAGCCGTACCCGTGTAGGCACGGTCCAACTGTGGCCAGCGCTGGTTTGAATTTGAACAAGTCTATCGAGGAGTCGTGTACGCATCTTGTACACGGCTCCTTTTTTTTGGCGCACGGGCGCTATTCATTATCACTTTTTGGAGAATTTGAATGTCTAAGAATCTTTATGTCGGCAATCTGTCCTGGACCTGTACTGAAGACGAAGTGCGTACAGCTTTCGAAGCATATGGCGAAGTCACTTCCGTCAAACTGATCGAGGATCGTGAAACCGGTCGCCCCCGTGGCTTCGGTTTTATTGAAATGGATGACAGCGGTGCCCGCCAAGCCATCGAAGCCCTCGACGGTACAGATTTCGGCGGCCGTAATATCAAGGTCAACGAAGCCAAGGCACGTGAAGAACGCCCTCGCTGGTAGTCTTCGAGCCAAGCCCTAATCGGCATCGCGCGCCTGCCTTTCTTTTGAAAGGCGGGCGCTTTTTTTGTGATTACGGTTATTGCGGATTTGGAAAGCTGACATCGATCGTCGTTTCATCAGGTTTTGAGCCGTGGGAGCTGCAACCGTTGCTTTCCTGTGACTGGTGAAGGTCCGCTGCTCGTATTCAGTCTGCCCTCATGAATGTAAAGTCAGACGTATTGAGATTTTCTCGTTTTGTATTACGGTGGGTATGAGGTGAAAAGTCATGAAAGCACTTCTGGTCTATCCGACGTATCCCGATACCTTTTGGAGTTTCAAAAGCGTATTGCCGTTTGTTTCCAAAAAGGCGGCTTTTCCGCCGCTTGGATTACTTACCATTGCCGCTATGCTCCCTAAAACATGGGAGATACGGCTGGTGGATACAAATGTTGCGCCCCTTGGCGATGTCGACCTTGAGTGGGCAGAGCTTGTCTTGGTCAGTGCTATGCTTGTGCAGGTCCCCAGTGCGCAAGATATTGTTAGGCGGGCAAAGAGGGCGGGCAAAATTGTGATAGTCGGGGGGCCAGCTTTCAACGCTCAGCGGGAGCGATTTTCAGGGGTCGACCACTTTGTGTTGGGGGAGGCTGAAACCGTATTGCCCGATTTTTTGAAAGACTTTGAACTCGGTGTAGCCAAAGCCGTCTATGAATCCACCGAGCGGCCAGATCTCGACTCCACGCCTTTTCCTGTCTGGGAGCTGCTGAACTTCAAGGATTATGTCTCAATGTCTGTGCAATACTCGCGTGGTTGCCCTTTTGACTGTGAGTTTTGCGACATAGTGGCCATGAACGGGCGAGGTTCGCGTGTGAAGAGTCCCGAGCATATGTTGCAGGAGTTACAAGGCCTGTACGATGCCGGATGGAGGGATTCTGTTTTTATTGTTGATGACAACTTCATCGGCAACATTGTTAACGTGAAAGATTTTCTGCCGAAGCTTGCTGGTTGGCAGAAGCAGCGGAACTATCCTTTCAAGCTTATGACTGAAGCAAGCGTTAATCTGGCGCAGGATTCTGAACTCCTGCGGATGATGAGTGATGCAAACTTTCATAAGGTGTTTATCGGGATCGAGACGCCTTCGGTGGAGAGTTTGAAGGAGTGTGGAAAAAAGCAGAATGTGGCCACGGATTTCGGATCTGCTGTCAGGGAAATACAGCAACATGGGATGCAGGTCATGGGTGGTTTTATCGTTGGCTTTGACAGTGATACGTCAACCATTTTTGAGCAGCAGGTACGCTTTATTCAAGATATAGGTGTTGTTACGGCCATGATTGGAGTCCTCAATGCGCTGCCTCGTACTAGGCTCTGGCGTCGGCTTAAATCTGAAGGACGTCTGTTGGACGGCCTGAGTGGGGAGAATACGGATGCCTGCTTGAATTTTATACCCGCCATGGGGCGTGAGGTGCTTCTTGAAGGGTATAAGGAGGTGGTTAGTATTCTCTACTCTTCCAAAGAATACTACGCTCGAATCAGTAAGTTTTTATCGTCATATGCACCACTGTCACGAGGCAGGCTTTTTCGTACCGATATTCAAGCCTTCATGAAAAGCATGTGGGCCATTGGGGTTGTTTCTCATTCTCGCTTTTTCTATTGGAAGCTAATTTTCAAAACCCTTTTGACAAAACCGAAGGCGCTTCCTGTCGTCGTGGAGCTTGCCATTCTCGGTTTGCACTTCGAGCGCGTGGCTCGTCGTATTGTTGCCGTATGATAACGGGATGCGGGTATGTATGTAAGAAAATGCCTATTTGAAAGAAACAGTGGGTGGCAACTGTGATCTGTTCGGTGGGTGGCGTTGATTCATGCTTTATGCAAATTGTACGTACAATTTCATGAGAAATGGCTTCCTAGTGAATAAGCATGAACCTCAAGGTCGGTGAGATTTTAAGGGAATTTGAATCTGCGGTTGGGAATAGGTTAGGAATAAGAAAAAGGGCTCAGAGGGTGAAACCTCTAAGCCCTTGAAATCTATGGTCGGGATGACTGGATTCGAACCAGCGATCTCTGCGTCCCGAACGCAGCGCTCTACCAGACTGAGCCACATCCCGATGTGCAGGGAGTGGACTTTTATCCGGTTCGGAAGGCTTTGGCAAGCTTTGGTTGTGGAATTTCGTAAAAAAGTTAGGCGGGCGTAGGGGTGAAATCATCGTCCTGCACAAAGGCGACGTGGCGAGAGGGAGTCGCTTCCCTCTTTGTGGTGGAGTTATTACAATTGAATAAATTTGTCGTTGTCCTTCCTGCGTATTTTCATTAATAAAATAGAGTAGCGACACACTTTGGGTGTGTTCTTGTGCCAGGTTTCATCCGGCCTGACCGTTTCCGGAATTCCGGACACGATCAGGCCTTTGAGAATAGACAAAGGAGACAGGAGTGGTAACCGTTGTCGTTGTCGACGATTCCGCCTTCATGCGCAAGGCCATCGCCACGATGCTCGAAAAGGACCCCAAGATCAAAGTTGTCGCCTCGGCCCGCAACGGCCAGGAAGGCCTTGAACTGATTCGCAAGCACCAGCCCGATGTCGTTACTCTGGACATCGAAATGCCCAAGATGGATGGCTTGACTGCGCTCAAGCACATCATGATGGAGATGCCGCGGCCTGTACTCATGATCAGTTCGCTGACGACCGAGGGCGCGGAATCCACGCTGAAAGCCATGGAGCTTGGCGCGGTGGATTTCATCCCCAAACAGCTTTCCAAGGTGTCGCTCGACATCATCAAAATTGAAGAAGATCTGCGCAACAAGGTGCTTACTCTGGGGGCACGCAGGTTTCGCGCTCCGGGGCGTCCTGTTGCGCGTACTACCCGGCCCGGTGCGGCACCTGCTCCGTCCGCACCTCCGCGCAGGCCCATGGCTCGCCCCAAGACTGGGCAGAAGCGTGACGTGGTTGCCATTGGTGTCTCCACCGGAGGACCACCGGCCGTGCAAAAGGTGCTTTCCGGGTTGCCTGCAGATTTTCCTGCAGGCATTCTCATTGCTCAGCATATGCCCGGTGCGTTTACCGGGCCCTTTGCCAAGCGGTTGGATGGGATCTCTGCGCTACGTGTGAAGGAAGCAGAAAACGGTGAGCAATTTAGGGCCGGTACGGTTTATGTGGCCCCTGGAGGCAAGCATCTGCGGATTGAGCAGAAAGTGAGCCGCATCAATATCATCGTCGGCGAAGAACCCAAAGAGGCCCTATACAAGCCTTCTGCCAACGAGTTGATCACCTCCGTTGCCAATGGTGTCGGGCGCCGAGCTTTGGGTGTTATTTTGACCGGGATGGGCAATGACGGTATGGAAGGAATAAGAGTGCTGAAAAGCCGCGGTGGCAGGGCCCTGGCCCAAAGTGACGCGACTTGTGTTGTCTACGGTATGCCCAAGGCGATCGTGGACAACGAGCTTGCAGACGAAATTATTGATATCGACGACATGTCCGCCGCTATTGTCGACAACCTCTATGCCTAATCCCTGCGCTGGGGATTGCGCGACCGCCTAGGACGAGCGAGGAGCTTATGCAGGATTGCAAGAGCATTCATGAGATGTTGCGCGCCGGGGGGGAGACCGAGGATATCCGCGAGGCAGCATACCTTGCGGGGGAACAGCGTTGTGAAGAGGCTGTTCCCGCCCTTGCCGAGTTGTTATCCACCGGAAATCTGGGAATCCAGGAAGCTGCTGATCAGGCGCTGCGCAAGATCGGTGGCAAGTCCACCGTGGCCGCCGTTATTCCACTATTGCGTTCCGATGATGCCCCTGCCCGCAATCTGGGCATGGACATCCTCCGAGCCGTGGGCGTGCAGGACCTGCCCGCTCTCATCGAACTGATGCGTGATGAAGACGATGATGTGCGTATCTTTGTTTCCGATATTCTTGGCTCTACGGATAGTGTGGCCTCTGTCGCCCCTTTGGGCGAAGCCTTGTTGAAGGACCCGGAAGTCAATGTCCGTTATCAGGCGGCAGTGTCTTTGGGCAGTCTGGGCCACAAGGAAAGCGCGAAGTACCTGAACCAGGCTCTGGGTGACGAGGAATGGATTCAGTTTGCCGTCATCGAAGCATTGTCCAAGGTGCGCGATGATAGTTCCGTGGACGCTTTGGCCAAAGCCATGACCAAGAGTTCCGATCTTGTGGCCTCCATGATTGTCGAGGCCCTGGGTGAGATGGGCAACGTCAAGGCCGTGACCATGCTGCTCAGGCAGCTCGACAAGTCTCCCACCGCTCTGCGTAACAAGATTGTCAAGGCTATCGTCCAGATTTTGGGTGGTAAATCCCTGACCATGCTCTCCGAGAACGAACGCGAGAAATTTCGTCAATATCTATTGGTCGCCTTGCACGATGAAGAGGTGGATATTCAGGACGCGGCAATCCTCGGTTTGGGGTTTGTGGGTGGCGAGAAAGCCTCTCGCGAGGTCCTCGCGATTGCCGCTGATATGGACTACGACAACGATCATGACCGCATGGAGCGGTCCGTGGAATCACTGGTCAATATCGGCCTGACCGAGGCCCTCAAGAATGGGCTTTCCGAAGGTTCCTACAAGACTGCACGTCTGGCCGTGGAGGCTCTTTCCCGCCTGGGAGAAGAAGGCATTCCCCAGTTGCTCATGAGCTCATTCTGGGACAAGGAGCGGGATCTGCAACGCGACATCGTTTCGGCCCTGTCTGTTTGCGCCGGGGATGAGGCGACCAGCTTTTTCGTGGAAGTGCTGGGCAAGCACAACGACGGGACCGTGCTTAAAAATGCGTTGGCCTACCTGGGGGGGCTCAGCGATGAGGCTCTGGGTGAGACGTTGTTCTCATTTCTGGAGCACCCCTATGACGACGTCAAGGAAGCCGCTCTGGATGCCTGCGTGGCCATTGGCGGCTCCGACATGAGCAAGCGCTTTACGGAATTATTCAAGAGCCCGGACCCGGTGCATCGTCTGATGGCAGTCTATGCCATGGGCAAACTTGGTGTTCAGGAACACATGAATGACATCAAGGCGGCCCTGGAGGACGAGGTCCCCGACATTCGCAAAGTGGCACTTGAGGCCTTTACGGGGATGTGCATGGAGCTGAGCGAGTGGATGCCTGTGATCCAGTCGAGACTTTCGGATGAGAACCGCGAGGTGCGCCTGACCGTGGTCGAATTGATGGGGCAGTGTCCTGAGACAGAGGTTTTGGAATATCTGAAGCAGGCGCTACAGGATTCGGACGACTGGGTCCGAGTGCGTGCTGTTGAGGCTCTCGGTGCGCGTCGCTCGCCGGATGCGGTGCCGGAGTTGGTGCACCTGATGAATTCGGGCAGCACTTTGCTGGCGCTGAAGGCTGTGGAAGCCTTGGGTGAGATTGGTGGCAAGGTGGCTTTCAGGTCGCTGCTGGAACTGGTTAATTCCGATGATCCGGAGTTGCAGGCCGCTACCGAAGAGGCACTTGCAAGAATTCAGGAAACCGAGGGAGGAGATCTCTAAGATGGCGTCCCTCTTTTCCAAGACCATTTCCTTGAAAAAGGAATTCACCATTGAGCCGGAGGAGTTCAAGCAACTCCGGGATTTCATCTATGCCAAGAGCGGCATCTACATTGCCGACAATCGAAAATATCTGCTGGAAAACCGCCTACGTAACAGGCTGAAGCATCTTAATCTCAAATCCTTTGGCGAGTATTACTATTATTTGCAATACGACTCTTCGAAGAGCCAGGAGCTGAATAAGCTGTTCGAGGTTGTGACGACCAACGAGACCAGTTTTTACCGCAATCCGCCGCAGCTCAAGGTCTTTCAGAAGAATGTTCTTGGGGCATTGGTCGAGCATCAGCGCAAGGCCAAGGACAAGCGCATCCGTATCTGGAGCGCGGGCTGTTCCACTGGTGAAGAGCCCTATACCATGGCTCTGCAACTGCACGAGGTTTTGGGGAACGAGATTGGCTCCTGGAATATTCGCATCACGGCCAATGACCTTTCCGAAGGTGTTTTGGCCTCGGCACGTCGCGGTGTCTACACCGAGTATGCTCTGCGGACCACGCCGCCCGAGCTGGTGAAGAAATACTTCATCCAGGAAGAAGGCCGCTACAAGGTCAAGCCGGAGTTGAAGAAGCTCATCACTTTTGGCCAGATCAACCTCTCCGACCGCATGCAACTCAAGCGGATCGAGCGCTCGCACATCATTTTTTGCCGCAATGTGATCATTTATTTCGATGACGAGATGAAACGTAACGTCATCGGCTCTTTCTACGATAACTTGCTTCCCGGCGGATATTTGCTCATCGGGCATTCCGAATCACTGCATAATATCTCGCGGGCATTCAAGCCGACACATTTTCCGGGGGCGATCATCTACCGTAAAGAGGAGTAAGTTAGATGGCGATTCGCACAGGAGGTGGACTCGATGGCAGCTGAACAGCGACGGGATTTGCGACTTCCGAAGAATTTTCGCGTGGAGATCAAGGAATTCAAATTTCCTTTGGCACGACAGCCCAAGTTTGAAGTGACGTGCGCAGATATCAGCGCTGGTGGAATGAAGGTCGAGTGCCGCAAGAAGTTCGAGGCGGGCACGAAACTCCAGGTGAAGATTTTCATCCCGAGTTTCAACAAGTACCATCCGGGGTTCTTCAAGGTCTTCGAGAGCGACTCTGGACAGTTCCTTCAGGCCATAGCCGAAGTGGTGCGGGCTGATGATGTGGTCCCCCTGACTTCGTATGCCATGGGTGTGAAATTTCTTGATGTGGATCAGGACGATTGGACGGCTCTGCGGAATTTCATCATGCGTAGCAGCAAGTAGCCCCGCGACAACGCGGTGCTTGGCAGCAAACGAGGAGGGGAAAGGACTTGTCCATACAGGTGCTTGCAGTAGCGAATCAGAAGGGAGGCGTGGGTAAGACGACGTCGTCTCTGAGCCTTGGTGCCGCACTGGCGCGCCAGGGCAAAAAAACGCTGGTCATGGACCTGGACCCCCATGCCTGTGCCTCCATCCATTTGGCCTACTACCCCGAGAATCTGAAGTATACGGTCCTGGATATGTTCTATGCGGACAAGGTTGACGCCGCATTGTGGGACAAGATCATACACAAGAGTGAAGACCCGCTGTTCTTTGACTTTGCTCCGGCCCATATTCGGTTGTCCGAGCTGGAGATGGACCTCAAGAGCAGGCCCGGGCGTGGTGGCATCCTGACCGAAGCTCTGGCTCCCATTAAGGATCGATACGATTACATCGTCATTGATTGTCCACCGCATGTGGGAGTGCTGTTGGTCAATGCCTTGGTGTCGGCCGACTTGGTGATTATCCCCATCCAGACGGATTTTCTTGCCCTGCATGGGTTGCGGCTCATTTTTGATACCATTCGCACGCTGAACCGGGTGCTACCGAACCCCATCAACTTCAGGGCCTTGCCAACCATGTTCGATCGCCGGGCCAGTGCTTGCCGTCGTGTGCTGAATCTGCTGCGAAAGAAGCTTGGTCCCAAAATGTTTGAAACAGTTATCAACTTGGATACCAATTTCAGGGAGGCCAGCGCCAAGGGGAAGGTGATCTACGAGATCGACGCCAATTCCCGTGGTGCTGTGGAATACTCGCTGTTAGCCAAAGAGATTGCCAATGAAAACGCCTGAGGAATACTTCCTGGAAAAGGATTTTTTGCCGACCGGTACGGAGGGAGATTCCCTGTCCGTGGCGGAGAAGGCTTTTTTGCAGAAATATATGGGGTACGGCGACGCAGGAACTCCGTCTGGAGAAGGCGTGTCCCTGCCTCGGCCTGCCAGGGTCGAAGCCGCACCGGGCTTTGCCGCCACGGAACAAACCGCATCCAGTGCTCCTGAGGCTGTCGGAGAGACCCTTGCCGAAGCTTTGGACGAGCCGGATATCCTTTCGCAGCTGAAGAGTGAGGATGATATCCAGTTGGTGGGGTTTACCGTCGGCGACCAGGAATTTACCGTGCCCATCAATGTGGTCCAGGAGGTCATCCGTTACGTGGCTCCCACGCAACTTCCTGCTGCACCGTTCTTTATGGCAGGTATCGTGAATCTGCGTGGCCGGGTGACACCACTGGTGAAGCTCAATAGTTTGATTGGCGCCACTGGCGCAAGCGAGACCCCCGGGTTCATTGTTGTCTGCCGCCGCAAGGGCCTGCAACTGGGCCTGATGATCGATAAGGTGAAGACCATGTACCGCGTTCCTCAGACCGAATTGGACTGGGGCGTGGAACAACATCTGGGGTCAGGGGTCGAATTTGTGGCCGGACTCATGAAAGCCGAAGGCGGTTCTCTCATCGGAATTATTTCCATTGACCGGATCGTTGAGAAAGTTCTTAAGGGTTAAAAGGAGCACTCATGCCTAAACATATTCTGATTGTTGACGATTCGAAGACTGTAAGGAATCTCGTCGCGTTTATCATGAAGAAGGAAGGCTTCAAGGTGACCATGGCGGAAGATGGCCTCGACGGGCTGGAGAAATTGTACTCCATGACTGACGTTGACCTGATCATCTCCGACGTGAATATGCCTCGAATGGATGGCTTTACTTTTATCAAGACTGTCCGCGAACAGGATGCTTACAGGGATGTGCCGATTATCGTTTTGTCCACCGAAGGGCAGGACAAGGATATTCAAACGGGGCTGGGGCTTGGCGCAAATCTGTACATGGTCAAGCCAGCGCAGCCGGATAAAATGGTCAAAAACGTTAAAATGCTGTTAGGGTAATACCTGCCGGCACTCCGGGTTGATGAGACACTCGGCGGGGGCAACTTTCGCTCCGCGCCCAATACGCATCGAGGTGGGTCAATGAGCCAGGATTTCATGGATCCTGAAATTTTTGCCGATTTTATCATCGAGGCCAAGGAGCATCTTGAGACCATCGAGCCCAACTTGCTTGAGCTTGAGCAATCTCCTGAGAACCTTGACCTCCTGAACGAAATTTTTCGTCCGATGCACTCCCTGAAAGGAGCGTCGGGTTTTCTTGGTCTGAACAAGATCAATGTTCTGGCTCACCGTGCGGAAAACGTCATGGACGAGCTGCGCAAAGGCAAGATGTCTGTCACCTCCGAGATCATGGACGTGATCCTGAGTGCGACCGACTTGCTGCGGACCATGATCGAGAATCTCGAAACCGAGGGCGGCGAAGGTGATGTGGATACTGAATCCACCATCGCCAAGCTGGATGGCATCATGGCAGGCGATGATCTCTCCGGTGGAGCAGCCGCTCCCGCCCCGGCTCCCGCTCCTGAACCTGAAGCCGTGGCTGAACCTGCTGCTGCACCAGAGCCAGAACCAGACCTGCCTGCCTTTGAAGCGGTGTCCTATGCCCTGTCCGTCGTGGCCAAGGAACACTTGGGTGATTTTCTGGAAGAAGCCACGGAAATCATCGAAGAACTCAACAGTGGGCTGTTGGGCCTGGAGCAGACCCCCACAAGTGGTGGCGAGGCCATCAATGACATTTTCCGTTATTTCCACAATCTGAAAGGCAACAGTGGCATCGTCGGTTTCAAGGAACTTAACGAGCTGACCCACGAGGCCGAGACGCTGCTCAACCGTGTCCGCAAGAATGAGATGGAATGCTCTCATGGACTCATCGATCTGCTGCTGTCGGTGGTGGATATGATGGAGACGCTGGTCGGTTGCATTGACATGGAGGGCGCTCAGGTCACCCCCGTGGATACGAGGGTGTTGTTGGGCAAGCTGCGTGAGGCTGTGGAAAACGGTGAGGTTGCCTCTCCCAAGGCCGAGGCCGAGATTGAAGCTGAAATCGAGATCGAAATCGAGCCTGAAGCTGTTTCCGAGCCACCTGAGCCCAAGGCCGTGCCCGAAGCGGTTGCTGCTGCCGGGTTGGACGATGATGATCTGGCCATCTTCAAGACCACAGTGGGTCAACAACTGGCCGCCATTGATTTGTCCCTGAAGGAACTGGACAAGGACGCCTCTCAGAAAGATTATGTGGACGCCCTGTATCGGGCTTTGACCACCGTCCAGAATTCCTGTGGCTATATGGGTTTTTCCGGCATCAAGGAGACTGCCGAACGCACAGCCGGGCTGGTGGCTCAGGCTCGTGATACGGACCTGGATTTCTCCATGATGGTGGATATCCTGTCTCAGGAATGTGGCATTATCCGTGACGATATCGCCAAGGAAATTGCCGCTGCGGATATCTCGGAAGAACTTGTTTCCGCCATGGATCAGGATGCCCCGGCAGAGCCTGAGCCCAAGCCGGAACCGAAACCGGAACCCAAGCCCGAGCCGAAGCCAGAGCCCAAGCCCGAGCCGAAGCCAGAGCCCAAGCCGGAACCGAAGCCAAAGCCTGCTCCAGCGCCAGCCGCCAAGCCAGCCGCTGCCGCTGCCGCCAAGAAGCCACCGGTCAAGAAGCCTGCTGTTTCCTCCACCATTCGTGTGGACCACGAGAAACTGGACCACCTGATGAACCTGATTGGTGAGTTGATCATCAACCGCAACCGGTTCTCCATGTTGGCCCGCAATCTCGAAGAAGGCGGTAATACCGGAGAAATCGATCTGCCCGAGGTGGCGTCCAACCTCACCGAAACGACTTTTGCCATGGCCCGCATCTCGGATGACCTTCAGGACACCATCATGAAGGTCCGGATGATGCCGGTAAAGACAGTATTCTCTCGTTTCCCGCGTTTGGTCCGTGACTTGTCGCGCAAGAGCGGCAAGAAAGTTGACTTGATCATGGAAGGTGAAGAGACCGAACTGGACAAGAGCGTTATCGAAGAGATCGGCGATCCTCTTGTCCACTTGATTCGAAATTCCGTGGACCATGGCCTGGAGACCAACGAACAACGAGCCGAAGCTGGCAAGCCCGAAGTGGGGCGTGTTTACCTGCGTGCCTATCATCAGGGTAACTCTGTGGCTATTGAAGTCGAAGACGATGGCCGGGGTATCAGCCCTGAGAAGATGCGCGAGGTTGGCGTCAAAAAGGGCTTGGTCACCGCTGAGGAAGCCAAGAATCTGGATGACCAGCAGGCCATCGAGTTGATCTTTGAGCCGGGCTTCTCCGGTGCTGAAAAGATCACCGATATTTCGGGCCGAGGCGTGGGCATGGACGTGGTCAAGACCAATATCAAGAACCTCAAGGGCTCCGTCATGGTGGATACTGAGATCGGTCGGGGAACAAGGTTTACCCTGTCTCTGCCGCTCACATTGGCTATCATCGACGCCCTGATGATCAAGGTTGCTGGTGACACCTACGCCATCCCTCTGGAAGCCGTATCTGAAACCACGAAGATCGAGACCAAGCGCCTGACCGAGGTCAATGGCCGTAAGGCCGTAACTCTTCGAGGCGAGGTGCTCGGCATCATGGATCTCTATGAGATTCTGGATCTGCCAGCCAACGAGGAAGAGCGGGATATCCTGCCCATTGTGGTCATTCATGACAACAATCGACGTCTGGGCCTTGTCGTGGATAGCCTCCTCGAGCGTCAGGAAGTCGTGATCAAGCCCCTGGGTGATTTCCTTGGCGACAAGGAAGGCATCTCCGGCGCAACCATCATGGGTGACGGTTCAGTGGTGCTTATTCTTGACCCCCACGAGATCTATCGTATGTCCACCTAGTAAAGCGGGTGATATCCCGCCCTAGGGCAAGTTGATGAAATTCCGCCGAGAGCGGCGTTGCTTCAAAAGGGGGTAGACCCTCGCGTATGTTTTATACGCGTCGGGCCTGCCCCCTCTCTTGCGTCTTGCTCCCGGCGTTTTTGATCAACTTGCTTGCGGTGTTAGCCATGGGTATAAGTGTTCTCAGCCATGAGGGGTTTGGAAATAGTATTTTAGGAGAAGATATGGCGAAATTGGATCCGCAATCTCTCGATTATTTACTACAGACCGATGTGCTTGAAGATTTGATCCCGCGCGTCGGCAGAGAACAATGGCAGTCTTTGTTTGTTAGTCGTAATGACGAGTTAGGTCGATTTGGCCTCTGGTGCGCTTTGATCGATGATGCTTCCGTAGAGCGTGTGCTTAGCCATTATTCTTGGGATCTCTCGATCGGAGATGGGAAACCCGGATTCAGTCAAAGTTGGCCAAATGGAGAGCCGGTCATAGAATATCATCCCTATGGATCCGGGACAGGCATACGCGCTTTGGTTCATCGCCGATCGTTTTATGGGGTTTTTTCGCCCTACTTTGAAATTGACCAAGAGTTTCGTCTGTACCATGACCTTGCCTACGATCAGAAAAGAGGCCTGCTCTTGGCGTTTGATGTTTCTGGACGTGAGATTGAAGTCGTACGCATCAGCCCGGAGAGAATTGAAGCTCGCCTTAAATATCTACGCCAGTATCAAGCTGGGACTCGTCAAAACCTAGTGATTTACGTTGATTCTGTAAGATACTCAAAGTTGCTTTTTGAAGACGTTGGAGAAAGGCGAGATTCAGAAAGAAATGAAAGAGTAGCTTGGTCAAGACATGTTGGTGCTTGTAGCTTTCACAACGACTTTTCGACGTTCTCAAGAGTATTGTTTAAAATCATTCTTCGTTCTCCTGTAATCGAAAAGGCGGGGATATGGCCCTTTGACGAGGAGGGTGACGAACGAGAAGTTACTTTTATCATAGGTGTGGATGAGAATGGTGAGAACATTGAACATACATCTTCCCCAGATAAATTGAGTAATAACTTCGGGGCGAACCCAGAGGCTCCTCATTACCTAACTCCCGTTTATTTTAGACGCGAAGTGCTTGCTAAATATTTCGCTGAGCCTGATCGATATGTGATCTCGGATGGTTCCTTAGGCTGCCTTGAACTGTGGCATTGCCAGATTGATAACGATCTTGAAACGAGTGTTGCTGTCTTTTTAGGTGATCTAGGTCGCGATCTTCCTTATGAGGAGCGTCTTCATTGGCGACAGTTTAACATTCCCCCTGAAGGGGAGATTAGTGAAACTAACTTTCGACGAAGTTTTCTTGCGCAGTTTACTGACCCAAGCGCTGTAGATTTGGTGTTTAAGGAAGAATATAAGCGGTTTGCTGCTGACTGGCTCAAGGAAATAGGTTGGCCTTTTTTCCTGCCACTTGCACCTGGTGATATTCATTTAGCCGACACAATTAGAATACCTGTTACAAATTCTCAAAGTGAGATGGATGATCAGGTTTTGTGTCTCACCAAGCTCCTTGTTGATTCGCTTAACGAAAAAGAGTTTGCCAGAGTAGGACAGCCATTAGCTGATGGCGCGAAGGGTATTGCGAAGCTGAACGCTTTCTTTCAGGCAAGTGATTTTGCAGACCGAAAAGCAATCGTCGATTTTTTGAAAAATTTACAGTTGCTGAGATCGACGGGGTCTGGTCATAGGAAAGGATCTGGATATGATAAAGCAATCGCCAAGCTGGACATAGATTTGAAAAGAAAGCCTGAAGCATTCGCGCTGCTTCTAGATAGAGGGGTTGCGATGTTGCGTGCGCTGAGAGTGTACTACCTTGATGGCGAAGTGACATTGGATTAGAGGGGATAATACCACCTCCGTTTCAACATAAGACAAAACAAAAGCCCGCGCCGGAATCCGGCGCGGGCTTTTTGCGATACCTGTCTCCTCGGCTTAGAGCGGGAGGAAAATGGAGGCGTTAACGGCGGAGAATCCGGCCACGGCCATAAGCAGCAGCAGCGCGGCCAGCAGCATGGCTGGTTTGCGCCTGAGTGGATTCTCAGAGCGGGCAACAACGGCCCAGCTGATTGTTGCCAAAAGCGCGGCGGCACCACCGCCAGCGGCAAGCAGGCCCAGCAGGGTTGGACCGGTCTCCAACATCAGGGACGGCAGCATCTGGCTGGCGACCCATGCCTCGGAGGCCAAGGCGCCCAAGGTGCCGAGGATGGCTGTATTGGCCGTGAACTGTGCAGCGTAGTTGTAATAGTCGCGTCCGAAGTCATCCTTGTTGCGACGTGTGAGCAGGAACAGCAGTCCGAATCCTGCGCCGCAGCCCAGAGCCAACAGCACGGAATGGACTGTCAGCGGGGCGAGCATGGGGTGTGACAGACCTGCCCGCAACATCGGTTCCAGTTCCATGGTCTGCACG
This sequence comes from Desulfovibrio ferrophilus, assembly GCF_003966735.1. Lineage (NCBI taxonomy): Bacteria > Pseudomonadati > Thermodesulfobacteriota > Desulfovibrionia > Desulfovibrionales > Desulfovibrionaceae > Desulfovibrio > Desulfovibrio ferrophilus. The sequence goes on from NZ_AP017378.1 coordinate 539,348, forward strand.
TTTTCAGGCAGTTCGGAATAGAGCGCAAGCTTCATGCATAGCGACACGCCAAGCACTGCCGGGACACCCAGCACGGTCAACAGACCGAGACTACGGTGCAGGCCGGGGCTTTTCTTGGCCGAACGCCAGGTGAAGGCGTACAGCAGTCCGAACAGGACCAGCCAAGCCAGTGCGGCCGCCATGGGAGCGGCGATCATGGGATTGTCCAGCCAGGGGCGGATCAGTTCAGGATATTGGGCCTGCATCACGGCAAAGCTGCCGCCTGCGGAGACCAGGGTATAGGCCAGGAACAGGATGCCCAGAGCGGACATCTGCTGGCTCAGTTTTTTCAGAAAGACCTTTTTCTTGGCGGCGCCAACGGTTTCGCTCAACCAGGCGAGAGAGAAGGCACCGAGCCCGGTGTACACGGCGCAAAGATGCAGCGCCAGAATAACAAAAACACCGAGTAGCCCGAGGGTGGGTTGGGGAATGTTCACGACTTGCTCCTTGATCATATGGCCGGGCATTTGGACCCGAACGGCGCAGTTGTGCCTCAATTTGTACCCAAGGGCAAGGGGAGGGTGAGGTCGTGGTTGCGCTTGCATCTTGTATTTTAAAGCATTCTCACCTATTGATGGAGAGGTTTTTCAACTCATGATCTTCCGGGAGGAAGCATGGTTAGATTCGTCATCGTCGCCACAACGCTGGTCGCACTGCTGATGACTTGCGGTTGTTCCGCCAGAAGTAGTTCCGAATCTGCATCTGGCGCGAGCGAGGAGTGGAGGCTCCGCAATCTGGAGGAGAAATCCCTTCAGTTCCAGAATGCCCAGATGGAATTGGCCTCGCGGCTGAATTCGCTGGAAGGGCGCGTTCAGGACCTGGAGGCCGCTCCGCGATTGGGTGAGCAGGATATTCGTCCGCAGGAGACCAAGCCCGAGCCGCTCATGACCTCCGACGATCTGCCCACTCCCGGTCCGGTGATGAAAAAGGAAGAACCCGCCAAGCCCTCGGACTGGGACAAGTATCCTGATGCAACGGCCAAGACCAAGGCCATGGACAAGACAGCAACCGACAAGGCCATGAAAGCTGCCGCAAAACCGGCTTCCAAGCCTGCTTCCAAGAAGTACTCCATCAAGAAACCTGCGGCCCCGGCTGGCAAGGCCGCCTACGACAAGGCGCTGAAGTTGATCCTGGCGGGCAAGACCGAATCCGGGCGCAACGGCATGGAAGCTTTTTTGAAGTCCAATCCCAAAAGTACCCTGGCCCCCAATGCTCATTATTGGCTGGGTGAGAGCTGGTACCATCAGAAGAGATATGCCGAGTCCATCGTGGCCTTCAAGCAGGTCCACCAGCAGTATCCCAAGCACGACAAGGCTGCCGCCGCGCTGCTCAAGATTGGCTATGCCTATGCCGCACTGGGAGACCGGGACAATGCTCGGTTTTATCTGGAAGTGCTGACTCAGGATTATCCCAAGTCCGAGCCTGCTTCATTGGCTCGCAACCGCTTGAAGAAGCTCAAGTAGCCCGGAGGTCCGGAATGGACTCCGCGCGTCTCAAGGAATTTCGCGCCGCCCTGGCGATCAAGCACACTCCGTATATTGGGCCCCGTACCTGGGCCAAGCTCCTTGCGGCCTATGGCGGGGCGGCTCATGCCTATGACAGAGCATCGCGCTGGCGGATGGACAAGGTCGTCTCCGTAAAGGGCTGTGAGGCTTTTAAAGCCGGAGCCTACAAGGCCGCTGCTCGTGCCGAATTCGATGTCGCCACCAAGCAATCCTGTTCCCTCGTATTATGGACTGATCCCGAGTATTCCAGGCGTTTGCGCCAGATACCGGACCCCCCTCTGTTTCTGTACTGCATCGGGCGCAAGGATTTGCTGGCCGGTCCTTCCGTGGCTGTCGTGGGATCGCGTAACTGCACGGGGCGAGGGCTGGCCGTGGCCTCGCGCATCTGTTCCGGGCTTGCCGAAGCAGGGGTAACGGTCGTTTCGGGCATGGCCTGGGGCATTGATCGTCAGGCCCATCTCGCAGGGTTGTCCGGTGCCGGATCATCCATCGCCGTGTTGGGGACGGGGCTGGATCGGGTCTATCCACCTGAGAATACAGACCTCTTCGAACGGCTGTGTCAATCTGGATTGGTGGTTACCGAATTTGCTCCGGGCACCGTGCCTGAAGCCAGGAATTTTCCGTATCGTAATCGGATTGTCTCGGGCCTGTCTTTGGGGGTTGTGGTGGTGGAAGCCGCCATGAAGAGCGGAAGCCGCATCACCGCCCGGCTGGGGCTGGAGCAGGGGCGTGATGTCTATGCCGTGCAAGGGCCCGAGGGAAGTTCCACCTTTGAAGGCTGTAATGATCTTGTGGAACAGGGGGCGCAACCCGTGACCAGTGCGGGAGAAGTCATCCTTGATTTGGCTGTGCTGATCAAGGCCGATGCCGAGCAACTCACGCCCGAACCCCGGGCCGTTTCAGTTACCCAACATATCCCTTTTGAGCATGAAGCCATGCACCCTACAGGCAAAGGTTCAGACACACCCATGCCTGAGCCTCCGGCCATAAGCCCGGTCGTTGCTTCCTGTTCTGCCGGATCTCCAATGGATGAGTGCGATCCCGTGGACCCTGATCAGCGGGCCATTATCGAAGTGCTTTCGGGGGCGGAGCGGGTGCATATTGACGAATTGACTCGCACATTAGGCTGGGATCAGGGGCGCACGGGGCGTACGCTCACCTTGCTGGAGGTCGTCGGAACGGTACGCCAGTGGCCCGGCATGTGCTACAGCTTGAGTTAGGTCAGGTGGTGTTGCCGGGCATCACGTATGACCCTTTCGCCTTTTCTCCCTGCAAGGACAAAAGAAGGGCCGCCGGGCAAGGGCGGCCCCGAGGGTGGGGATGTCCGGAAGTGGACTGTGGAGTCGTGGTGTGTGGCATTGTCTCGGCGCGGTCAGTTGCCGACAACCACCGTCCTAGCCTCGTCCGTTGACGGAGAAGTGTCGGTTGCGCGAAGAATTTGTGTTGAATAGTCGGTATGGATTGCAGGAGTCGATGATGTCGCTCCGATGCGTTGAAATTGGAGAGGAAGTTTGACTGTCAGGGATTATGAACTGCCGGATACGGCTTTGGCCTTTTTGGGGCACATGGATGTGGAAAAGGGCTACAGCCCGGCCACAGTGGCAGCCTATGCGCGTGATCTGGAACAGTTTCAGGGCTATCTGGAATCGCGGGAATTGACTCTGGACAATCCCGGAGCCATTACCCGGTCCCATGTGCGAGGCTTCATGGCTGATTTGCATCGCCAGCGTACGGCCAAATCCTCTGTGGCTCGGAAACTGTCCTCTCTGCGGTCATTGTTCAAATATCTCGCCAAGTCCGGCCTGGTTGCGTCCAATCCCGTAGCCGGAGTCAAGAATCCCAAGCAGGAACAGCGCCATCCCAAGGCTTTGAATGTAGATCAGGCATTGGCATTAATGGTGGCGGGCGTACCGGACGGTCCGCGAGGACTTCGCGATCTGGCCTTGGCCGAAGTACTCTATGGTTCGGGGCTGCGTGTGTCCGAGGCCCTTGGGCTGGACTTGGATGATGTGGACCTGAATTCCTCGGTGGTGCGGGTCATGGGCAAGGGGTCCAAGGAGCGGGTCTCCCCATTGTCGGATGCCGGGCGTGAGCGCTTGCGGACTTATATGGCTGAGCGGGGAGAGTTTACTGCCAGCGTCACGGAGAAGGCTCTGTTTCTGGGGGACAAGGGCGCGCGGCTTCAACGGAGGCAGGCGAACAGGATTCTTGAACGTCTGGCAAAGTTGGCCGGATTGCCGGAGCATGTGCATCCACACATGCTGCGCCACAGTTTTGCCACACACCTGCTGGAATCGGGTGCGGATCTACGGAGTGTTCAGGAACTATTGGGGCATGAACGATTGACCACGACTCAGCGCTATACACATCTGACGCTGGATAAGCTGATGCGGGTTTATGACAACGCGCATCCCAAGTCGGGAGCCAGGCGAAAAAAGAAATGATTTTGGTGGCTGAGGGCTAGTCCTCGACAGCGAGTACGTCACCCAGGCTGGCGCCCAGGATTTTCCCTGGCCATTTGTAAAAGCAGAATCCGAAACCATCGATTTCGGAGGCAATGCGCTTTTGGCCACCCTTGGAAAAGGGCAGGTGCGAAGGCAGCAGTGATCCCTTGACGAGCTGCATGTGCCCGAAGAGGTAAAGGATGTTGAAGGGGACCAGTTTTTCAGGCATGGCGTTTTTTTCAACCACCAGATAAGTCTTGGGAAAGTTTGAACCCGAGTAGGTCTTATAAAGCTGCATTCACCTCGCTCCCACGCGAAATCGTTCAACATCCGTTCCCGCTCCCCATCTTGATCCAGACGTGTTGCCAGTATCATGGAACGGATAAAGAAGACGCAATGTTTCTTTTGTGCGTGTGAAGTTATCTTAAAAGTGACATACGCGCAATGGAGCGATGAACCTCATTGGCAAATATTGGCTTTGTGTTCGCCTACTGGGGGACAACATCGAGGATTTCGAATCCGAAAGTGGGGTCCGTGACGCGACGCATGGAGCCAATAATCTCCTGAATCACGACTTCACCAATTTTCCAGATATCCACACCTTGCCGGACGCAGCCCGTGCGTGCCGTGTCCCCACGCCCCATGGTTGCATGCATATGTAGGCTGGCGACGCCTGCTTCATTGGGGAACAGTGTGCCCATTGCCGCCACTTCATGTACTCCTTCAAGTGTATGCAGTATGGGGGTGATGGTCGCTGCCGCGCCGTCCTCGGGGCCGACGACCAGTGTGCCGCCGCCAATGCCGCCGATCATGATCACCACGCCTCGGGCAATATTCTTGTCTCTTGCGAACTGCTCAATGCAGTCAGGAACGCGGTCGCCGTCTTCAAGGCGGAGTACGAATACCCTGCCCATTTTTCCTTCTGATGCCTGCATGAGTTCTCCCCGTGCTTTGCGTGTTGGGTTAATCCTGAGACGGTTGGCCTGAACGTTCGCTGTGATTCACGACGATATCATGGCCTTCCATCAGGCTCAGGTACGGCGTGATGGTTGATGCCGCCATTGTTACGATCTGGGGGCTGCATGTTCTGTCGAGCTTTTTGACAGGCTCGCTTATCTCGATTTCTCTTCGCAGCCGAAGGCATACGAACAGTATGTGCACCGAGGTCCCGGCATGGCTTCAAAGCGCGAGCAGCTGAGCATGTGGCGAACGACAAAGCGCACCATGGCCGGGGCGTATTCGCACACCGCAGTCTCTCTGGTCTCTTCACCAACTTTGGGCCCGAATAGCGAACGTTCCTGGCCGTTGTCGCGTAGTTCAACCCAGGCTGCGTTGTGCGGGGCCGCGCCTTTGTCCTGAAGGAACAGCCAGGAATAGAGGGGAAGCTGGACACTGTTCAGCCGCTTAGCCAGCAGGGGCAACGGATCGGCGTCACCCGCCCGCCAAGCTAGAATTTCCTGCCAGAATTCAGTGTCTGACCACAGGGACTGGGCCGGTGGCATGACTGCCCCTGTCTTGTAATCCAGAATGACGTGTCCTTCGGGGCGCTGGTCAACCCGATCGAAAAATCCGTGCACCGTTAGCAGGGTGCCATCCATGTCCAGGTTCGCCTGATGGCGCTTTTCCAGAGCCAGAATGGTGGTGTCGCCCGATTCGTCGATGAATCTCGCCAGCCGTTGCCTTCCCGATGCCACAAGTCCACGGCGCATGTCATAGGGCATCTGGCGGAAGAATTCTTCATTTTCCAGCCGTTCCGAAAACAGGTCCTGGAGAGGGCGGGGGTCGAGGCTGGAGATGTCCATGCGCTGGTTCAGATACGGGTGGAAGAATTCGTTGAGTACCGCATGGACCAGTTGCCCCAATCCTGCGGGATCGCCAGCTTCACTGACTTCGTCGGGCTCGCGTAAAGGGGTCAGACGTTCATGGAAGAAACGCGCCGGACAGTGCAGATAGCTGTCCAGGAACGTGGCCGAAAGGTCGGTGGTCCGCAGGACGTGGTCCAGCTTGTTCTGGATGGTCTCTGTCTTGTCGATGCCATACTGCACTTCGGGAATGCCTGCCACAGGAAGGGTGATGGATGTCAGCAGCTTGCCATCCGGTTGGACGACCTGGCCTCTTCGTTTTTCCTCGTCCCAGAGAAGTTGCTCCACGAATCGGCTGCGTACGGCCTTGCCCGCACCCGGGCCTGCTCCATCCGCACCGGATTGGTAGAAGATGCAGGCTTCGTCAGCGCCAGCGATGAGGCGGTGGAAATTGTAGGCTGCCACCAGACTGCGGTGTCGTCCATCAGGCAGGCCCAACAGACTGCGCAACGGATCAGGCAACAACGGATCGTAGGCGGGAGTGCCGGGGAGTTTGTCCTCGGTGGCGTCCAGCACCATGACCCGCGAAAAACGCAGCAGGCGCGATTCCAGCATCCCCATCACCTGCAGACCGGTGAGGGGTTCGGCCTCAAAGGGCACGCGTTCGGCTTCGAGCAATTGGCGCAAAATGGAAAAGAGTACCGAACGGCCATACCTGTCGTGGCTGATGCTGCTGTCAGTAATAGCAGGGACCACGGCGGAGGACAGGCGGAACAGGCACTCTGCGTCAATGGGGAAACGGTGCCAGTTTTCCACTCCATGCTCGGGGACCAGCGTCCGGGCCAGTGTGAGCAGGGCCTGACCCAGTTCTGCCAAAGTGCTGGCGCTCTCGAAAGCGTCAAGGCAACCATTAAGGACGCTGCGCACGGCTTCCATGGCGTGCTCCGGGGAAACTCCCGGCGGCAAAGCTCCTTCGGGCAGGGATTCCCAATCCGGTTCCCATTCGCGTGGATCCAGATATTTTCCGCCACGGCGGACAAAGCGTTCCAGCTCGCGCAACATGCCCCGCACGGGCACTCCGGGCAGTGGTTCCAGCATTTTGACGTAGGGATGGCGGATCAGGGCGATGACCTCACGCCAGTAGTAGCGGCCCGGTTCGGCGGCGGTTTCCTGAAGCCGCAGCACCGTCTCGATGAGTCGGAACAGGCTTGAGCGGGAGAGAGGATAACCCATTGAAATATTGACATCTTTCTCGGGCAAATGATGGAGTACGGGCATCAGGCAGGACGTGTCGGGGATGACCACAGCGGTGTCCGAGCGCTCAGAGACGTCCAACTCGTCCGAGAGTCGTGAGAGTTGGGAGTGCAGGTCGAAGCCTTCGAAAAATCGCAGAGTCGGCCGTCGGGTGCCCATATCTGGCCCGAAGTGTTGTATCTCCGTATCCCACAAGCGTAACCAGCGGACATGCTCGGCGCAGGCCCAGTGGGTCTGTGCAGGCCGCTCGGCCAGAGCCGGGTCCGTGTGCAGGATGATCTCCGCCCCTTGCTGCCATAAGGCTTTGAAAATGGCTTCCTCTGCACCGGTCAGAGCATAGAAACCAACGATGAAGACTGTGCGTTGCTGCTCCTGCGTAGCGGCCTTGTCGGCGTGCGTCATGACTGCGCGGGCATCAAGTCCGGGGGTGGTCCATCCTCTCTCTGCCAGGGCTGCTTCGTATCCGGCGCTGATGTCGCCCAATTGTTCCAGCAGGGCAGCAGGGAGTTCCTGCACCTCACTGGTCATGTGGCTCAGGTTGGCAGGGGTGATTCCGTGCCGCGCCAGTTCTTCCATAAGGTCAGCCAGCAGCCGCCCCCACGGGAAGAAATGTTCACGCTCCAGAGGTAGATTACCCAGCAGACCCCGACCTTCACGCCGGAGATTTTCGACAACACCGTACAGCAGACCGGCACGGTCCAAAGGTCCAGCAGTGATCAGGGGACGAGGATCAATAATTCGCCGCAGGCCGGGCAGCCATTCATTGACGGAGACCATGTTCGGCAGGAATAGGGGTTTGGAAAAACGCGGGTCGCGGCCCAGACGTTCCATGAGGTGGCGGCGTGGTCGCTGGTGCGGGAAGATGACCAACGTGTCGCGCATGTCGCCACCCGTGCGTTCCAGAAGCAGGTCGATCAGGGCTCCGATGCAGTCGCTACGCCAGTCGATGAGGGTGAAGGGCGTAGTCATGACTCATCCTCCACATCCAATTCAGTGAGCATTAGATATTCATGCTTGAGCAGCAACTCGGCGAAGATTCCGTTGCCGGGGATCAATGCGCCGCTGAATGAACCGTCATAGATCTGAGTGTAACCGCAGGATGGGGAGCGGGACTTGAGAATGGCATGGGTGGCGCCGAACAATTGCGATAGGCGGAGGGCCTCGGCAGCACCGCGGGTAAAGGCTTCCGTCAGGTTCTGGCCTTCTGTGTTCATTACGCGTCCCTGTTGCAGTTCACAGCAGGCTCGTGGGGTGGGAAGCCCTCCCAGTTGTTCCGGGCACACGGGCAGGGCGCGCCCCTGGCGCAGGAGTTCCAGAACAGTCTCAACGGGCGTGGATTGTCCGTCGTAGCGGCAGTTCACCCCGGCCAGACAGGCGCTGACGAGGTAGCGCTTGTTATTCTTCAGGGGATTGTCGGTCATGGCCGTACCTCTGTAAGGCTTCGTTGGTCCAGATAGACGATGACGGCGCGCATGGTTGGAGCCACATTGTCCATGGCAGCCAGAAGCTTCATGTAGCGCCGGACCTGATCCCTGTGCGCCGGATCCGGGGTGCCGGTCTTGTATTCCACGACGATGGTCTCGTCCGGGTCCAGCACCAGCAGGTCGGGGCGATGTTCGTTGCCCTCGGCATCCAGGATGGGACACTCGGGCAATCCGCGTTTCACCCAGCCTTGGAAATTGGGAAGCTCAACGGCCCAGCGGAGTATGCCTTCCACTTCGGCCTGGATGGTTGACCGGGATTCGTCGCCCGGGGGCAGGATATCGGCATGGGTGCTGATGGCAGCGCGAACAGCCTGTGTGGTGTCGGCGATGCCGGATGAGCCCAGCCGGTCCATGGCATCGTGAATCAGTGTGCCACGTGCGCGGGCGTCATAGGTGGGGCCACCGCCCAGCAGGGCGTCCAGAGGGGCATCCAGTGCAAAATGACGGTGAATTTTCAGGCGGGGCAGCCAGGACATGGGTGCCTCGGGTTCGCCGCTGATCGCTGGATCGGAGGGGGCGAGGCTGGCTTCGGTACTGTCCTGATCGCCTTGTGCGAGGGCCTTGTCGCTGGCTTCGGGGCGTTGACCGTGTTCATAGACTGGATGGCTCCCGCTTTCGTCAAAGGGATGATGGGCCAGCAGAATTTCCAGGGCCTTTACAAAGGGGCGGATTTTGGTGCGGGAGCTACCGGTCAGCAGGGCATAGAGCTCTTCTTCCGGGCGGGTCCAGGCCACGTACAGCAGGTTCAGCTGCTCCAGCAGGGTGCGTGAGGCCAGCTCCCAGTATGTGTCGTCCATTTCCTTGCATGGGGGAGCCAGTAGGCGCATGCCCTGAAATTCAAAGGGCACAGGGGCGTCGCCGGTGCTGAATCGCCAGTGATGGAAGGGTACGACCACCACCGGGAACTGCAGGCCTTTGGATTGGTGCATGGTCATGATTCGCACGGCGTCTACCGTGTCGGGCAGAGGTACCTTTTCCTCTCCACCGCTGGCGTCCCAGTATTCCAGGAAAGCGGCGATGGACTGCCGCCCGACTTGTTCGGCGGCGTGCACCACCTCCATGAAGCGGCGCACGAAGGCTGCGTCCTGCGGATGGCGCTCCAGCACGCCGAAGTCGGCTACGGCCTCGGTGACCATGTCGTATGGCGTCATGAAACCGGCTTTTTTCACGTAGCGAGAGACGAAGCGCGCTGAAATTTCGGGGAAATCCTTCTGGAACTTTGGGTAGAGGGAGCCACGATCCCTCTCTGCCAGCCAGTTGGTGAGATCATCTTTGGCGATTCCGGCGCGGCTCAGGAAGATTTCATCGCCGGACAGGAATTCCCATAGAGCCAGGTCGTCCAGCGGATAGTCAAGAAAACGGAGCAGAGCCGTCAACTGTCGCACCAGCGGATGTTCGGCAAGGCGCAGGCTGTTTTCGGTGATGACGGGGATGCCCCAATCAATGAGCCAGCTTGCCACCAGTGCGGCCTCGCTGTTGGAACGCACCAGTACGGCCATATCCGCCGGGCGTCGGCGGGTGGTCAAATCCTCGAACAGGGATTGCATCTCTCGGCGGACGGCCTCCATCAGGTCATCCTTTGTCTCGGCCTCGATACGGGACAGGCGCACATAGCCAGTGGCCTTGTAGGTCTTGTTCGGGATTTTTTGAGCGGCTCCGGCAAAAGCGGTCTCTATGGCTGTACCCAGTTGGTGCATGGCCGGTTCGGGCGCATTGCCCAGCATGGCCTCGGCCATGGCAAAAGCCGTATCCGGCTCTTCCAATGGGCCAAAGAGGGCATTGTTGAACTGGATGATTTCCGGTCGGCTGCGCCAGTTATGGGGCAGGGTGCTTGTCTGGACCGAGGTCATGGCGGTCAGCGAGGGCTGGGTCATGACCTCGTCGAAAAGTCGTGCGTCGCCGCCTCGCCAGCCGTAGATGGCCTGTTTGACATCGCCGACAAGGAAGGTCCCCCCCCCTTGGACAGGCATTCCTCGGCCAGGGGACTCATGGCTCCCCATTGGTCACGGCTGGTATCCTGAAATTCGTCCACCAGCATATAGCGCAGGCGGGCACCCATGCGGCAGAAGGCATCAGGTACGCCGAATTCCCCGGCCAGCAGGCCACAGGCAATGCCGGGGCAGATGGCAGAGAGCAGGACATTACGCTCGCGCATGACCCGGATGGTTTCGGCAGCAACAAGGTCCGCCAGACGGATGAAGCCTGACCAATTGCGGGCGCTCTCCAGCAGTTTGCGGCCACGCCGGTATTCCTCATGGGCCATTTGCAGGTTGGCATAGGCCAGTTCCTGTTGCGATCCCACGGCCCCCAGTGACGATTTGTTTACGCAGGCTTCAAAGGTGTCCTTCTCGATCATGGTCGAGGTGGGAACAGGGTCGTGTTCGCCGTGGGTCAGGCACTTGTCCAGGAAGTTGAGGAAATGCTTTTTGACGTTCAACCCTTCAAGCACCGGAGGGAAGGCTTGAGCCGCGATCAGGAAATCCTGGCGCAGCGGGGCGATGGACCGGTGCAGAAGTTCGGGGTCGGTAATGTATTCGGTTCTGTCCGTCAGTCGGAAACGCAACAGTTCCAGCAGGCGTGTGCGAAACCCGTTGCCGGGCATGAAGCCGGGGCGGTTTTCCAGGCGCAACATGGTGGAGAGTGCTGTCTCCAACAGTTGGCGTTCCTCGCCATCAGCGGCTTCGGCGCGCAGGGCTATGCTGTCGAAGGCTTCGTCGAACAGTTCCGCCGGATCGAAGAGCATTTCGAAGTCCGGGGCTACGCCTACTTCCAGTGCGAAAATGCGCATGATCAGTGTCAGCAGGCTATCGATGGTCCGGATATTCAACTGATGGTAATGTCGGAGGATACGCTCCAGCCACAGGGCTGCGACCTCCGGCTGACAGGCTGTAGCCGGGCCATCTGTATTGCCCAGTGCACGGTCCTTGAGGGAGCCGATGACACGCTCCTTCATTTCCGCAGCTGCCTTGTTGGTGAAGGTTACGGCCAGGATTTCGGGCCAACCGTAGTCTTCGGTGCTGGCCTGCCCGCAGACTGCGGGAAGTGTGCCGGAACTGGAACCCAGAAGGAGTCCCAAAAAGCGTGCTGTGAGCGCGTATGTTTTGCCGGAACCGGCGGAAGCCTTGACTTGTTCGAGCATGATTGAGCCGGGGCTGAAATGTTATGGAAGTGATCGTGTTTTTATGACGCGGGTGATTCGATTACGAACCGCCTCTTCGGGAACGCTGAGGTAGTGCTGGTGCCGGGCCACCATTGGCCTTGCGTCCATCCCAGACGATGAGCCCCACGGCGCCAAGAATCAGCAGGCTGCCCATGTAGCCCGACGCCGTGAAGCGCTCACCCCACCAGGCATAGGCCGTGACTGCTGCCACAAGGGGTTCGATGGTTGCCACCACCGAGGCTCGCGTGGCCTCGATGTGTTTGAGCCCTGCAAAGTACGCCGTGTACGCCCCCCAGGTGGAGAGCATCGCCACTGTGACGATGGCCAGCCAGGCTTCAGGTGTCTTGTGGTGGAACTCCACAAAGGGAAACAGCACGATGGCCCCCAGCGGCAGGCTGTACAGGAAAAGTTGTGGCGTACTGTATTTGGGCTGCAGGCGTTTCCCGAAAATATAATACATGGCGTAGGTTACGCCCGATAGAATTCCGAAAACAAGGGCTTTCATCGTGACCGTACTGTCCGCGCCGAGCACTCCGCTGACGGCTGCTACGCCAGCCAGGGTGGCGGCTACTGCGGCCAGTTTAGCGGCGCTCATGCGTTCGCCCAGAAAGCCCCAGGCCATGAGTGCCACCCAGGCCGGGGCTGTATACATCAGTACAGATGCCAGGGCCGCGCCGCCTGATTCGATGGCCAATTGGTAGAACCCGTAAAAAGCAGCGATGCACAGCAGGCCGAACCCGGCAACCATGGGTCGGTCAGCGGTATCAATGTGGGTATTGCCCTGGCGCAGAGCCTGAAAGCAGAATGGGATGAACGGGATGATGCAGCGCCAGAAGGCAACTTCCAGGGGGTCAATCCCTTGGGAAAAGGCATAGCGGGCAACCGGGCCCAGCGAGCCCCACATCATTGCTGCGAGGAGGACGAAAACATATCCGCGGGCGGCCATGGAGTTTCCTTGTGCGGGTTAAAGAACAACCCGCAGAGTGTGGCCGCAAGCGGTGCGAAAATCAACCGCAAAAGGTGATGGTTATTGCTCCTTTTTCTTTCCGCCAAAGATATCCTGAATGCCGGTGCCTATTCCCTTGAGCAGGTCCTTGCCAACGTTTCCGGCACCCTTGCCGAGATTGACGGGCACATTGATGATTCCCTTTGCCGTTTCTTCCAGGAAAGCCACGGTGTCCAGAGATATGGAGGGATCCGTCCAGTTTCCCCTGATGGTCACGGGGATTTTGGGCAGGGCAGTGATATCCACCGTGGCGCGATAGTCGATTTGCTTATTGGGCAGGTCCACAAGTCCTGAGCCTACGGCACCCAGTCCGTCGGCAGCCAGGGCTGTGTCGCTGGTACTGACAATACCATTCTTGATGGAGAAACTGGCGGTGATGTCCTTGTATGGTTGCTGTTTCTTGATCTTGGCTTCGCGGCCTTGAGGGTCGGTTTCCTTGGCTTTCTTGAGTACGGATTCCGGCAGGATTTGGAAGCCCTTGAAGACTCCGTCGTGCAAGGCCACCTTGGCATTTCCGTTCAGGGTTTTGGATAGGGTTTTCCAGTCTTCCCCGATGCTCGAAAGTGTCAACGAAAGATTGGTTACACCGGTGACCTTTTCTTCGCCGATCAGATCTTTCAGGAAGCCACCCAGCATGAAGTTGGAGAGTCCCAGATCCAGGTTCGTCTTTGTTGTATTGCTTCGCATGTCTGCGCTGATATTAGTGTCGATGGCCCCACCGTAAAGTGCTGCTGAGAACGGAGTGATGCGGATCAGACCATCCTTGGCTTTGATGGTGACGCTGGTGTCGGTCAGGCGCAGGTTGTAAATGACAAGACTGCCGACCTTGAGGGTGCCGTCCATATCCAGGGCGCGTAACTCTTCCTTGGGGAGGCCGCTGGACTTGGCCTTGCCTGTGTCTGCTTTCTGCTTCTTGGTTTGGTCCGGAGCCTCTTTCTTGTCGTTTTCCGCGGTTTTTTTCTTTTGCTCAGGGGGCAGGTAGCGGTCCACGTTCAGGGTGTCGGCCTTCAGGTCGAACTGCACCGTGGGCTTGTCGAAATTGAAGACGCTGGCCGACCCGGAAAGAGAGGTCTCGTCCAGTTTCATGTCCAGGTGCTTGACCGTGACTGAGTTGGTGGTGGCGGTGGCCTCAATGGAGCCCGAGGCCTGCTGTAGGGCTGCTGGATCGGTGGTTTCAACGGCTGGCAGGTCCAGGGCCTGCATGATTTTCTTGGGGTTGAATTCCTCAAAATTCAATGTGGTTCGGACTACGGGTTCTGTGTCAAACTGTTCGACCTGCAGGTCTCCATTGAGTTTCATGCCCATGGCTTCCAGACGCAGGCCAAGGACTTTCAATGAGCTCGTGTTCAGATCGATGAGGATGTCGCCAGCGAGGCTGGCATCCACGTGTTCGCCCGGAAGTGGTTTTCCGTCTGCGGCGAGTTTCAGGATGACATCACGCAGTGATGGCGTGGTGAAATCCTTGCTCAGGTCAGCCTCAGCGGTAACGCTTAGGTTGCCACTGACAGGGGGTTCGGCAGCTTCCGCATTGGTGGAAAAACTGAACGTGAAGGATTGGCCCAAAGCCATGGGGCCTGTGGTGAGGTTCATTTTGGACAGGCTGGCGCGTTGTCCGTTTCCGGCATCGCTCCAGGTCAGGTTGGCATCGGAAATTTCAACGCTTCCCACTGCCAGGCCTGCCAGTCCCAGGTTCGTCGCCTTATCCATGTCCGATGGAGGGGAGGAAGGAGTCTGGGAACTGTTGGTTTTGGCTGGGGCTGAACTATTCGTCAGGTCATCCCAGTTGCTGATGCCTTGCTTGTTGCGCTCCAGATTCAGGCTCAGCCCTTCGATATTCAGGGTTTTGACCTGGATATCCTTGGAGAGCAAAGGCAGTAGTCTGACCTTGACGTTCGTTCGTTTGATTTCGGCAAAGGGAGTGTCCCCGAACCCGGGGGCATTGGAAAGGGAAATGGGGCCAAGTTCCATGCCCAGCCAGGGGAAGACGGAGATGCCCACGTCTCCCTTGAAGACTAATTGGCGGCCTGTTTGGCTCCGGACGAGATCAGATAATTCGCTCTTGATGCGTTCCGTGTCTACCACGGAATAGAGAACTGCCCCGGTTGCCACGACAAGCACCACGGCGACACCTGCCAGTATGGCAGAGATTTTGACGATTTTTTTCATGAAGCCCTCTCGGTATCACTTTGTTCGGCTGAAGATACAAACCGTAGCAAAGACATGTTACCCCCGTTTCAGGGGGCTTTCAACCAGGAAGGGCGTAAGAGATGTCAACTACTCCAGCGAGACTTCCACGGTGAAGGTGCCACCGGGGGTGCTGAAGGGGATGGCAAGGATGGGGTCTTTGGTCATGTGGGAAATGGAATGGTTTTGGCCCATGACCACGGTGGGAATGCCTGCCTCCATGGTTAAGCCGTCCTGTTGCAATCCGCGCCTGGCCTGACCGGAAATCATGTTGGTCAGTTCGCCAACGGCATCACGGATGTCACCGTCCATTTCCGTAAGCTTTTCGCCGAGCATGTTGCTGACCACGGACAGGGCGCAGTCACGGGTAAAGGTCACGGATATGGTGCCGTCGCGGTCACCGGACATGCTGATTACACCGGTGACGTCCCCATGGGCTGTCGTGTCCTTTTTGACAAAGGGTTTGCCGGGGGTAACCTCGATCATTGCCATGGTCGAGATCACGTTCTGGACAGCATCGAGAAAGGGGCGAACGATTTTTGCGTCTTCTTTGACGTTCATGGGGCGCGGTTCCTTGTGTTCCAGATTCAGTGAGTGAGGCAGAAGATAAAGATAGCAATCCTTCTCTGCTCAATCAACATGAAACAGCGTCAAGGCCCATTATTCGGGCCTAAGCACCGGTATTTCCACGGGGACTTTTCCATTTGGAATGAACCGGCCATACAGCGATTCGGTGATGGCAATGATTGACGCCGGAACACTGGAATAGGCTGCAAGCCATGCTGTTACATGTGGTGCCGCGAGGATGTCGTAAGGCGTATCAAGACTGACCATGACAGTGTGTCCGGCAAGGGGGGAATTACCCAGAGCCGTCAAAAGGTCCCCTTGTCCGGCGTTTCTGCGGGCGCGGGAAGTCAGGACAACCACCGTGTCAAAGGTGGTTGCAGCTTGGAGGGCCAGGGCGATGTGCTCGGGACCGGGGTCCTTGGGCAGAGCCATGAATTGGAGTCCCTCGGGTCTGTCGATATTTCTGAAAAAGGGAGTCTTGGCATTGGGCCAGAGGACCAGAACGCTGCTTTCGGTCGGCAGTGGCAACTGGCTTTCTGTATTGCGGAGCAGGGTCAATCCTGCTTTGGCAATGCGAAGAGCTTCAGCCTTCTGGGAAGGGGTGCCCGTGAACTGTCCGGCAACGGCGGGGTCGGGTAATGTTGGCGAGAGAACGCCGAAGCGTTCCTTGATCTTCAGGATTCGCAGGACCGAAGCATTCAGGCGTTGCATGGTGATTTCGCCGCTTTGGACCGCATTCTGAAGTCTTTCCCAGGCGGGGATGAAGTCTTGCGGAGTGTGACCCTTGTCGGCACCAAAGAGCAATACGTCCGCCCCGGCCTTGAAGGCGTTCAGGGCTGCCTCTGCAGCGCCGTAACGTTCTGTAATGGCCCCCATGCTCATGGAATCCGTGATGATCAAGCCCTCGAAGCCCCATTCGTTACGCAACAGCTCCGTCAGGATACGTCGGGACATCGTGGCGGGTCGCCCTGAGGCTGGCTCCAATGCAGGGACTTCGACATGTGCTGTCATGATGGCGGGCACACCGGCTCGAATGGCGGCCTTGAACGGAGGGAGTTCCACCGTTTCCAGGCGCTGGCGAGAGTGGGGGATGGTCGGCAGTTGAAGATGGGAGTCATACCCCGTGTCTCCGTGTCCGGGAAAATGCTTGGCCACGGGGATGACGCCTGCCTTGAGATATGTCTCGATGGCCTTCGCACCGAAGCGCTCCACATCCAGCGTCTGTCCGCTGTAGGAACGTACACCGATGATGGGGTTTGCGGGGTTGGAGTTGACGTCCACCGATGGGGCGAAATTCATGTTCACCCCAACGGCTTTGAGTTGGGCCGCCGTGATGTGGGCCGCGAGTCCTGCCAAGGCCGGATCCCCAGAAGCTCCTGCCGTCATGTTGGACGGGGGGACGGCGAATCCCTTGCGTAATCGGGCTACAGGTCCGCCTTCCTGATCTATGGAAATGAACAACCCCGGTTGCCCGGTAGCCAGCGCATGGCGCTGGGCATCGACTGTGAGCTTGGCTATTTGGCGCGGGCTGCGCACATTGCCCGAAATGGAATAGAGGACCACGCCTCCTATATGGCGTTGGTCAATGAACGCTTTCAGCTCAGGGCCGAGGTCTTTGCCCGTGAAGAAGACGGTGAACAGTTGTCCTATCTTCTGTTCCAGAGACATGGACTCAAGTCGATCGGCAACGGCATCCATGGCTATGGCAGTTGACGCGCAGGCCAGGATCAGAATCGTCAGTATCAGGGCGGGTAGTCTTTTTCGCATGCACAGGAGCCTAGGCAGATGAGCCGTGAAGTCAACGAAAAAGCAGAGGAAAGAGTCTGCTGCTTGTGAATTGTCTCGCTCTGCTTGTTTTCTCTGTATGATGGCGTGCAGTATCTGTTGGTTCGATTGTTTTGTGTTGTTTAGATTGATATTGATGATTTTGAATGAGGAGTTGGCTTGTGGTTGTTATTGTAGATATTTAAAGAGTTGGACTGCTCTAGAATAGGATAAAAGGAGATGTTTTTGGTTGGAATATTAGGTATAGATTGGAGCATCCAGGAGGGGCCTTATGCGGCTGGTGATTTTGCTCATGGTTGGAATCATTGCGATGTGTCCTGCGTTGGGAGATGCGGAGACACGCTTGGTCATTGCAGGAACCGGGGATGGCCAAGAAGTTTTCGAGCACCTGGCGCGTGAGTACCAGCGTCTTCATCCTCAGGTCCGGGTACTTGTTCCACCCACCATTGATAGCAGCGGGGGCATACGGGCCACTGCCTCCGGGCAATGTGATATTGGTCGTGTGGCTCGTCCACTCAAGGAAGAAGAGAAGCGTTTTGGTTTGGAGTTCAAACTGCTGGCCTATATTCCGGTTGTGATTGCCACACATCCGGATGTGCCTCTTCGCTCCATTACTCCGGAACAGATCGTTTCAGTGTTCAGCGGAGCAACCACGGACTGGAAGCAGTTGGGGGCTGGAACTGGAAAGATTTATCTGGTGCAGCGGGAAGAAGGTGACGCCGTCAGGATAGTGTTGTGCAAAGCCATCAAAGCGCTGCGCCATCGGACACTTCCGGGGTACATTGCCTATTCTGCCGAGGATGCGGTGGAATCCATTCTCATGAATCCAGGCACAATTGGTTATGTCAGTCTCAACGTCGCAGAGAGTGTCGGCTTGAACGTGCTGTCTGTTGGCGAGGTCCGGCCCGATGCAGAGACCATCGCTTCGGGGCATTACCCGTTGGCGTTGCCGATTGGATTTGTCTGGCGTCCGGATGTTGATGATCGGATTCGTCGTTATCTGGACTATGCCTATGGCCCCGAGGGGCACACAACTCTGCGAGCACTTGGTGTGCTTCCGGCTCACCCTTAGCTGACGGTTGGCTCAAGTGGCGTCACTCAAGAATAAATTTTTCTTTTCAAGCGTGCTGACCGCTGTGGTCGTGGCTGCTGCGCTTGGGACTTTCTCCAGTGCTTTGATGATCAGGTATTTAGAGAGCAATCAGGCTCTGGTTGTCGATGGCCTGATCGAACGTGTTGGAGAAAACATGGTGCTTCGCCATCGCATGAAGGTCCAAGCCTTTGAGCGTGTCGTGCATAGTGATGCCGTGCAGGAGTATGGAAGAACATTCCGTGAGCATCTGGTTGTAGAGGTCTTTACCCATAATCTCGATGAGTTCAAGCATGTTTCCTACCTCGATGAACAGGGGGCCGAGGAAATCAGGGTCCCAAGGAGTGCTGATGAACTTCAGTACTACGGCAGCAGGATCTTTTTCAGGGAAGGCATGCGGGACAAGGGCAAGGTCGGCACCCTGCCGGTTTCCGACGAAATGGGCTCCGGCCAGTATGATATTTGCTATTATGTGGCGAGTTACGATTATTTTGACCGCTTTGCCGGGTTCCTGTGTGCCAATGCGCCGATGTCCGACTTTCTGGGGGAGGTGCAGAGCATGGGCCTACCTTTGCCCGGGTATCTGACTGTTCTTTCCACCGAAGGGCTTCCATTGGCCAACCTCCTCTTGGGTGGAGCCTCCAGGCTTTCTGGTACCATTAGGGAGTCCATGTTCTCGCTGAATGTGAGCGAATCGCGTAAACTTTTCGATCTGCCCGAAGGAGTTGCCCGGGCTTCACTGGTGGATATCGAAGGCGAGCGGTTTGTCCTGTTTAAGAAGGCTCTGCCGGAGTTGAATTGGAATCTCCTGCTCTGGATTCCACATTCAGAGTTCATGAAACCTGCTGCCGAGATTCGGAACTATGCCTTGTTTGTGGCCCTGTTTTCATTACTTGTGGTGATGGCTTGGGGCCATTTTATTTCTGGTCGTTTTGATCGTCAGCTCCAGAGCCTTGTTTCTGCAATGGGGGCCGCGGCCAAGGGCGATTTCACCAGCCGCGCGGAGTTGGCCTCAAAGGATGAATTGGGAATGCTGGCCTCCAGCTACAATTCCATGCTGGATAAAATCCAAGGCTATGAAAGAGATCTTGTAGCGGTGAACAAGTATCTGGGGAATCTGATTGCGGAAATGAGCGACGGGCTGATTGCCTTGGGACCGGATTTGAGGATTGAAATGGTCAATAAGGCCGCGTGCAGGTTGCTGGGGGCTGAGGAATCGGAGCTCTATGGTCGTAATGTCTGTCAGGTCCTTGCTGCCTTCAGTGGATGCGGACGGGAGACCATCGTCCGGGAAGGGTGGTTCCGACAGGATTTTCATGGCCTCGAGTTGAAATCCGCTCCTTCGGGTACTGATCCGACCTGGCTGTCAATCTCCGGAGCACGTCTGACTGATGAATCATCAGGCTTGGCCGGGTTTATTTGTCTGGCTCAGGATATTACCCCTCGCAAGCAGTCCGAAAAAGCACTCCGTCTTGATGCTGAACGGTTCAGAAATATGGCCGATAAGCTGCCCACACCAATTCTGGAAGTAGGTGAGGGATTGGAGATCGGTTACGCCAATAAGAGTGCCGTGAGGATATTCAATCTGCCCGCCAGGGTGCAGAGGGAACGGTTGACGGTGGATTTTTTGGCTTGCCCTGAAGACAAGGATCGTTTCAGGCAAACCCTCCGCTCTGCTGTAGAGGGTGAGTCCTTTGGACCATTGGAAGTAGGGATGCAGGCTTTGAGTGGAGGAAAACTGACTTGCTTGGTGAATGGTGTCCCCTTAAGTGGTGAGCATGGCAAGGGAGTGCGGATTTCCTCGCAGGATATCAGCGAGCGAAAGCAGGAAGAGCGTGAAGTGTTGCTGGCCAAGGAGGCAGCCGAGGCCGCGAACAAGAGCAAGGGTGAGTTTTTGGCGAATATGAGCCACGAACTGCGAACCCCCTTGAATGGCATTTTCGGGATGCTTCAGTTGATGCAGATGACGTCGCTCGATGAAGAGCAGCAGGAGTATATCCGTACGGCACTGTCCACGGGCAGGAGTCTGTTGACCCTCATCAACGATGTGCTCGATTTCTCGAAACTGGAGGCAGGAGCTCAGGGGCTCGTGGAGAGTTCATTCGATCTGAGGCGGACTGTTTCTCAGGTTCTGGATAATTTTCGTGTTCCGGCAGACGAGAAGGGGCTGCTCCTGGCTGCGGTTTTCCATGCAGATGTGCCCCGCTACATCGTTGCAGACGAAAGCCGGTTCAGGCAGGTCTTGTTCAACCTTGTGGGCAATGCCGTGAAGTTCACCGAGTCCGGTAAGGTGGAGGTCAATGTCAGTCCCTTACCTGGAGTGACGATCTCCGCCAAGGTCACTATTTTACTGTCTGTGACAGATACTGGTATCGGGATTCCCGAGTCGCAAATAGAGAACATCTTCGAGGCCTTCACCCAAGTGGATGGGGCTCACGCCCGCCGTTACAAGGGCACCGGGCTGGGGCTGGGCATTGTTCGGCGCCTGATGGAACTCATGGCTGGGGAGATTTCCGTGGAGAGCACGGAAGGGGAAGGGACAACCGTCTACTTGACCCTGCCCGTTGCCGTGGGCAAGGAACCATCGTCAGCGGATGAGGTTGTCTTTGGGTTGGATAAGTCCTCCAAGCCGATGCGAATCCTGGTTGCCGAGGATGATGCCGTCAATCGATTTACGGTTGAACATTTTCTGAGCAAGATGGGCCATCGCATCACCTGTGTGGATCATGGCGAGGCCGCAATCAAGGCGTTGACAGATGGCCAATTTGATTGCGTGTTGCTGGATATCCAGATGCCGGGAACTGATGGCCTGGAAGTGACTCGGCTCATTCGCTCCGGCAAGGCTGGAATCCGCAGTACCATTCCGATCATTGCCATGTCGGCCCATGCCATGAGTGGCGACCGGGAACGGATTCTGGAGTCCGGTGTTGATGGTTATGTGCCCAAGCCCATGTCTCTGGATACTCTGGAGTTGGCGCTGCAACAGGTGATGGAATAAGGTTATTCACCGATGATTTTCACCAGCACCCGTTTTTTTCGACGTCCATCGAATTCACCGTAGAAAATGCGCTCCCATGTTCCGAAATCCAGCTGTCCGTCCGTGATGGCGACCACGACTTCCCGCCCCATTATCTGACGTTTCATATGTGCATCTGCATTGTCTTCATAACCGTTGTGTCGGTACTGGGAGACAGGTTCGTGCGGAGCAAGTTTTTCCAGCCAGACCTCGTAGTCATGATGCAGACCGGATTCATCGTCGTTGATGAAGACACTGGCCGTAATGTGCATGGCGTTGATCAGACATAAGCCTTCGCTGATTCCTGATTCATCCAGGCAGCTCTGAACTTCCGGGGTAATATTGATTAAGGCCCGGCGGGTGGGAACTTCGAACCAAAGTTCCTTGCGGTATGATTTCATGGTTGCTCCGTGCTGTTTCAGGTTGGGGCATCCTACCTGGGCTTGGAGTCTTCGCCAAGAGGTCTTGGCGCTGTCTTCAATTCATCGATGGGCTATGCTAGTGTTTGGGCTCTGTCTGTTGTGATTGCAGTATTGATGGTTGGGAGGGGCAATATGAGCGATGATGAACGTCGGCATCAGGATCGGGTTGCATTGGACCCACCCGGATTGGCTGTTTTACGTGTCGGTGGCAATGGGGATGAGATCTCCGACACTGTCCCCACCTTCGTGGATGTACTCAATGTCAGCCCGGGAGGGGTGATGGTTGAGGCGGAACACGGCGTTCCTGACCCGCAGCAGTGTATATTGCAGTTCTTTGATAATCAGCTCCAGGATTGGCGCGCCAGACCCTGTAGCCGGGTCTGGGAAGCTGAGGCAGATACTGATGATTCGCGGCTATGGGGCATGGCTTTCAAAGGATTTGATGAGTTGAATGCGCGCCTGTCCCTGCCGCCGGAGGATATTGATTTTCTGATGCGGATGAGTCTGCTCGGGAGTGTCCCTCGAAAGGCCACGTGTCGGTTGCTCAACTGTCTGGTGAGGAAACGGTTTGCTGACGGGGAAACCCTCGTGCGTCAGGGTGAGGCTGGCGATAGTCTGTTTGTCCTCCAATATGGAGATTGCCAGGTCGAAGTGATCAAGGATGGCGTGGTGCATGGTCTGGCCATGTTGCACCCCGGGGATGTGGTCGGTGAGATGGCCGTGTTGACGGGGGAACCTCGTACAGCCAGTGCTGTTGCCCAAGGGGATGTGACGGCTTGGCGGTTGGCTCGGTCCGATTTCGACAGATTGGCCAAGGAACAGCCTGATCTGTTGATATTCTTGACAGAATTGGTGGCCAACCGCTTCGAATCATCGCAGATTATTGCTGACCGGACTGTGGCCAAGTACGTGATCCGACATCAGTTGGGAAAGGGCGAGTGGAGTATCGTCTACCGTGGGGTGCATCAGGCTCTGGACATGCCGGTTGCCATCAAAATGATGCGTCATGACATGGCCATGAATCATGCTTTTTTGCGAACCTTCCGGCAGGAAGCCAATACCATCGCGAAGCTTCGTCATCAGAATATCGTGCAGGTCTTCGATATCGAGGAACTCTACCGCACGGTGTTCATCATTATGGAATCCTTGCAGGGATTTTCTCTTAGGGATGTGTTGGAGCGGACCGGACGAATCCCGGCAGAACGCGCTGCGGCGATGTTAGTCCAGATTTGTTCCGGTCTGGCTTATGCCCATGAACAGGGGGTTGTGCATCGCGATATCAAGCCCGCCAATGTCTTTGTTCAGGACGGTGACCGGATCAAGATTCTTGATTTTGGGCTGGCCTGCACTCCTGCTGATGAAGGATTGGGGATTTTGGGGACACCCTTGTACGCCGCCCCGGAGCAGGTTGGTGGGTGCGCCACCGATCATCTGGCGGATATGTATTCCACCGGTATCATGGCCTACGAAATGGTCATCGGGCAGCGGCCCTATCCTGAGCGCAGCCGTTCGGAACTCATGCAGTTGCATCGCAATCAGGATATCCCCGATCCCTTGTTGTCCGTACCCGAGTTACCTGAGCCTTTGCGTGAGTTCATTGTCACCTGTTGCCGCAGGGACCCGAGTGAGCGTTTCAGCGATATGGAACAGGCCAGGGCATTACTGACCCCGTTGCTGAACGGAAAGGATCTTTGCACCCGGCGCAAGATGTCCTCATTGTATCTGTTCTATCCCGAAGAGGTACAGGGTGGCGTCAACGAACTCATGGAGGAACTCTCGGTCCGGGCCAAGGCCATGGGGGTGGAGTTGAGAACTGCCGAGATCAAGGATGTCTGATTCGAGGATGAATCTGGAAGCCTTTGGGCTCAGCCGTGTGGGACGGGTCAGGTCCAATAACGAGGACAGGTTTCTGGTGCGCCACGTTGGGCGCGGTGTATTGCTTGCTGTGGCCGATGGTATTGGCGGGCAATACGGTGGAGCCAGGGCTGCTGGGTTTGCCATCCAGAGTTTTCGGGAGTTCGACGCGGAGGCTGCTCCTGAGTTGGCCTTGAATCGTTGCATGACGAAAGCCAATGAATCAATTTATCTGCATCGGGTGGAGAACCCTCGATTGAGGCACATGGGGACAACGTTGACGGCTGTGTATGCCGACCCGTTTCGGGCCGTGTACATCCATGCTGGCGATAGCCGGTTTTATCTCCTTCGAGATGCGACTTCGACCTTGGTGACTCGGGATCACAGTACCTTGAGGACCATGATCGAAACGGGTGACGTGACTGCCGCCATGGCCAGAATGCACCTGGAGAGGGATTCCCTGGAGCAATGTCTCGGGTGTCCCGACCTGGAGCCGGACAGGGGGGAGTTGCGACTTGATGCGGGGGATGTTCTGCTGGTGTGTACTGATGGTCTCTATCGTGAAGTGGCTGACGACACCATGACACGAACGCTTGTGGGAGGGGTTCCCCTGCGTCTGGCAATATTGGAGCTGGCTGCAACGGCGCTGGCTTCTGGCGCACGTGACAACTTCACCATGGTCTCCGCTCGCATCTGATCCATTTTCTTTTGTCCTCTATTCGATATCTGGTGTATTGTCTGTGATGATTTTGGCCTTTTTGGGAATACAGCCAGAAGTCATTTCATTGTGATAGCGGTGGTTGTGAGATTTTATGACCGGGAGGACTGTTATGCAGGACGTCATTCGTTGGGATCATTTTCTGATTGCAGAGCACGAACTGATTGAGCGCGCCATGGCGGTGCTCAAGGCGAATCTGGAGTTGGTGGAACAGGCCGGGCATGATTCTTTGCAGCTCAAGCGTGCCCTGGATTTTCTGCTGGAGTTCGGGGACAGGATTCATAACGTGAAGGAAGAGCAGTTTTTGTTCCCCAAAATGCAGGAACGCGGTATTCCGGTGGAGGGCGGCCCGCTTGGAGTGATGCTTATGGAGCATGAGGCCGAGCGTGAGTTGCTCGGCAGAATGGCGGCATCCGTGGATGGATTGAAGGGGGTGGCTCCAGAGGCCCGACGGACGTTTGTGCAGGAAGGATTGGATTACCTGAAGGTCAGGGCCGAGCATATCTGGAAGGAAAATGATGTTCTCTATCCCATGGGGCGTAAAGTCCTCAGTGAAGCTGACGCAGATGTGCTGCTGGAGAGTTTTTTGGCGTTGGATGTCCAGGTCTACGGGGAAGGTGCTCAGGAGAATTATGCGGCCATGGTCGCCGAAATCGAGGATGAGAAGGTCCGAAAGTCCCTGGTTGCCGGCCTGTCCATTGAGCAACTGCATGGCATTATGGAAACTCTGCCTTTTGAAGTGACCTTTGTGGATGCCAAGGACACCGTCGCCTATTTCAATAGACTGGACAAACCAAAGATTTTTCCGCGTACTCGTTCCGTCATCGGACGCAAGGTCGAGAAATGTCACCCTGGTAAAAGTGTGGGCACCGTGCGTGAGATTGTGCAGGGATTCAAGGACGGCACGCGTGACAAGGCGGAATTCTGGATCGATATGGGTGGAATGAAGGTCATGATCCGCTATTTCCCGGTGCATGATGAAGAGGGCAGGTATATGGGCGTTTTGGAAGTGACTCAGGACATTGCCCCGATACAGGCCATCGAGGGCCAGAAACGACTGCTTGATTAGTACTTGCGGTCTGAAGGTCAGTAAAGCCCCGCGTCATTGGATGTGGGGCTTTTTCGTGTGGGACCGTTTGTTGGGAATTAGAACTTGGGTGAGGGATCGTTGGGTTTGCTAGGTGGAGACATTACGGCGGGCCTGGGTCAGAGACTTGCCCGGCAGGAAGGAGTTGCGCAGGAAGCGCGGGTGGAAAAACATCAGGGGATTGCGCAATACGGCATCCGGTAGCAGATGATACCAGCGATAGCCCATGGTTCTGAACAGGTTCTGCGCACGCTGACCAAGCCCTGTTTCGTGGGCGGCTTGCATTGCGGCGTCGCGCTGGCAGCGGGAACCAGCCACAAGCAGGAAGATGCGTCGGTTCCAACCCCGACTGGAGAGCATGTGCTTGATGCGTCGATATTCACGGTATCTGGAGAACCCGTCCATGAGCGCGATGCCTGCCAACCCGAGCCAACCAATGGCTTTTATGCCGAGAATGGTGGTCCAGGGACTGTCGGTGGGCTGCAGATCCAAGGCCCACATGGCGAGTGCAACTGCGATGGCAAGCGATGCAGACGCAGTGGCGTGCGGCAACGGTGAAGCGCGGAAGTAGCGGGCGGCCTTTGAATTGGCGAGGCGCGAAAGAGGGGTGCGTATCGTCTCAGGCATAGGATGTTCGTCTTTGGTCTTGAAGGCTGAGTTGGCAGCTTGGCCGCTGGCGGTGCAGATGTCAACTGCAGCGTAGTGTTCTGGCTGCAATTGGGCAGGAACTATAGATGTCCGGGAGGGATGAAAACTCCGGCATTACGGGGAAAAGGTTCCCGATCTGGGCCTGTGGCAATCTTCGAGATAACCGGCGGCGTTTGCGCTGGAGTTGCTTGACCCGCCAAAGAGCCTGACTCCCTATGGGGTCCTGGCTGAGGACCGGGGATGTTTCGGGCTGGGTCAGGAAATCGCCTACGGCGTCCAAGGTCAGCCCGAACATTTCTCCAAAATAGGATCGGGCACCTTTGCGCCTGAAGAGGCGGTGCGCCAGGTCGAGGGATCCTGTGTATTCGTGGGTGCCGCATAGGGCCAGGTGACTTTTCATCACCCTTTTCTTGACCAGGAAGGGCAATCGTGACGCGGCCATTGTGGTGCGCAGTGTCTGGTCAGTCTCCCGCTCCGGGCGTGAGAAGAGTGACACGGCCTGTCTATGATCCCACAGAACCATTCGATCGGCCTGCATCTCTGCATAGACGTGGCTGATCTTGCCGCCTCCGGGCATGAGCCCCATCATGTTGGGCACGTAGATATTGTGTGCAACCGTATCGGCCGCCAGATGAGCCAGATATCCATAGGCATAGGCTTTGGTGCGGTTCGTGTCCGCAGCGGCAAGCAGGCCCTGACCGATGCTCCAGTTGTGGCTGTGTCCCGGGCGCACTGTGCAGCCTTTACCAATGAAAATGTCGGCGGATAGGCAGCCGTACAGAAAGGCTCCGGGGTTGGCCGCCAGGAGGCGGGCAATCTCGGGGGCAATGCAATCCAGGCGTGCGAGGAAAAAGTTCCCTGCTGCCAAGTGGACCCCTGGGCCCCAGGCCCAGGCTTCGGTATCCGGCAACAGAATCATGACTGCTGTGACAAGCAGTGCGAGTGTCCATTTCATGGGGTAAAGTCTAGTCCTCCCTAGGCCTATGTCAACGCCTGAAACCGCAGTATTCAACGATGACCATGCAACGCGTTGGAAACCGGGAGGAAAAATATGGTGATTATAAGGAGAGTGGAACTCTGGCTTCCACACAAGCGCCCTGACCATTGGAAAGTTGGAGATGCCCATGGAGTTGATAGGTCACCAGATTGTTCATGAGCTTCAGACCGATCTCGTTATTGTAGGCTGGGTCGATCTCCGATGGGAATCCAGGGCCGTTGTCAGTGACTCGCAGGGTAAGGCCATTCCCCTGAGTTTGTTCGAGTTGGATTGTGATTGCTCCGGAGATGTCCCCTGAGGGGGCGTGCTTCAGGGCATTGGTGACAGCTTCGTTCAGAACAAGTCCCAGCGGGATGGCCGTGCCAATGGGCAGTTTGATTTCATCCAGGAGGTAAGTGAATTGGATTTCGTGGGCGTTGAACATGCTTTGCAGTTCGTTGCACAATGACTTGGCGTAGTCGTCAAAGCGTACGTTGCCCATGTCCCGACTCGTATAGAGTTGAGAATGAACCAGAGACATGCTGCGTAGCTTGGCTTGAATATCCCGAAAGGCTTCGCGAGTTTGATTACCGGTGACGTTGCGCGCTGCAATGTCCACAAGACTGTTGACCACCTGAAGGTTGTTTTTCACCCGGTGATGCAGTTCTTGGAGCAGGATATGTTTTTCATCCAGAGCCTTGGTCATGTTTTCTTCTGCCAGTTTGCGCAGGGTGATGTCCGAGGCTGCTCCAACGACCTCGATGACATCATTGGTGGAAGAACAACGGACCGGCTTGGCAACATAATGAAGATGGCGGAGTTGGCCGGTTTTGGTGATGATTCGGCATTCGAATTCGACGGGATTTCCTCTGATTACATGTCGGGCATGATCTTTGACCCTGGGAAGATCCTCGGGGTGCAGGAACAGGTGCCATTGCTCGGATGTCGGAATTTCATCCAGGCTATAGCCCACGATATCTTCGAAAGGTCCTTCAAGCCAACTTAGCTTGAGCAGGTCGTTTGGGTGAACTGTGGCGGTGAAGGCAAAGTCCGAAGTCATGGTCGTGACCGTGCGATAACGTTTTTCCAGTTGGGCGAGATTGGCTTCATTTTGCTCGAGTTCCGTGAGCAGAGGCAACCATTTGATGGCTCCCCAGGCAATGAGACTAAGTCCGCCAAGATAGCAGACTACTTTTTCCATGAAAGCCTGAGCCGGGGTATCACCGATTAGAACCCATCGATTAAGCTGGGGATAATTGTCCGTGATATCGAATAAGGTGCCCAGAAAGACCAGCCACATGCCAGCCATGAGCAGTTTCCAATTGGGTCTGGTTATTTCCGCACGCTGTTTATTGGCCGTTGCCAGTGTGATGCAGATCAGAAACATCAATATGGAACGAAGGATTTCGAGGAGAATGTCGGTCATGTTTGGTCGGTCCAGAAATACGGGGTGTTCTTACAATCAGGATCTGATTGATTTGTGTTGTTGCGATAGCAATGATTGCCGAATACTGGCTCGTATCAAGATCAACGGCTGATGGGAATAGCTGATACCGTGATCTCGGAACCATTGGATGCTGTGTCATAACTCAGGCTGATGGCATAGCGCTGTGGCGGTCCCGCGAGATCCAGCACAACCCGTAGGCGTTTTTCATCAGCATGCAGGAAGGTCCGGATGCGGCGAATGATGTCCCCCCGCCAGTGGGCAGATAGGCTTCGTCCCAGCCGTTGATCCCTGGAAAGTCAAGGATGATCCGTGGGCGGTCGCCTCCCAGGACTTCGGATTTAGGCCAGACGAATTTGCCTCCGGGAAGCCGGATGAAGGCCATCTCCTCGCTGCCGAAAGCCACCAGACGGACGCCGTGATCTCGCTCCTGCCCCAGAGCCGGGAGAGCGGTGGTGGCGAGAAACATGACGCAGACAAGTGTCAGCAGGAGGCGACGGAACATCGTGTTTCCTTCTCCTTGATTTTCTGGGTCCCGTTCCGTGGCCGGTGGAATGGGAGCTTTATGTCTCTCAAGCTTGCGTTGGCGGGAAGATTGGCCTTTTATCGTTCAAAATCAGAGCCGCCAAAGCGGGTGGCACGAACAAAGGAAGTTTTGCCCGGTTCGTACCCCGGTGTGTCACCACCTCCGTGGTGGTAGGCACAGACAAAGGAGTTGTTTTCTGTTTCCGCCCAGCCCGAATAGCCATAATCACACCAGGCCGCTCGTGGGTCCGCGGCCAGTTCCAGCACCTGCTCTCTGACTCGGGCGTCGGGCTGGCCCAAGGCTGATTCCCAATCCCATACATACGTTTTTTGAGTGTCAGGCTCAATATTCATTTGCCGGATTTGTTGCCACTTGCTGGTTCCTTCCCCCGAGGGGTTGGCCCCTACCAGTATCATCCGTCGGCGGACGTGTGCTGCCGGTAAATTCAGCGTGGCGCGTTGTTCATCGTTGACCAATACCTCCAGGCATCCCCGGTTGTATTCCAGACGGATCGTATTGAATTGGTCGTGGGGAAGCGGGATGGATAAATCCCGGGGAACATCTTCTGCGCCTTCGTGCTCCTCTGGTGGTAGCAAGGGGGACATGGCCGTTTCAGTAATCTGCCAGGCGATCCCCAGGCGCATCAGCCCTCCAGCGCCTGTTGCTTTGACCCTGGCTTCAAGGGTGGCCCGGGCCTGGATAGGGTTGGTCAGTGGGTACAGCGCGTAGATGGGGCGAGAGTGGTCGGATGTTTTGAGCAACAGCCCTTCGGTGGTCAATTCTGGCTCAGGGCCATGCTGCACCGATGAGTGGACAGCAAAACCTTCCAGATCAGCTATATCTCCCAACCACGCGACCGTTCCTCCGGCAGGTCCCCGATTACGATATGTCACGAGGAGTCGCTTGTCCCGGGTCAGTCCCAAGGTGGGGCGATGCCCGATCAGCATACTCGCTTCAGGAGCACTCCATGTCCTGCCGTCGTCGCTGGAGAAGGTGAAATACATCGGCTCGAAGACCTGACTGTTTTCCCGTAATAGCGCCAGGATGCGCCCATCCGGGAGCCGGGTCATGGACGCTTCGCATAAGACGAGGTTGGGGTCACCACCGAGGGTCGCAATTTTTTCCCAGTTCGCTCCGTGGTCCTGTGAGCGGAAGACCCCTTGTGTTGCCGGTTTCTGCCCGGCGATGGGATTGTGCTCTCCCTCGTGACGATGGGCTGTGCTGAGCCAGGAACCATCGGGAAGGGCCATGACTCGGTCCGGGATGCCATAGGGCATCCCGGCATGTTTGCCCTCCGTCCAGGTCCGGCCCTGATCATGACTGCGGTAGAGCAGGCGGGCGGCATCGTCGATGAGGATCAGTTCCTTGGCTCTTGGCTGGCTGAACCGGGGACAATGGCCCTGAGTCGGATGCAGTTGCTGTGGTGGAGTCCAGCTTGCTCCACCGTCCATGCTGCGCGAGAGCAGGAGTCGCCGCCTGTTGGGGACATGCTCGTCAGCCTCGCGGTATGCACACAGCAGTTCGCCGTCGGGCGTGCGCCAAAGATCGGGGAAACTCAGATAGTGGCCTTCGCGGCGGTCGATAATGGTGTGGCGTGCGGCATCGGAAGTGAGTGAGTGCATCTGGTCACCAGTAGGCAAGAAGTGTTGTGTGTATAGCACGGGGGGCTGTGAGCGTGGGCAGCCTGATTCGATTGCCTGCACAGAGATCTGAATGTGCCGGCAAAGGCTGCGGGCCCTACGGGAGGGCGCTTCATGTGCTTCACCTCAATGGTCATTCCGAAGAACCGATCCGGACCTGAGGCCTCGGTCTGCTTCAGTCGCAGATGTCGATGCGTTCCCCATCCCGTTCGCGATAGGCCAACTGGCCGGTGGTCTCCATGACCGCGCGCCAGTAGTCGGAATTGATCTCCAGCTTGCGGCGTTTGGCCGTGACCAGAGACAGCGGTAGATGAATGTAGTGCCCGCGCATTTTACTGACAACCATGCCCGTCTTACCGGCCATGGCTGCGTGTACCGCGTGCTGCCCCAGGAATCCGCAATAGACCCGATCGTTGGCGTTGGCAGGGATCGAGCGGATGATATAGCTGGGATCGATGAACTTCAGGGTGAAGGGAATGCCCTGTTCCTTGAAGTATTTCTTGATTTCCTCTCTGAGGATGGAGCAGATGTCGCCGAGCATGACGTTGCCCGAGGCATCGGTCTGCCCATTGGCCTTGCAGAGGTCCTGGCCCGCACCTTCGGCAACGACGATCACGGCGTGGTGACGCTGCTGGATTCGTCTGGCCAGTGCAGGGATGATTCCCTTTGGGCCGTAGAGTTCCAGGGGGGCTTCGGGTACAAGAACGAAGTTGACCTCGCGCTGGGCCAGGGTGGTTTGGGCGGCGATGAATCCGGATTCGCGCCCCATGAGCTTGACCATGCCCACACCATTGTATGCACCGGTGGCTTCGGTGTGGGCGCATTGTACGGCCTGGGTGGCGGCGTCCACAGCAGAATCGAAGCCAAAGGACTGGAAAACGAAATTGATGTCGTTATCGATGGTCTTGGGGATACCAATGACGGAAATCTTGAGGTTGCGCGCTTCGCATTCCAGTTGCACTTTTTGGGCAGCTTTCATGGTGCCATCCCCGCCAATGCAGAAGACTACGGAGATGTTCATACGTTCCAGTGCATCCACGATCCCTTCGGGAGGCTGATGCCCACGTGATGATCCCAGGATGGTGCCACCAAAAAGATGAATATTGGAAACATCGTGGGGTGTCATTTCCCAGATATTATGCCCGAACTCAGGCATGAAACCTTCCAATCCGAAGCGAATACCCAGAGTTGCGGCCACATTGTAGTTGTGATGCGCTTCCATGACGATGGCCCTGATGACGTCGTTGATGCCGGGGCACAGGCCCCCACAGGTCACGATGGCACATTTTGTCTTGGAGGGATCGAAGTACGTGTGTTCGCGAGGGCCGGCTTTTTCGAAGTACAGCCTCAGGGATTCGTCCTGATTCGGGTCGAGTTCCTCACGCACATGGATGTCTACCTTGGCGTCGTGGTCCACGAATCGGCAGTAGGGCATGGGCGAGGGAATTTTGGCCTTGCCTAGGGTCGCGATGCTTGTGTCTGGAGCCAGCGCCGTCTTTTTTTTCGAGGGGGCTCTTTTGCTTGATGTTTTCTTCTTGCCGGGCATGGGGGGCTCCTTGCGCTGGCTGTGATTATTTTTTCTATTTCGTTATCTGTATCAGAAAGTGCGGCCCGGATGAACTCTGTGGAGTGAAATTGCACTTGTGTATCCCGATTCAATCGAGCCTTTCCAGCTTTGTGTACCCAAGTGCGTCTCAGGTGGCAATGATTCCCGGTGGTTGTAAAAAAAGGAGGACCCGAAGGCCCTCCTGAAGATTTATGACGTCGTGCGAGGCTTATTCCTTGATGTGGCAGCCCTTGCACTTTGTGGGGCCATATTTTTCAGCCTTTTCCTTTTTCAGGGCCTTATGACAGCCCAAACAGCTCTGCTTGCCCGGCTTGTGGTAGGTCAGATAATAGGACTTGTCGCCCTTCTTGACCGTGACATCATCGTGGCAACCTGCGCTCTTGCATGTCTTGATTTCAGCCTCGCCGTCCCAGGTGTGGTGGCAGGCTGTACAGTCCAGCGCGGCATGGTTGGCGTGTGGGAAGATGACAGGCGGCTTGGTTGTCTTGCTTCCTTCGGGCATCATCATCGTGATTGGATCCTTGGGTGCGTCAGCAGCCGAAAGCGGCATGACGAACATCACGCCAAGAAATATGAGGGACAGGAGTATAAGCAACCGTTTCATCGTGAACCTCCTCACCGCATAATGCGATGCATCGGGTTAGCCATCTGCATTTGGGACGAAAATACCAAGGATAAGACATTGGCGCAAGGCATGTTGGAAATGGAGTGTGGTTCTTTGCAAAAGCTAATTTCGTGACACGATGTTCAATTTCGTGTAATCAACGCCCATCTCAAGGAGACGCAATGCATATTTCAGAAGGTGTACTTACGGCCCCGGTTCTCGGGGGCGGTGCGGTGCTGGCCGTTGCCGGGACCTGGCTGGGACTCAGGAAGCTCGACTATGATCGTTTGATGACCGTAGCTATCCTTTCGGCTGCGTTTTTTGTGGCCTCGCTGATTCATGTGCCTGTGGGCGTGGCCAGTGCGCATCTGATCATGAACGGTCTGCTCGGGGCCGTGTTGGGCTGGGCGGCGTTTCCCGCCATTCTCGTGGGATTGGCCTTGCAGGCCCTGTTGTTTCAATTCGGTGGAATCACCGTGTTGGGGGTCAATACTTTCAATATGGCTGCTCCAGCCGTGTTATGCGGGATGCTGTTCAGAGGTCTGATGGAACGAGGCGGGCGCGCCCGGACCATTGGTGGCTTTCTGTGCGGCGCCTTGTCCGTTACGCTGTCCGCCGCACTGACCGCCGGTTCCTTGGCTTTGGCCGGAGATGGTTTCCTTGCTGCGGCCGGGGCATTGTTCGCTGCGCATGTGCCGGTGATGGTCGCCGAGGGTGTTGTGGTGGCCTTTGCCGTCTCCTTCCTTGGGCGGGTGCGTCCAGAACTCCTGGCCTTCAGGACAAGTGCTTAGTCAATGTCAGATTGAAGGAAATAGTTCTGGCAGAACTTACTGATCACTCCCAAAGATGTTTCCTTACGTTGTCTTTTTTTTGCGCTGCTGCTAACGCGGACGAATGAAGAATACAGATGATATCCCCCGGCAAAGGCTTTCGATGCCAGACATTGCCCGATTCTATGGAATCGTCCTTGTCTATTATGGCCATATTATCGAACGCATCATGTATCTCAAGGATCCTACTGCAGCGCTGCATTACAAATTCATTTATTCATTCCATATGCCGTTTTTCTTCCTGCTTGCCGGTTTCGTGGTTGCGCCGGCCAAGTCCACCTTGCCGGTAGGCCGTTTCCTGCGCCAGATGGCAGCGTCACGCCTCGCTCCATATGTATTTTTCAGCCTTCTTCTGGCCCTCATGAGTCTTATTTTTCCTGGCCATTATGTGGTCGTGGATCTCTCCTCTGCCAAGGGCTATGCCAAAGGCCTTATTGCCACGGCCATGGGCTTTCCTGTGTTCAATATCCCGCTGTGGTTCATGGCCTGTCTGGTGGTTGTAGAGATTATGCATCGTGCCTGGGCGCGGCTTGTGGCTGGGACTGCTGGGCTATTCGCAGTGGTTGTGGTCTGCCTGCTGGGTGGGCTCTGGCTGAATCAGAGGATCCCGTTTCTTATGGAAGGCAAGAATTTCTGGATTGTGAACGAGGCTCCGGTCATGGCCGCCTTCTATCTTGTGGGAGTGTTTCTGCGGCGGCGGGAATTCCTGCTGGGAAATGTTCCGCGTCCTGTGCTGGTCTTTGGCGTGCTGGCCTGCATCGCTGCGGTGATGTTGACTTTCGATTTGAACCAAGGACCGTTCAGGCTTTTTCAGGCAGTGGTCGTTGTTCTTGGTGCCCATGGCAACTGGCTGCTCTTTACGGTGACCGCTCTGGCCGGTTCGTTGGCGCTGCTGTATCTGGCGCGTCTCACTTTTCCAGCCCGCTGGTTGCTGTTCATGGGGCGCAACGTGCTCATTTTATTCTGTCTGAATGGCGTTTTCTACCATTATATTAATGGTCCCTTTGCCGATTGGTTCATGCGCACATTCGAGGGTGGAGCTTGGCTCGTATTCGGTGCCGGTGTTGTTTTTACAGCGCTGAGCCTTGTGGCGAGCGTGCCGTTCGTCCTGCTTTTTAACCGCTTCATTCCCCAACTGGTGGGCAAGCCCCGCCAGTCCGGCCCTCTTTTGCCAGCGCTCATTCGAGAGTGAAAAAAGGGGAGCCTAGGCTCCCCTTTTTTGCATGTGCAGCGCATGGCTTCGTCATCAACTGGTCATGATGTCCCGTAGCTGTCCAAAGACCTGATGGTTGCCGGGATGTCGATTTACCCGGTGCACGTCCTGAAGCTTGGTGACCTGGGTCACCATCTGGTTCAGTCGATTGCTGTCTTCCACCAGCAGCCAGATGCGGCTGGTCTCCCCGCCGCCTTCCGGCAGGCAGGCAATACCTTCGACATTGTAGGCCCGGCGGGAGAACAGCCCGCAGACATGGCTCATGACCCCGGGATGGTTGTTCACATGCAGTTCCAGCACGGTTTTGGGGGATGTAGTTTTAGATGCAGGCATGTTCGGCACCTCCGATCATTTCGCGGTTGGCAGCGCCCGGAGGCACCATGGGATACACCCCGTCCGAGGCGTTAACGGGCAGATGAATCAGGCAGGGGCCCTGTTCCGAGAAGATGCGTTTCAATTCTCCTTCAGGATCGGGATGACCGTCCAGGTCAACGGCGGGCAGCCCGAATCCGCGGGCAATGGCGGCAAAATCCGGGCTGTGCTTGTAGTCCGAGGCAAACAGGCGATTGCCGTAGAACAACTCCTGCTGCTGTTGGACCAGGCCCAGGGCATTGTTGTTGGTCAGCACGATTTTGACGTTGGTCCTGTGCTCTGCGGCTGTGGCCAGTTCCTGGATGTTCATCATCAGGCTGCCGTCGCCGGAGAAGCAGACCACGGTACGTTCCGGCTCGGCCAGGGATGCACCGATGGCTGCCGGCAGTCCGAAGCCCATGGTACCGAGTCCGCCAGAGGTCAGCCAGCGGCCGGGACGGCGGAAAGGGTAAGCCTGTGCCGTGCGCATCTGATGCTGGCCGACATCCGTGGTGATAATGTCATCATCTTCCATCAGTTTTGAAACGGCCTGGATAATGCCGTAAGGGGCCATGATGTCATCGGCGCGGGGCAGATCCAGGGGGTGGCTGTGGCGCAGGCGGCTGACCCGCTCTGACCACTGGCGGCGCGGGCGTTTCTCCACCATGGGCAGTAATGATTCCAGAACCTGTTTGGCATCTGCGGTGATTCCCAGAAGTGGAGTCTTGATCTTGTCCAGCTCTCCAGGGTCGATGTCCACATGCAGAATCTGCGCACCGGGACAGAACTGATCGGCCTTGCCCGTGGCGCGATCATCAAACCGCACACCAAGGGCGATGAGCAGGTCGCTTTCTTCCAGCAACAGGTTGGTGCAGGGGGCGGCGTGCATGCCGAGCATTCCCAGGCAGAGCGGATGATCGGAGGGCAGTGCGCCAAGGCCCATCAGGGTCGTGGCCACGGGGATGGAGGTCTTTTCCGCCAGGGCGCGGGCCAGTTCCGAGGCGCCGGACTGGACCACGCCACCGCCGATGTACAGGAACGGGCGTTGGGCTGCGTTGATCATCTTTGCGGCCTTTTCGATGTCATCCCAGCTGAAGGGTGGCAGCGGGTTGGGCTTACCGGGTTCGGGCCATTGCTCGAATTCAAGCATTGCGGTCTGGACATCCTTGGGGATGTCGATGAGCACCGGGCCGGGTCTGTCGGAGGCAGCGATGCGGAAGGCTTCGGGGATGACGGTGAGCAGTTCCTCGGCCGAGCGGACCAGAAAATTGTGTTTGGTGGCAGGGATGCTCATGCCGTAGATATCCACTTCCTGAAAGGCGTCACTACCGATCATGGATGTTGGCACTTGCCCGGTAATGCAGATGATGGGCACGGAGTCGAGCTTGGCATCGGCCAGGGCTGTGAGGGTATTGGTTGCTCCAGGACCTGAGGTGGCCATGAAGACCTGGGGAGTGCCGCTGGTGCGGGCCATGCCCTGAGCCATAAACCCCGCGCCTTGCTCGTGGCGTGCCAGGACGTGACGGATCTGTTCGCTGTGGGAGAGGGCGTCGTACAGGGGAAGGTTGGTTCCCCCGGGAATTCCTGGGATGATGTGAATGCCTTGGCGTTCCAAGAGCCGAATGGTGGCCTCTGCGCCTGTCATACGTTTCATGATTCTGCCTCCATGGTTGTCCGCTTGGGTGGCCGGTGGAGGTTTGCTTTGAGAAATGAAAAACCCCCGCCGGTTGCGCCGGCGGGGGTGGTCAATCTGTCTGTGTCCCTGGGACTACCCGCTACAACGCAACGTCGTGTACGACGCATACGATTACTACTACGCTTACTACGCCCTGTACGGCGGAAGTTAGGGAAGTGGTGATCGTGCGGTGCATCGGGGTCTCCATACAATCGATTAATCAGATGAAATGTATTGCTACATCCAGCAGGACGTGCCGTCAAGTCCCTTTTGCATCAGGATTTTCGGAGGTTGGCGTAGGACGTTAGCTCTCGATGGCAAGCAATCTGTCCATACCCGCCAGGAAATGCGTATAGGCTCCGGGTTGGTTGCGGACGTTGTCAGCAAAGGCATTGGACAGGGTCTGTGCCTGTTGTCGCCAGGCCTTGTTTCCAGTCAGTTCGGCCAGATCAAGCAGATTGTGCAGGGCCTGGGAATTGGCAGAAGGGGCAGGGCCGTCGTGCAGTTCCTTGGGACGAACAGGCAGCAATGCATCGGGTTGCGACAGGAAATAGCCTCCGCCTTTTTGGTCGAGGAATGTTGAGTCCATGGCGGTCTGGAGTGCCACTGCCTGTTCGAGTCGGGCGGAGTCTCCTGTTGTGCGATGCAGTTGGAGCAGCCCTTGAATCATGAAGGCATGATCCTCGGCCGTGCCGGGTGCAGCGGCTTCGCCATCCACCCATCGGTGCAGCAGATTGCCGGAGGCATCACACATTTTTTGCAGTACGAAGTCTGCGGCACGGGCAGCGGCCTCGGCGTACGTCTGTTCATTGAGAATGGAGGCTCCCAGCGCCAGGGTTGCAATCATCTGGCCGTTCCAGTCTGCCAGAATCTTTTCATCGCGATGGGGGCGGATGCGTTGCTCACGAACCTCGAACAGCTTCTTGCGATTCTGCTCCCAACGCTCTCCGTCAGTCCCTTCCAGCGGGTTGCGCAGATGCAGGATGTTCAGGCCTGTGGGCTGCTTCGTTGATTCATCCCGGAAGTTGCCATGGGTCTCAACCCGGAATAGCGTGGAGAGTGGACCTGCTTCGTCCACGCCAAGGATATCGATAAGCTCCTGGGCCTTCCAGAGATAGAATAATCCTTCCTCGCCCTCGCTGTCCGCGTCTTCGGCGGCAAAGAAGCCCCCTTCTGGGTGGGCCAGATCGCGCAGGACATATTCAAAGATTTCGTGCGCTGTCTGCGCCAGGAACGCATTGCCCGAAACCCGGTGGAGTTCAAGGCAGGCCGTGGCAATTCCGGCTTGGTCATAGAGCATCTTTTCGAAATGAGGAACCAGCCAGCGTTCGTCGGTGGAGTAGCGATGAAAGCCGAATCCCACGTGGTCGAAAAGTCCACCAAGGCGCATTCGGGTCAGGGTGTGGCGAACCATTTCCAGCAGGCGCTCATCACCGCTTGCGGCGTAGCGACCAAGCAGGAAGGTCAGATTGAAAGGCGTTGGGAATTTGGGTGCTTCGCTGAAGCCACCGAGGCGGACATCATAGCGTTTGGAAAGCCCCTGTTCGGCCAGGGCCGAAACGTTGCCATCAAGGGGGCTTCCGCCCTTGGCGCTATCGGCATAGTAGTCTGCCAGGTGCTGGCGCATCTGGTCCGAGTTTTCCAGGAGCTTGGCCCGGTCTCCGGCCCAGTGTTCACCTATGGCGCGGGTCAGTTCCAGCAGGCCCGTTGTTCCGAAACGGTTGCGGGGCGGTAGGTATGTCCCTGCCAGAAAAGGCAGGCCGTCCGGCGTCAGCAGGGCGGTCAGGGGCCAGCCCCCGCGTCCTGTAATCATTTGGCAGGCGGTCATGTAGACGGCATCCACATCGGGTCGTTCCTCGCGGTCGGCCTTGATGCAGACAAAAGTTTCGTTCAAGGCCGTGGCGACCTCGTCATCCTCGAAGGATTCACGTTCCATGACGTGACACCAGTGGCAGGTGGAGTAGCCGATGGAGAGCAGCACGGGCTTGTCTTCGCGCCGTGCGATTTCAAAAGCCTCGGGGCCCCAAGGCTTCCAGTCCACAGGGTTGTGGGCATGCTGTTGCAGGTAGGGACTCTTCTCATGAATCAGGCTATTCGGGGGCTGCTTTTTGGTCACTGTACGGGTGTCTCCTTGATGGTCTGCCAGAGTGGTCGCGTCAGGCGATTCGCTTGTGGCGTAACCATGAGTATAGGCATGCGGGACTGTTTGTCATCCCTTGGAAGATGGTTCGGGCGGATTATGGTGCAGGAAACGACCGGGAGGGACTCCTACGGCGTGACGAAAGGCCCGGGTGAAGTGGCTTTGGTCGGCAAACCCACAGGCCAAGCCAGCCTCTGTCAAGGGAGTTCCCGAGACGATTAGGTGCAGAGCGCGGCTGATGCGGCATTGAAGTCTGTAGTCGGCAGGGGACATGCCCGTCTGGGTGACGAACAATCGCTGGAGGTGGAATTTGCTCAGACAGGCGATCTGCGCCAGATCATCCAGAGAATGTTCTGCTGATGGCGTTTTGGCGATGGCTGTCATGGCTGCCAGAATTCCCGGGTGCAGTGGGCGCTGCTGTTCTGGTGGGAATGGAGTTGGTTGGCAATGGGTAACCACCGCGAGCAGCAATTCGGAAATGATCTGTTCCCGTTCAGGCAATGAGTGCGGCTCCGGGGGGATAAGCTTGAAGTAGCACTGGAACAACTCGCTGGCTTCAGGGCTTTCAACCAGCGGTGTGGGTAGATGTTTCAGCACAGGTACTGTGTCTGGAGGTAGGCACAACACCCTGTAGGTATGGGGCTGATGATTTTCACTTGTGCAGCGATGCCCTTGTTGTGGGGGGATGACAAAGAGCTCACCGGGATGGACGAGGAAGGCGCTCCTTCCCATTTCAATGCGCCGCACACCTGAATCCACCATGCCCAGCACCAATGAATGATGAGCATGGCGGGGAAAATGACCACGCAGGTGGTTGCCCAGGACGGCAGTAACCTTCTGGTCCGGGACAGGAGTAATATGGATGCTGTCCTCGGGCATGGTCCTCCAGGTTGGGGCGGTGATTATTTCAGCGGGGGGCTGAATGTCGCCACCAGAGTCAGACCGTGTTCTCCGGCCATGACACTGTGACGTTCGCCTTGCGGAATGATTGCCATTTCCCCCGGGTGATAGGCAACCTTCTTTTCCTGAATCATGCATGTCCCTTGGCCGGCTGCGACCTGGTGCAATTCCGTTTGGGTGGGATGATCGTGTTCTTTCAGGCAGCAGCCAGGGGCCACGCGCACCAGGTGGCACGACAGCCGACCACCGGTGTCAGCTCCGGTGATCAGGTCCTTGATATGGACGCCCTCGAAAGCAGGGTGGGCGTTCCACTCCAGCTCACAGATGGGGCGGGTCGCGTCTGTTGCAGCTACGCATGCGTTTTGAAAGGGAATGTTGTTCATGGCGGGTTCCTCCCGTTTGATGTTTCGGGAAGGATGACCGGCAACGGGGCTGGGGTCTTGTCTGATCTTGCGGAATCGGCTTTGACGCCTTGGGGCACGGGTGGCTATAGTGAAGATGGTGAAGACGGCGGATAACTCGGAACGTCCGGGAGTCCGCCATGGAAATAGAATGTCGCAAAGGAGTGCGAAATGTCGGATGAGATCATGGATCTCGCGTCATTGGATATGGATGAGTTGCTTCCCCGTTTGGAGGGCGGCCTGTTTGCGCTGTTCCATAGCGAGGAGCATTATGCCGATCTGGTCAAGATTGCGACAGCTCTTGGCCTTAAGGATTTTGTGACGTCCAAGGTTGCCGGACGTTCCAAGGAAGAGGTGTTGGGCCTGTTCTCCGATGGTGAAGAGGCAATATCAGAGTTTCTGCATTACGCGGCAGACAAGGGCCTGCTTGAACTTTCCGAAGATGAAACTGATACTGACGTCCAGTAGCCTCCGGGCATGGCTGGTCCATGCCCGCGAGCGTTGAGTGGTCTGCTAATCCACTTCTTTCCAGGTGTATCCCTTGTCTTTCATGCACTGTTCCACGCTGGCATCGAATTCTGCATCAGTGGGATCGACCAGGGTATGCGTTCCGTCGCCATTGTCTTTGTGGGTGGCGCTCCATTCGCAGTTTTCAAGATTGATTTTCTGATGCTGCGGGGAGAGTTCCTTGTTGACCCATCCCATGTTCGGGCCGCAGGCGGTCAGCATGAGCAGGGCGGCTGCAAGGGCAATGAGTGCAAGACGGTGCATGGTGGAGCTCCTGTGTGGCTTTGTGTGTGAAAAAGGGCAACCAATATAACAGGCTGCGCGTTTTGATTTCGCATAAAGTGTGGCTCAGGTCAAAATGATCGACTCGAAAAGCCCCGTACCGGATTGACCGGTGCGGGGCTTTTACGTGAAAGGCGTACTCTCGGGCGAGGCCGGCCTGATCAGCCCACAGAATCCAGAAGAGTTCCCGTGCCGGTGTATACCGCACTCAGGACGCTTTTCTGGAAGTCGTAGTTAGCACTCGTGCTTCCGGAAGAAGGGCTTGAGTTCATGTAGTCAAGGGTCTTGGTGACCACTTGGGCTCCAAACGTCTCTTTGTCGGCCGCCATGCTGAAGGTGCTGGCGGCACTCACGCCGCCAACGGCGGACATGTCCGTGAAGTTTGTCATGTGCGTTCTCCCCTCCTTGGCCGGCGGGTAAAGAATCACGCCTTCCTCTTGTTATCGGCAGGGCAATAGAAAGACTTAAGGGGGGATTGAGAAAAAAAACGGATTTAAGCGGCGAAGGAGCGGATGGTCTTAATCAGATTGTTAAACTCGAAGGGCTTTTCAATGAAGGCATTGATGCCCGCATCCTGAATATTTGGGAGTTCCCGCGGGCTGAAGCCAGTGAGTGCAATGATGGGCACAGCGGACTGTCCGCCCTGACTAGACCTGATACGGCGCGTGGCCTCCAAACCATCCATTACGGGCATCTTGATATCCATGACCACAACATCGAAGTCCTGTTGCGCAAAGGCTTTCAAGGCTTCGTCTCCGTCTCCCACAGCGGTGACTCCATACCCCAAGCTTTCCAGGGTGATTCGTGCGCTTTCTCTGGTGACAATTTCGTCCTCGACCAACAGGACTTGCATCAAGTCTTCTCCAATAGGCAGGGTGCCCGATGTGCAGTGATAATTCCGCGAATGGCGGCGAATATTTTGATTGGGTAAACGTTATCCGGGGGGAGGCACTGTGTCAAGAGGGTTGGAAAGGTTGATAGGGTTG
Organism: Desulfovibrio ferrophilus; assembly: GCF_003966735.1. Classification (NCBI taxonomy): domain Bacteria; kingdom Pseudomonadati; phylum Thermodesulfobacteriota; class Desulfovibrionia; order Desulfovibrionales; family Desulfovibrionaceae; genus Desulfovibrio; species Desulfovibrio ferrophilus. The sequence goes on from NZ_AP017378.1 coordinate 581,455, forward strand.
TGCGGTAAAAACCCCTGTGTGCACAAGGAATGATAACTACTGGTTGGGAATTCAAATTCCGCTGGCAAAAGAATTGGGATTCATTTATAAATTCGTCCAAGTCTCAATATTAACCTTATTTACGGAGGTTGCATTATGGCCATTATCATCAATGACGATTGCATGGGTTGCGAATCGTGCGTGGAATTGTGCCCGGATGTTTTCGCGATGAATGATGACGGGGATAAGGCTGTTGTGATTGCGCCTGACAGTGATGCGGATTGTGTTGAAGAAGCAATCGACTCCTGCCCAGCCGAAGCGATCGAAAGAGATTAGTTCGAATTGTAATTTCTATGATCGAGAATGGGTCAACTCCTGATGGGCGTTGGCCCATTTTTGGTTTCGTCAGGCCGTGGAGTTGGCGTTGGGGATTTGAGCATAGAAGGTTGTGCCCGAATCCTTACTGGTGCTGAAGGAAATCCTGCCCTTGAGGTAGTTCTGAGTCAGCAGGCGCATGCTGAAGGTTCCAAGTCCCCTGTCCGTTCCCTTGGTGGAGAACGAAGGGCGAAAGATTTGTTTTTGTGCCTGGGGCGGGATGTAGGTGGGGTTGTGGACCCAGAAGGTGACCTGTTCGGCTTCGACCTCATAGCCCACGGTGATGGTCATGTCTGCAGTGCAGGCTTCCAGAGCGTTTTTGATCATGTTGCCTATGACTCGGCCCAGAAGCGCTGCATCGGCCTCGATGGTGTGAGGCGGAAGTCCTTCTGCCACGACAAGATGCTTCTGATTGGCTTCCCGGTAACGGCCCAGCTTACGGGTCAGGCGGTCGATCATCTGGTGGCAGTCAACCGACCCGGCGTGCACGACAAGGTCTTCGTTTTCGGCGGCGAGCAGGGTGCGCTGGCTTTCGATTTCCTCCACAAGGTGAATCAATGCCTGCATCAGGATTTGCAAATCCTCGCGTTCAGTGGGGCCCGATTCCTCAAACAACACTTCGGCCATGCCCATGGCTCCGCCAGCGGTGTTGATGATGTCATGGAAGAAGATTCGCTCAAGGTAGCGCCGTCGGTTGCGGTCCGAGATGTCATCGACGGTAAACAGGACCAGATTCTGCCCAGATAGGGTCAATGGCTCTGCCGTGACACGAAGATCCTGCCCGCTGATTCCAGTGCTCTTTTCCTGAAGCAGGTGAAATTCCTCTGTGGCGGGAACACCGTCAATGGCCTCGATCATGGCCTGGACAGCACCGCATTCGCTACAGAATTTTGAGGTGCCGCAACCGCCCTTGGCGAACTTGACGAAGGCACAGCTCATGGCTTCGCCAGGACGCATTCCCATCAGGGACGCTGCGGCTTCAAGGCCCAAGGTTGCCTTGAGTGCCTTGTTGGCAAAGACGATCTGGCGGTGACGATTGATGAGCATCACCTGCGAGGGCATTGCGTCGAGAATAGCCGTGGCCTCCGCGTTGTTCAACTGCAGTCGACAACTGAGGATTTCCTCTGCTGGACAACGATCCGCGGGGGCGTATTCGGTGGAAATGGCGCGTGCAATATTCATTGGCAAAAGCGGGCTTGGGTTGGAAAGAGCAGACTTTTGCTTTTTTTGTTCAAGAAATCAAGCGACATTCGCTTGCAACACAGGAATTTAATGTGCTTTGCGACGAGCCTGGCCAGCTTTTGTGATGCATGCCGCACTCAAATGGGGTATGTCGAACAAAAGCGGACTCTTATTTATGCGGGGAGGGCTCATGACTGGCAGTGAAGATCTCACGAAATATGTGATTAACGTTCCAGAGAGGGCTGATTATGCCAGCTTGAGAACGATTCCGTTTTTCGATGTATTCAAAAATGACGGTGACCTGACGACTGTGGCCAGAGGAGGCTCCTGGCTGGGCTGCCCCAAGGGGACAGTACTGATGCGTGACGGCGAGCTTGGTCATGACTTCTTTGTTCTGATCAAGGGGTGTGTCGAGGTCCGCAAGGGAACCACGGCTTTGGGCGAGGTCTGTCAGGGTGAACTGTTGGGCGAGATGGGTGCCATGCTCCATGAAAAGCGGTCTGCCGACGCCGTAACCAGGGAGGACTGTATCCTGTTCAGATTACACGTCACCGCGTTGAACAACCTGCCTCTGCAGGTCGTTTTTCCCTTGATGGTGCATATCTATCGCATCACTGCCAAGCGATTGAAGTTGGCCGACAAGAAATTGTCGATGATGTAGCGGGTGCTCAGAACGTGGCAGTCTTATTGCTGTCTGTTATGTGCCTGCCTTTGGAGAGTCGGCCGGATGAAGGTTATCGTCCCTGCCTCATGAGATTGTTGGCGGTGTCAATGTCTTCAGGATAGCGGATGCCACCCTTGTCTACGATGATGCCTGGAGCCAGAGAATCCGAGCGTGGGTCGTCCAGAGGCATGATGATCCATTCCCCGGTTCCGTCGTCTCCCACAACCATGTCGCAGTCGTTTTCGCGGGACAGATTGGCCGCGCGCTTGAGTGTCGCCTTGAGATCCATGAAAGTTCCGTTGGTGTCCTGATGAAACGCACGGGGTGCGTCATCCGGTGTCAATTTTTGTGGCCGGATGATGCAGGGTGTACCTAGCCGGCCTTGTTCATGATTTCCTGGGCTTCTTCCAGGTTGGGATTCTTTTCCAAAGCCATGCGCGCATATTCCCAGGCTTTGTCCCGCTTGTTCCATTTCATATACAGTCGGGCCAGGTTGAGCAGGGTGATGGCGTGGTTGCCAAAGACCTTGAGTGCCTGGAGATAGATTTCCTCGGCCTTGTCCCATTCGGCTTGAGTCATATGTGCCCGAACGCCGAGGGTGTAAGCCCGTTGGTCAGAGGGAAACAGCTCCCGGGCCTGGGCCAACAGCTCTGCTGCGTCGCTGAGCAGGTCCTTTTCAAGCAGCATCTCAGCTATTTCTGTAAGAACTCCCTGCTCGTTGCCGAATTCTTCGGCCGCCCTGCGCAGGTGTGAACGGCCCAGAGGCAGTTCACCGCGCTGCAGACAATGCCGTCCTTTGGTGATCCAGTATTTCTTGTCCCTTTCATGCTGGGCTTGCAGGCGCTTTTCGCCTTCGGCAAGGTGGTCGGCCAGACGTGTACTCAATATATCCAGCTTGGTGACAATCTCAGTAACGGCGCCGCGGTTGTAGGCGATGAAGGGTTTGTGTCTGATACGGAAGCGGTCCAGCAACTCAAGGATGCCTTTGTTGGCGCTGAAGGTGTTGCAGAAGTCTTCCAGCATGAAGTCGATTTCGACTCGCTGCTGTCCGTAGAGCCCATTGCAGTCTGGTCTGGCTTCGAAAGCCAGTTTGGCTTCCTTGATGGCCTTGAGATATTCCTTCTTACGGATCGAGCCTTTGGCTCGCGCGATATTGCGTTTGACCCGTTGAGCTGCGGCTTCGTTAGAGCCTGCGTATTTCATTGTCAACTCCAATGCCCCATCGTGTCCCGGGGGTTGCTCCGGGGGCATGGGTGTATTCAGTGTAGCCACTCGTCCGGGATGAGACCGGAGGATTGAGATGGCTTATTCGTTGATTATTTCTTCCCAGATCTGGACCTTGAATGGCTCGACCAGAAGTTTTTTGCTTTTGTCGGCATAGCTCTTGATGTGTGGTTCATTCAGCAGCTTCATGAAGTGGTCCAGACTTTCCCACTTGGAGACAGTCATGTAGCTGGCTGCATTTTTGAGGTCTCGATGAATGGCGATACTCTTGCACCCGTCAGAGGTTCGGTTGGCGGCGCTAAATTCTTCCAGTTCCTGCCTGCCGATAATCTCCATTCCCGGGCGGAACAGATAGCTGACAGTGACGGTGATTCCTTCCGGCATTATGGCATCCCCCTCCATCCTTTCCGGGTACTATCATTGAGCTATTTCATGTGCATAGCAGTACAGGCCCCGCCGCACAAGTGCGACGGGGCAAAAAGAGTTTAAGGGGCGTGAAAGGGATGAATCAGTGCGCTGCGCGAAGCTGCATTGTGTATTGAGGAGCGATGGAGGGTGGCAGGACCGAGGGTGTGGGGTGCAGCCTTGCATGCAGGATGAAGCGCTTCTTTCGAGGTGCGTATTGGTTTATCAGGGTTTGGGTGATAAGGCGCAAGTCGCCTGTGTCGGGGAACCAGAAGTGGGGTTCTCTGCGGATTTTGGCTCCACTGGGTGTGGGGGTGTTGCCTTCGACCAACTGGCAGGGATTTGCCAGAGGGAGTATTGACATGTGCCAGGTTGCCGGGGTGCCGCGTTCATTGAAATTGATACGCATGCATTGCAGGCCAGTCAGCGTGTAGATGTCCTGTTCCGGCCCTCGGATGAATGCCAAAGCACAGTTCAGGGATTTTCCGGCGTGCATGGGGAATGCTGCGCGTCCATCGAACAGTTCGTTGAAGAAACTGTGGGGAATGGCGCGAGCCGTGCCTTCGTCGAAGAGAATGGGTTTGTACGTGACGTTCATGGCGCTGCCTTGGCCTGTCTCAACCGGTTGCAGTAACTGATAGTTTTTACGGCGGAGAAATGCCGTTTCACCTTGCCAGTCGGGGGGATTATCCGATTCTTCTAAAGTTACCAGCTTGTGGCGAAGGGAGCAAGGGGGCTTCGTGAAAATAGCTGGTTTCCTCCAGTCGAGGTGAAGGAAACCGCCGGGAAAGCATGCAAAGAAAATGAGAGAATGAAGTCGGAAGAGCGGTCAGGATTGGAGAGGAGAAATCTCGCAGCGAGCCCGCCCGTTTTTCTTGGCGGCGTAAAGCGCTCTGTCGGCGAGGCCGATCAGGTCCTTGGCAGTGTAGAGAGCTTGATCTGCAAATTCCAACGGGTCATTGTTGGAGGCTGGCGTGTGAGGTCGGAGGCTGGCAACTCCCGCACTGAGAGTTACGATGCCATAGCCTTCCACTCCGGTGGCATGAGGGATTTTCAGTTCCCGCACAGCATCCAGGATCTGTCGGGCCACATGTTGAGCCCCTTCAGTGTCCGTATTCTGGAGGATGACGGCGAATTCTTCCCCGCCATAGCGTGCGGCAAGGTCTGCCGGACGCCTGACGGCCTGATGTATGGTGGTGGCGATGGCGGTGAGCGCCTTGTCTCCAGCTAGATGGCCGTACGTGTCGTTGAATTCCTTGAATTGATCGACGTCGAAGAAGATCAGCGCCAGGGATGTCTGTTCACGCTTGGCGCGGAACCATTCCTGCTCGAGGGCTTCGTCAAAACAACGGCGGTTGGGGATGGAGGTCAGGCCATCGACCATTGCCATGTGCTCAAGTTTGGCGTTGGCCTCAGCCAGAGCCATTTCGGCTTTTCGGCGTTCCGTGATGTTGATCAGTGTACCGAGGACACCGATGAGGGTACCTTGCGAGTCGAAGATGGGGGACTTCCCTGCTTCGACCCACAGGGTTTCTCCATCCGGGGTGCATAATTCTTCCACCAAGTGCATTTCCTGACCGAGTTCAATGACTTGCCGGTCACTGGTAATGCATTCGTTGATGCCCGAATTACTCCACGGCATGTCGTGGTCCGACTTGCCGATCAGTTCCTCAGGGCTATCAAAGCCCGCCATGGAGGCAAATTTGTGGTTGCAGCCCTGGTAAACATGATTGGTATCCTTCCAGAAAACAGCGGAGGGCATGTTGTCCAGCAGCACCTTGAGCAGAAGCTCGGGGTTGCCCTGTCCCAGGCGAATGGGGCGGTTCGCTGCTTCCGTTGTAGAGGGAGGCTGAGTGGAGGATGTGGTCATCGTATGCTGTCCTTGGCTCATGGCGTAGATGGCAAGTAATTGTTGAGAAGCGCATGCATCTTGCTGCGGAGACCGACACCATGTGCTGTTGCCGCCCTTCTGGACAGGGCGCTGATCGACAATGCGACAGGCCGACCAGACATGTCCCCTTACTTATCGAGTAAACATGAATGGGCGAAAAACTGCAATCCCCTTCACTGATGCAGAAGGTCTCGCATTGAGCCTAACCCCTTGGGTACTCAATGGATAAAAAAGTTGAGTGGATTTGTGTGTATTAGGGCGATTGGCAACGGATGCCAATCGGGTAGCTATTTATTTTTGGATTTGGCGAGTCTTTTTTTGGTCTCTCGAATCCTGCGTCTGTTGATCAGCACCATGAGGATGATCAGCAGGAAGAACACCGCACCGACATAGCGGATGTCCATGATTTTGCGGATGGTGTCCAGAGTGGTTTCCGGTTGGTTGATGACCTGTGGTTTGCCGGACTGCTCGGCTGGAGTAATGCCAAAACGCTTGAGGGCGTTGTGGTCGAATTGTATCCGCACGGCTGTGTTGGGGCTGGTGTCGATCTTGCGGATATATTGTCCGCGCCAGTGCCCCAGAAGCAACCATGCAGATCGCTTCCCTTGTTCGCTCCAGGAGGACAGGTAGCCTCCCAATACCCCCGTGCCCATGAACTGCGCGCGAGAGGTGTAGATGGGCACCTTGCAGGTGTAGGCCAGTCGGCGCATGTCTCGGTAGGACAAATCCAGTCCGTTATCTTGGGTGCGGGCATAGTCCGCCAGATATACCACGTCTTTGGCACCGGCACCGGAGAGGGCGATCTCCATGCCGTTGAGATCGGTATTGGGGATGAATCTGATTTTGTATTGCTCGGAGAGATTCCCCAGTTCAAGGCTCAGGGCAGTTCCCACTTCCGGGGCTCCCGTGGCAGGTCGGTTGATGACCAGAATTCGTTTGGTGCCTGGGTGATGTTTGAGGGCCATGCGCAAGGTCAGAGCATGGGGCGGTTCGTCGGTCACGATATGGATTCCGCTCATATCTTCGGGCAGGCTGCCTGAGATGTCGATGCCCGCTGCAATGAGCACGGTGTCCGGGAAGAGCCTGCTTTTCAAGCGCGCGGCCATGTTCAGTGCGGGGATGCCCGAGGTGATGATGCCGTCGAACTGTGCGCCTTGGTATTTGATGGTCAACAATTCTTCCAGCAGTTCCAGATAGCGGGCCGAGGCATTACCGCCCATATCCATATGCTCAACGCGCCGCAGGACGCGGAAGTCGTTTTTGTTCAGGACGAAACTCAGGCCCTGGTTGACCCCTTCCACGCTTGCGCTGCCCTGACCTTGGGAATGCAGGATCAGCAGATGTTTGTAATCGGGCGTGACCAGGGTCTTGTAGCTGGTTTGGGCCAGGGCGGGCGTGGCGCTGAAGAACAGGGAGAGGAGCAAAAGCGGCCATATCAGGAGAATGTCTGCTCGGACTCCATGGCGGTGTGCGATGCTGATGTGTTTGGTCTGGCGTGAGTTCATCCTGGTGGCTTCCTTTGGGGACTGCATTATCTTGATATTGAAGCACAAAATATGGCGTGGGCCAACGAGAAAGTTGCTCGAAAATGGATGAGGAACGGTGTCGCTCGTTGAGACTGTTTCCTCGTTGTGTTTTGGGGTAAGGTTTTGCAAATGTCTGGAGGACGTATGAGGCGTGAGATCAAACAGATTTTCGAGGGAGAGCCAGTGACCGAAGGGGCCGGGGTTCGTCTGCGCAGGGTTTTTGGCTATTACGAGGCCTCCCTGTTCGACCCCTTTCTGATGATGGACGATTTCCGAGCCGAGAAACCCGAGGACTACATCAAAGGATTTCCCTGGCATCCGCACCGTGGCATCGAGACCATCACCTATGTCCTTGGAGGCGAGGTGGAGCATGGTGACAGCCTTGGCAACAAGGGAACAATTGGCACTGGTGATGTGCAGTGGATGACGGCGGGCAGCGGCATCATTCATCAGGAGATGCCCAAGGGCGACGAGAGTGGCGCCATGCTCGGGTTTCAGCTTTGGGCCAATTTGCCCGCTGTCGACAAGATGATGGCCCCCCGGTATCGGGGCATCACGGCAGTGGAGATTCCCGAGGTGGTCCAGACCGATGGCACCGTCATCAAGGTCATTGCCGGAAACGTTGATGGGGTTGGTGGTCCGGTCGCAGATGTCGTCATTGACCCTGAGTATCTTGATTGCACTGTGCCCACCGGAGTCGAGTTTGTGCATTCCGTGCCGCGGGGGCACACCGCCTTCGTCTATGTCATTGGTGGACAAGGCAGTGTCAATGGCTCTCCGGTGAAGAACCGGATGCTGGTCCTGTTTGATGATGGTGATGAGTTGGCATTATCTGCCGCTGACGACTCGTTGCGGTTCCTGCTGGTGTCGGGCAAACCGTTGAAAGAACCCATCGCCTGGCGTGGTCCTATTGTCATGAACACACAGCAGGAATTGGAGTTGGCCTTTCGGGAATTTCAGGAAGGGACTTTCGTCAAACACGGCTGAAGTCGGATGTGCAGTGAAGTTGCGCTGTGCAGCTATGAGCAAGAGGTCATAAAGAACGCGGCAAAGAAAAAGGCTCCTGGATTTCTCCAGGAGCCTATTATTATCGTGGTGGGCCCGGCAGGATTCGAACCTGCGACCTACTGGTTCGTAGCCAGGCACTCTATCCAGCTGAGCTACGGGCCCACGTCGTCGAGGGATTGGTTTCTATGCAACCAGCCCCTGTTCGTCAAGCACAGATGAGGCTAATTATGTGGATTTCATAATGGGGGGCAGGAGTTGTGGGTTCGCTCGTATTCCGGGAATGAAACAAGAAAGGCTCCCGGATTTCTCCAGGAGCCTATTATTATCGTGGTGGGCCCGGCAGGATTCGAACCTGCGACCTACTGGTTCGTAGCCAGGCACTCTATCCAGCTGAGCTACGGGCCCACGTCGTCGAGGAGTTGGTTTCTATGCAAACAGCCCCTGTTCGTCAAGCGGTTTTTGAGAAAAACGCAAATTTCCTTGGGGCGGTCGGTTGCCATCAGGGGCTGGCTGCCGTATTCGATGCCCACCCGGCAACAACTCCGGGGAGATACCTTATGGAAAATCATAAACGGATCATATCTGAGCTCTACTCACCCGACCCTGGTGGTCCGACGCTGGATGGCAAGATTGCCGAGGTCGTGGCATGTGTTGATTCCGCTATTGCTGCAGTGGGGCCGGATGGTCTGGCTGTGGCCTGGACTGGGGGCAAGGACTCAACTCTTGTGCTGCATCTGGTGCGTGAACGGCTGGCTGAGCTGGCTCCGGGCGCGTCGCTGCGGGCCATCTCCATTGATACGGGCTGCAAGTTTCCGCAGGTGGTTGCCTTTCGTGACGCCTTGGCCCGTGAGTGGGATGTGCAGTTGACCATCGCCCGGCCCGAGGTGGATATGGCAGGCTATCCAGTTGCCCATGACAAGGCAGCCTGCTGCCATGATTTGAAGGTTCTGCCTCTGAATCGAGCCATCAAGGAGACCGGAATACAGTTGCTCCTGACCGGTATTCGAGCGGACGAGCATCCTTCCCGAGCCATGCGCCCGGCGGTGGAGGCCGTTGCCGAGCCTGCTCATTTGCGCCTGCATCCTCTTCTGCATTTCAGCGAGATGGACGTCTGGTCCTTTATCATGGATCGTGGTCTTCCGGTTTGCCCTTTGTATCAGCAGGGTTATCGCTCACTGGGGTGCATGCCCTGTACAGTTCTTCCCGGAACAGGGCAGGGCGAGCGCTCCGGGCGCGACCAGGACAAGGAATCCATGATGGATACGCTGCACAGTCTCGGCTATTTCTAGAACAGCTCTCAGGGCTGCAATTTCTTAGTGTTCTCTTGTTTAAAGCGCCTTTGGGGCCTTCTGTGCCCTTGGCTTGAGTGGCGAAATGGGATAACTAATCCTCTCTTTAGTAGAATAGAGACGAGGACCCATGACCGCACACCTAATTGACGACCCATACCGCCCCGCGCGGCGCAAGACCCGTACCCTGAACATAGGGCATGTGGCTATTGGCGGAGACGCCCCGGTGGTGGTTCAATCCATGACCAACACCGACACCCGTGACGTTGAGGCCACCGTGGCTCAGGTGACCGCTCTGGCTGAAGCCGGATGCGAGATCGTGCGCCTTGCCGTGCTGGATGAGGACGCGGCCCGGGCCATTGGCCCCATTCGCAAGGCTTCCCCCGTGCCGCTGATTGCGGATATTCATTTCGACCATCGTCTGGCCCTGATGGCGCTGGATGCTGGCGTGGATGGACTGCGCATCAACCCTGGTAATATCGGCGGGGCCGAGCCTGTGGACAAGGTTGTGGCTGCGGCCAAGGCCTGCGGTGCCCCGATTCGCATCGGAGTCAACTCCGGGTCCGTGGACAAGAAGCTCTTGAAGAAGTTCGGTGGCCCCACGCCCGAGGCCATGGTGGAAAGTGCCATGGAGCACGTGCGATTGCTGGAGGAACGGGATTTTTTCGATACCAAGATTTCGCTCAAGTCATCGTCGGTGCCCGCCACAATCGCGGCGTATCGCCTGCTGGCCGGGCGCTGTGATTACCCGCTGCACATCGGTGTGACCGAGGCCGGAACTCCGGGACGGGGTACGGTGAAGTCCTCTGTGGGGCTGGGCGTACTGCTCTATGAGGGCATCGGTGATACACTACGAGTCTCGCTGACGGGCGATCCCGTGACCGAGATGGATGTGGCCTGGGAGATTTTGCGTTCATTGAATCTGCGTGCCCGTGGCCCGGAGATTGTCTCGTGCCCCACATGCGGACGCACGGAGATCGGGTTGATACAACTGGCTGAAGAGGTGGAGCGCCACCTGCGCCCGGTGACCGAGGTTTTTACCGTGGCCGTCATGGGGTGCGTGGTCAATGGCCCCGGAGAGGCTCGCGAGGCCGATATCGGCATTGCCGGCGGGCGGGGCATGGGCATCATCTTCCGCAAGGGAGAGGTGGTGCGTAAGATCAAGGGTGAAGAGAACCTGCTGCCTGAATTTTTGAATGAACTGGACATATTTCTCGAAGAACTGAGAAAGGAGAATTCATAGATGCGTTACAGCAACCTGTATGTGCCCACGTTGAAGGAAGCCCCGGCGGATGCCGAGGTCATCAGTCACAAATTGCTTATCCGCGCGGGTATGATCCGTAAGCTGACTTCGGGCATTTACACCTATCTGCCCATGGGGCTTCGCAGCCTGAACAAGGTGGCGACCATCGTGCGCGAGGAAATGAATCGCGCCGGGGCACAGGAGATTTCCATGCCCATGGTCCAGCCAGGTGATCTCTGGGAAGAGACTGGCCGCTGGCAGTTCTACGGCAAGGAACTCTTGCGCATCAAGGACCGCCATGGCCGGGACTACTGTCTCGGACCCACGCATGAAGAGGTCGTGACTGATCTGGTACGTGGCGAGGTCAATTCCTACAAGCAGTTGCCCATCAACCTGTATCAGGTCCAAAGTAAATTCCGCGACGAGATTCGCCCGCGCTTCGGCCTGATGCGTGGCCGCGAATTCGTGATGAAGGATGCCTATTCATTTGATGCAGACGACGCCGGGGCCGAGGCCAGCTACAAGGCCATGTATGCCGCCTACAGCGCTATTTTCGAGCGCCTGGGCCTGACCTTCCGCCCGGTGGAGGCCGATTCCGGCTCCATTGGTGGCAGCTTCTCCCACGAGTTCATGGTCCTGGCCGAAACCGGTGAGGACACCATTGCCGTGTGTTCGGCCTGCGAGTATGCGGCTAACCTGGAGAAAGCCGAGGTGACCGGCGAGGTCAAACCCTGCCTGGATGAAGGCCCGATGATGGTCGAAGTGGCGACTCCCGAGACGCATACCGTCGAGGAAGTGGCCAAGTTCCTGAACGTGCACAAGATGCAGGTCATCAAGACCTTGCTCTTTGACGCCGACGGCGAGGCCGTGGCAGCGCTTGTGCGTGGTGATCGCGAACTGAACGATATCAAATTCAAGAATGCCCTGGACTGTGCTGAACTGACCATGGCCAGCCCCGAGCAGGTTCAGGAATGGACCGGCGCTCCCGTGGGCTTTGCCGGGCCTGTGGGGCTCAAGGTTTCACGCATCCTGGCGGATAACGAGATCAAGGGCGCAACGGACTTTGTTGTCGGTGCCAACAAGGCCGACACCCATCTGCGCCACCTCAACCTTGCCCGCGACGTGGAAGCCGAAGTCCAGTACGCCGACCTGCGCGTCATCACCGAGGACGATCCCTGTCCGCGCTGCGGTGGCCAGTTGACCATGCCCAAGGGTATCGAGGTCGGCCATGTCTTCAAACTGGGGACCAAGTATTCCGAGGCCATGGACGCCAAGTTCCTGGATCAGAACGGCAAGGAACAGCTGATGATCATGGGGTGCTACGGCATCGGCGTGTCCCGTGTGGTGGCTTCCTGCATCGAGCAGAATCATGACGAGAACGGTATCGTGTTTCCGCCGCCGGTTGCTCCGTTTGAAGCCATTGTGCTCTGTCTGGACCCCAAGAAGGAAGAGATTCTGGGCAAGGCCGAGGAAATCTACAACATCATCGAGGCCTCCGGGGCCGATACCCTGTTGGACGACCGAATCGAGCGTCCTGGCGTAAAGTTCAAGGACGCCGATCTGGTGGGCTATCCCATTCAGATCGTTGTGGGCGGCAAGGGGGTCAAGAACGGCATCGTGGAATGCAAGGACCGCCGTACTGGCGAGAAGATCGAGCTTGGACTGGATAACTTCGAGCGCGATTTCGTGGCCTGGCGCCGCGATGTGTGGTGTGGTTGGGGCCTGACCGATGGTGATGCTGACCTGGATTCCTGCAGGTAGCCATGACTGTTGAAGGACTCATCGCCTTGGCCGGGGCCACCGCATTGTTTGCCCTTATTCCCGGTCCCGGCATCATGGCCGTGGTGGCCCAGGCCCTGTCGCGTGGTCTGGGGCCCGCCGTGATGTGGATCACCGGGCAGGTGTTGGGCGACATGATCTATCTGCTCATGGCCATGTTCGGCCTGGGCTGGGTGGCCTCGCAACTGGGTGATGGGTTCATCGTGCTGCGGTATGTAGGGGCCGCGTATCTGATCTGGATGGGGTTCAAGGCCTGGACGGCCAAGCCTCCCTGCGAAAATGTGACAGCTCCACCGGCCCGGGCCGGTGGCCGTTACTTTTTGGGGGGCATGTGTGTTTCGCTGGGCAACCCCAAGGCCATTGCCTTCTACTGCGGTTTTCTGCCTGCGTTCATCGATTTGACGGTGCTGACATCCACGGACGCAGCAACGGTCATTGCCGTCATCTGTCCCATCGTGTTTGTGATTCCTGTCGGATACGCGTGGCTTGCTGCTCGTGGACGCGGCGCGATCCGCACTACGCGAATCTGGAAGATCGCCAACCGCAGCGCCGGGGCGGTGATGATTGGTGCTGGCGCGACAGTGGCGGCGGAGTAGTCCCGTGCCCCATATCTTCGAGGTCACCGAACTGACCGGCGCGGTCAAGGACGTGCTGGAGAGCCAGTTCCCTTTCATCTGGGTTCGGGGGCAGGTCAGCGGTGTCACGCGGCCACCCAGCGGGCATCTCTATTTCACCTTGAAGGATGACCGCGCTCAGCTGTCCGTGGTCTGGTTCAGGAATTCCCGGCGCGAGATCGAAGCTGGGGGCGTGGACCCGGCAACCGGTGAGGTGCTGGAACATGGCTTTGTGCCAGACGTTGACGATGGCATGCAGGTTTTGGTGGCCGGACGCTTGAATGTTTATGAGCCACGCGGAACCTACCAGCTGGTTGCCGAGTTTGTGCAGGAAGAGGGCGTGGGCCAGCTGTATCTTCAGTTTGAGGCCATGAAGGCCAAATTGCAGGCCAAGGGATATTTCGCTGAGGATCGCAAGATGCGACTGCCAACTGCGCCCAAGCGCGTGGCAGTGATTACCGCTCCAACGGGAGCCGCAATTCAGGATTTTCTGCGCATAGCGGACGGGCGTGGAGCGGGTTGCGAGATTCGAATCCACCCTTCCCTGGTGCAGGGTGATCGGGCTCCGGCGCAGATTGCCGCGGCTCTGGATGATGTCTGTGAACAGGGCTGGGCTGATGTCGCGGTGTTGATTCGTGGCGGCGGTTCCATCGAGGACCTGTGGGCCTTCAATACGGAGCCCGTGGCCGATGCCATTCACCGGGCCACGTTGCCGGTGCTGTCTGGAGTCGGACACGAAGTCGATGTGACCATTGCCGATTACGTCGCCGATGCCCGTGCAGCCACGCCCAGCCATGCCGCTCAGATGCTTTGGCCTGAACGGCGCGAATTGATGCAGCGCCTTGATGGACTGGAACTTGCTCTGCTGCGGGCGGGACAGGGGCTTGTCTCCGGACGGGAACGGGCCTTGCGCGCTGAAGAACGTGCTCTGGCCTGGTTGTCTCCGGTGCGGCAGGTGGACCGCTGGCGAGAACGATTTGACGTCGCAGCTCGCGATTTGACTCGGGCCTGGAATGCTTTTTACGAGGGGCGTGCCACGGCTTTGGATGAGGCCGGACGCGGCCTGCTGGCTGCGTATGGTCCGCAGACCATGGAACGCGAGGTTGCTGGGCTGGACGGTCTGGCCGGGCGTCTGGCCATGGCCATGGAAGGGCGGCTGCGTGGCATTGATCGGGACCTGGCTGTGGCTTCGGCCACTCTGATGGCTTTGGACCCGGAGAAACCCCTTGAACGGGGCTATGGGCTGGTGCGAAGTGCCAGAACCGGACGTTATCTACGCAGCGTGGACGAGGTGGCTCCCGGTGATGCGCTGGAAATCCGCGTACGTGATGGGCACCTTGGTGCTGATGTGACACGAATCAATAAGGACGATTGATGTTTATATTCCGGGCCGCTCTGTGCCTGTTGTTGATGTTGCTGACGATGACCTCTGCCGTTTGGGCTGGAGTGCGGTTGGAATGCCCGGATAAGGTCTCGCAGGGCGAGCCGTTTTATGTGCGTGTCGTTTCCGATGAACCTGTGGAGATTGTGCGCCTGTTCTGGGGTCCTATGACCGTCGATGCTACGGTGCGCAGTGAAGCAGGAGCCTGGGTGGCTTTGGCCATGCTGGGAACCGGCTCCATGGCCAAGCCTGGAATTGGTCAGGTCAAGGCCAGCATCCAAGGCTCCGATGGCCCGCGCGAGTTGACTCGTGCTGTACGCATCACGTCGCGCAAATTTGCGGAGCAGCGCCTGAAAGTGGCTAAAAAGATGGTCAACCTGAGTCAGGCGCAGCTGGACCGCCATTATCGTGAGAAGGCACGGGTCAAGAAAGCCATGGCGGACATCTCCCCGGAGCGATTCTGGAACGGGCAGTTCCTGCGTCCGATCCCTGGTGGAATTTCCAGCACCTACGGCTTGCGGCGTATTTTCAATGGTGAGCCGCGCAAGCCGCATGCCGGGGTGGACTTTCGGGGCAAGAAAGGCACGCCGATCAAGGCTGTTGCTCCGGGTGAAGTTGTCCTGACGGGGAGTCATTATTTTTCCGGCAATGTGGTTTATGTTGACCACGGGCTGGGGGTGGTTAGCGTATACTGCCACCTGTCCGCCATTGATGTGGCGGAAGGGCAGTTCGTGTCTGCCGGTCAGGTATTGGGCAAAGTCGGCTCCACAGGCCGCGTTACCGGCCCACATCTGCATTTTGGACTGTCGGTATTGGGGCAGTATGTGGACCCCATGCCGTTGATCGAAGGCAGGATTACTCCATAGGAGGGCGTTTTTAGCGACCCATAAAATGGATCTGCGATGTGAGCTGCGGCGACTGTGGCGGCAGGAATGGTTGATTTTGTGTATGACTGTCCCGAGACATGTTTTTGAGGACGAAGAATATGGCAAAGAAGAAACAGGATTTTGAAACGCGCTTGGCGCGGCTGCAAAAAATCGTGGAGTCATTGGAAGCTGGTGAGCTGGCGCTGGAAGACGGCGTCACCCTGTTCAAGGAAGGCGTGGAGCTGGCAGGCTCGTGCCGAGAACAGTTGGAGAAGGCCCGCAACGAGGTCAAGCTGCTCACGGATGGCAAGCTCAAGGATTTCCGTACGGAGGAAGATGATGTCTGATGTTGATGTAAAAAAGACGTTGGCCAACTATGCGGCTGGCGTTGAGAAATACTTGGAGACCTGCCTGAAGGATCGGGGCATTACCCCCAGACTTCAGGAGGCCATGGAGTACAGCCTGATGGCGGGGGGCAAGCGCCTGCGCCCGGTGCTGTGCCTGATCTGGGCCGAGATTGCGGGCATCGAGTCTGCCAAGGTCATGCCCTTTGCTGCGGCTATCGAGTGCATCCATACCTACTCGTTGATCCACGACGATTTGCCTGCCATGGATGATGATGATCTCAGGCGTGGCAAGCCCACCAACCATAAGGTCTATGGCGAGGCCACTGCCATTTTGGCTGGCGACGCGCTTCTGACCGAAGCCTTCGGCATGATGCTCAATGTCAGTGATGTCCCGGCGGAGCGTGTGCTTCAGGCCGCGTCCATCATGGCTTATGGCGCGGGTTCCAACGGTATGGTTGGCGGCCAGCAGATCGATATGGACCTGACGGGAAAGGACGGAGTTGAACTTCAGGAATTGCAGCAGATGCATGCCCTGAAGACCGGGGCGCTGATTACAGCGTCTTGTTTGTCCGGTTGCATTCTGGGGGGCGGCGATGAGGACGACATGAAAGCTGCCATGGAATGGGGCAAGAATGTTGGCATGGCCTTCCAGATTGCGGATGACATCCTGGATGTGGTTGGCGACGAAAAAGAGCTTGGCAAGCCCGTGGGCAGCGATCAGGAGCAGGGTAAGAATACGTATCCCTCCATGATCGGCCTGGAAGAGAGCAAGAATCTCGCCGTGCAGGTGGCTGCCACGGCCAATTTGGAAATCAAGAATTATTCCGGAGCACAGGCCGACTTCCTGCGCCATCTGGCTGCGTATATCGTACAGCGAACCAGCTAGTTGAGTGAAGGCCCAACCCGCTTGAGCGGGTACTGAGGGCGATAGTATTTGCACCGTAGCATTCAGGGACGAGTATCAATGAGTATCGACAATGATTCCCAAGGCATTTTGCAGGGCCTGAAGTGCCCGGCGGATGTGCAGGATCTGGATTCCAAGCAGTTGGTGACGCTGGCTGCGGAAATGCGCGAGGTGATCATCGACACCGTAGCCGCCAACGGTGGCCATCTGGCACCGTCGCTGGGCGTGGTTGAGTTGACCCTGGCTTTGCTCAAGGTCTTTGATCCTGCAGAGGACAAAGTCGTTTGGGATGTCGGCCATCAGGCCTACGGCTACAAGTTGCTGACCGGTCGCGCTGCGAATTTCGGTACGTTGCGGACCATGGGCGGAGTGAGCGGTTTTCCCAAGATGAGTGAAAGCCGTTACGACCATTTTGGTGTCGGCCATTCGTCCACATCCATTTCCGCTGCTGTGGGCATGGCCAAGGCTCGTGACCTGGCGGGCAAGGACAACAAGGTTGTTGCCGTGATCGGTGATGGCTCCATGACCGCGGGATTGGCCTATGAAGGGCTGAACCAGGCTGGTGATTTGGGCTCTGACCTTGTGGTGGTCCTCAATGATAACGAGATGTCCATCTCGCGCAATGTGGGAGCACTCTCGCAGTTCTTCTCCAGAAATCTGACCAAGAGTTGGATGGTGCGTTTCAAGAAGGATGTCGAATCGCTGCTCAAGCACGTTCCCAAGATCGGTGGCGACTTGGCCGAGTATGCCCGCAAATCCGAAGAAGCCTTTAAGCACTTCTTTACTCCGGGGATGTTGTTCGAGGCCTTCAGGTTCAACTATCTCGGGCCATTTGATGGGCATAATATCGATGGTCTGGCTGGTGTTTTCCAGCAGGTTCGCGAACTCAAAGGCCCCATTCTGGTGCACGTGTTGACCCAGAAGGGCAAAGGCTATGAGCCTGCTGAGACCAATCCGACCTATTTCCACGGTGTGGGCTGTTTTGAGCCGGAAACCGGTGAAGCCAAGAAGTTTGGCCCCTGCGCCCTGGCTTCCTATACAGATGTCTTTGGCGAGACCTTGATCCGGCAGGCTGAGACGGACGAACGCATTGTGGCTATCACAGCCGCCATGCCCGAAGGCACGGGCCTGAATAAATTCGCGGATCGTTTTCCTGACCGATTCATTGACGTGGGCATCTGTGAACAGCATGCGGTGACCTTTGCCGCAGGCCTCGCTACCCAGGGGTTCAAGCCCGTGGTGGCGATTTATTCGACCTTCATGCAGCGCTCTTACGATCAGATCGTTCACGATGTCTGTCTGCAGAACCTGCCTGTGACTTTGTGTCTGGATCGTGGTGGTTTGGTGGGGGAAGACGGTCCCACTCACCATGGAGCTTTTGATATTTCCCTGCTGCGTCATATTCCCAATCTGGTGAGTATGGCGCCCAAGGATGAGGCAGAGTTGGCGCAGATGCTGGCAACGGCCATGGCCCATGACGGACCGGTTGCCTTGCGCTATCCCCGTGGCGTAGGTGTTGGTGCGACTCCGGCGGAAAGTCCCGAGCCGTTGCCCTTGGGCGAAGGCGAGTTGCTGCGCGACGGTGAAGATGCAGTCATTCTCGCTCTGGGGAGCCGGGTTCATCCCAGCCTGGAAGCGGCTGTAGAGATCGAGGCTGAAACGGGCAAGAAGGTTGCCGTCTTCAACACACGCTTTGTGCGTCCGTTGCCCGTCGATCAGATCGTCGAGTTGGCCGGGCGCTTCAAGACCGTTATTACGGTTGAAGAGAACGCATTGGCTGGCGGTTTCGGTTCCGCCGTGTTGGAAACATTGGCTGATCAGGGCGTGAACAACGTTTCCGTCCTGCGTCTCGGTTTACCCGATGCCTTTGTGGAACACGGCAAGCAGAAGGAACTGCGGGCGTCTCTGGGGATCGATAAGGCAGGTATCAAGAAGGCTGTGCTTAATTTGTTTTATGAATAGTTTCTCATGGTTGTTGATAGAGTTCCGATTGGTGTTGTGAAAGTAAGTTTGGATCATAATCTCTATTAACTTGTCCAATAGATAGGGTGAGTGCTGTTTTGTCTGAGAAGGCTAGAGAAAGAAATATGTCCATTGAGTTTGTGAAGGGTATAGCGATATTTTTTGTGATTACTCTACATGTTCGAGATTTTGACCTCTGGATTCCCAAAATTATTTCAACAGCAGTCCCATTGTTTTTCATGTCCACAGGTTTTTTGCTTTGGTTAGTTTATCGTGATCGCTTTGAAGCTAAAAAATTTCTTAAATCTAGGGTTGTTCGATTGTTTCCGGATATATATCTTGTTGGATTGATTAGTGTTTTGTTGTGTCTTTTGTTTGATATGAATGAATTGGATGGTTTTTGGCGTTGGATTTATGGTGACATTCGAGGTTTTGGACCTGGATCTTATTACGTTTCTTGCTACTTGTTGTTGTGTGTCTGTTTAGTTCCTTTGTTGATGTCTTTTAAGACAAAGTGGATTGTTCATCTTTCTTTTTTGTATCTGTTATCTCATGCTTGTTTGTCTTTTTATAAAAATGAGTTTTTTTATTTGATGTTTAAAGAATTTCCAAGATGGTACATTACGATTAGTCCTACGCAATATTTCCCTCATGTTTTACTTGGTATTCTATTCGCTTCGTTGTGTGATCGAATTATAAGTCACAAGGAAAGAATCTTCGCTGTATTGTTTTTTGTGTTTTTGTGTTTTATTTTAGAGAGTGAAGGGTTTTATAACGGAAGGTTTATGTGGAATAAAGTTGATTCCGTTCCTTTTGAGTCTTGGGAGACGTTATATTATGGTATTTTATTTTGTTTCTCGTTTTTCATTGTTCTGTACAACTTGGAATTTTACATTAATGACAAATTAAAGCGTCCGGTTATATGGATGGGGGAGCGTTCATATCAGATATTTTTAGTTCAAGCTGTTTATTTTAAATGGATAAATAAAGTTGACTTACCGTTATTAAATCATGGTTTGAGTGGTTTTCTTGTGAGTGTGTCTGTGGTGGTACTATCCTTTATAATCTATAACTACATTTATGAATATCTACGAGTGATAAGCTTGAAGTTTTTGGCTGTGAGGATCAGCTAACCTTTTTAAAGTGAGCCTGATATATCCTTCTGTGGACTAGATGGACGGTCCGGGGTCGTCCGAATTCGATATATCATAGTTGGAATCATCCGAGTCGAAAGACGTCTCATCCTTGCTTGAGGACTTGTCGAGGTCGATCATCTGCACACCGGTGGTGTATTCCATTGTTTTGTAGGAAGTTATTCCTCTGATTTTTTTGATGATATCGGCCATTTCGACGACACTCTGCTTGAGTGAGGCTACGGCCTTTCCAAAGTCTTCATCCAGTTCGTTTTTGCTGGCAATGTAGTCCACATCACCCAGAGCATATTGTAAGGGTTGGCTGAGTTCGTGGCAGGTTGCGGCCGCCAGTTCAAGCACGCCTTGCATCTTTTCCTTTTCGGCTCGTTCCTGCTCGGCGATTTTTATCTGAATAAGCATCTCGTTCAGGAGATTGGAGTTCTCCTCCTGTGCCATTTTTGCCTCTTCCATATCCACCAGTAACTTTTCGATTTCCAACACTTTTTCATTGTAGGCGGTAATGTCCTGAAATACGAAAAGTTCAACGTCCTGCATTTGATCATGAAAATCATCTGTCGCGTGACTTAGGGTGTGAAACCTGAAAAAGGCGATTTCACCATCGGGGCGTTGCAGTTCGATCATGTCTGAAATGCAGTAGGGTGCCCCTCGCGAATGTGCATTCTGTTCACGATATTCCAGAATATCCTGCCGGAGGTTTTCAAGGACCTCTGGTGGTTTGCAGGCATCCTTGTCGCAACCCAGAAATTGGCAAATCCTGTGGTTAAGACACCTGACTTCATCTCCCTTGATCAGGAC
Organism: Desulfovibrio ferrophilus; assembly: GCF_003966735.1. Taxonomy (NCBI): domain Bacteria; kingdom Pseudomonadati; phylum Thermodesulfobacteriota; class Desulfovibrionia; order Desulfovibrionales; family Desulfovibrionaceae; genus Desulfovibrio; species Desulfovibrio ferrophilus. The sequence continues at coordinate 602,043 of NZ_AP017378.1, forward strand.
GATTCCTATGATATCGTTGTCTGATAGCAAGTTCAGAATCTGTTTATGGTCGATTTGGATGCTACCCATCTTGCTCCTGCCGTGCAGATGATTGCGATATTTACCTAACCGTTAGCACATGATTGCTCCGTTGGGCTAGTTCTGTAATGGATCTGGTGTCCTGGGTGAAAGCAATGCGCGAGGTCCTTTAGGCACATCGCGCGTTGCTTGGATATCAGATGACTGCTGATTGGTTATCGCTTCGCTGGGGCATATTTCATAGCAGGCTCCGCATTCAAGGCATTGGGTATGGTCAATTTTGAACAGTGTCTCATTCAGGGTAACAGCTCCGACCGGACAAACTTCAGCACATTGACCGCATGCAATGCAGTTGTCGTTAACCGCGAACATGGGCGCGGTGATTGTTGCCTTGCCAAATGAGAATCGGCGTCGACGCGGTGGTGTCTGCGAGAGGTCAAAAATTTCTCCTGTTCCATTTTCCATGACAAAGGTTTCAAGAATATACCGTTTTTCACCAGGATAGAGATCGTTCATCACTGGGTTGGCAAGAAACAAACGATCCAGTTCATCACGGCTGTCTGTGAAGCGAATCTTTCCGCTGACACGGTACATGATGTAGTCGGAGCCCATACCAACGATAGCCAGACTGGGATTGTTTTTCAGCTGGTGATAGAAGGCCTTGCCACGTCCGGTGAGAAAAGACAGGCGATTGTCTTCTGCCAGCATGAGATCAATGATGCGTGCTGCAGGATTGCCATTATGCACAGTTGCCAAGGTGACGGATTTGATTTTGCGTAGTTCCGTGAAGGCCTTGGTTGTGAGTTCTTCATTGTTGGCGTCGAGAGACAGTCCGGCAATGGTTGAGTTGGTCATGAGTGGCTCCTGTTCTTGAATGTTGCGAGTATTTGCAGCCCGAGGTTCACCATTCTTTTGGCGATGGAGGTCTTGGCATGTTTGAGTGGCGGAGGCAATGGTACTGCCAGAGCGGCTTCGACACTCAACCCGGCGATAGTGGAATTTTGCATGGACTTTCCTTTTGGTTCGTATACGAACTAATTTTGCAAATAAAAAATATCAGTTCGTGAAATTTGACTCTACTTGCTCAAGCAGATCGATGAGTAGTGCGCGCTGTTCGGCTGGCATGATTCCGTAGAAAGTGGAGAGCAATTGCGTTGATATTTCATCGAAATCTTTCTGTATCTCTACTCCCCGAGGCGCAAGGGCAACAAGAGTGACTCGTCCGTCATCGGTGCTGCGAACCCTTGAGATGTAGCCGTGTTTCTCCAGAGTACGTATCATCACCGTTACGGTGGATTTTGCCCGTCCCGTGAATTCAACGATCGATTTCATGGGCACCGGTCCTTGGTTGGCATACAGGCAAGCGAGGACGGACCCGTGAGCTGGCACAAGGCCTGACATGCCTCGTGCAGAAAGCTCTGCTTCGATAATGGCATTGGCCTGGGAACGAATTCGGGAGATTCGTGATAGGGCAGAAGCGGTTCGTTTGTTGAACATGAGATTGTTTAGTTCGTATGCGAACTAAAAGTCAACATGATTTATGAGTAGATTTCAGCAGCCGTTTGCAACGGCATTATGGTTGGGGTATTCTTTGAGTCTGGAGAGATATCGACAGGAGGATACAATGCCTACAGAACGCTGTCCCAAGAGCCCAAATCACGAGCATTGCTGGCATGGCGATCCAGTACCAGACTACACGCGCGACAAGCCCTATCGTCATTCCTGTTGCTGGTGCGGCGAGGAGTATTTTGAGGAAGGCTACAACAAGGAAGAAGTTCCTGCCCATGGAAACTGCCGGGATGGATCGTGCAGGGAAGTAGGACCACAAAGTTAGCTGAGCAGGTGGGGGTGCTTCTGTCGTCTGGCTTCGCGTTCGTCAGCTCGCTGTTCGGCGATACGAAGGAATTTTTGATAGTCACTGTCGGGGTGCAGGTTCAGAAGCTTGACCAGAACTCTGGTCTGTTGTTCCTGACGTCGGGAGAGTTCTCTGAATTGCCTGTTCCAGCGCAACATCATCAAGAAGAGCAGGAGTACGAACAGGGGCATTAAATCTTGGATGATACTGTAGCCATTGCTCAGAATCAGCATCACGCTGTCAATATAGGGCCTGGCTGCATCCATCGCAGTGCTTGTGGCTTCTACGGCAAACTGCGTCTTGGCGCTGATCGTTGCAGGGGCATTCATGTCATGTGTCTCCAAACCGATGTGGGCATTTCGAGACATTTTCTACACAAAATATCATAAAAAGGGAAATTTCTGTGTAACCACTGGGAAGCAAAGCTTTTTTAGCTAGGCAATTTTGGCTTCAGCAAGGATTTGGATGAGTCGTTTGAATAATTGGGGGTCGTGCGCACCCTGATCGTCACGGATATGCTTCAGTGCCTCAAAGGGGTGCAGTGGAGGACGATACGCAGTGCCCCTTGTCAGGTTGTCATAGTGATTCGCAAGAGAGACGGCCTTGGCATAGAAAGGGATGTCATCCGCCATGGCACCGGAGGGGAACCCACGACCGTCCTCGCGTTCGTGATGGAATAGCACGCAGTGAATGGCCTCCGGGACCAGTGGAATGGATGCCGAGAGTTGAACTCCAATGGCCGGATGCGAGATGAACATTGTCCGCTCTGCATCTGTGAGGGTGTTCGGGGCCTTGTCCAGCAGGTTCGAAGGGAGCCTCGTTTTGCCAATATCGTGCAGGATCGCTCCCAGGCAGCAGGCCGTCATCAGCAGGTCATCGGGTTCGAAGGTATGGAGTATGCAACCCGTGTAGACCATGGTTCCGACACCATGTCCGTACCCCTTGCCGCTTTTAGTGATGAATTTGGAGAGTTCCTTCAGAGCTCTTGGTTCCTGAAAGAATCTGGTGCTCTGGGAGACGACATCCTCGAATCTTTTGTACCTGATTCGCAGTGTGGTCTTGGGCAGGTTCTGCTCAAAAAAGCCGCGTGCCATGTCTTGAGTTGTGGTGCTCCACGCCTTGGCTCTTTCCGCTACCGTAATACTCTCATCGTCAAGCAGTTGCCCTAGATTCCTGCGTAGATATTCGTCGTAGGCTCTTTTCTGATGCAGTGGGATATAGACCTGATCCACACCTTGGCTTTCCAGCTTTTTGCGGTGTTCAGGGCTGAAACTTTCGCCCTTCCTGGTATAGAGCACAAACTGGTCATCCTGCCTGAGATAGATGGCGAAATCGGCCCGGGTATTGGCGATGATGTGGTTTGTGGGGAACTGATGAAATGAATCAGGCCGAATGTCGTTCACGTCGAGTCTCATGGATGAATCGTTATCTATTGTTTCAGGATGTCTGTGATTGGGGAACATTTCCATGTTTATCCGACAAGAGCAATGGCTTTTTCAGACGGCAAGGGATGGTTATAGTGAGTGGCGATAGAATCGTTCAGAGTTGACGCATGTTCTCGGTGCCCGTATATTCAGTAATGAGTGAAATCTTATGTTGAGATATGAAATGGCGAGTTCTGCCAAGGAGCACATCATGAGCCGATTGTTGTATATCAAGGCTTCTCCTCGAGAGGAGCGCTCGCATTCCATTGCCGTGGCCGATGCCTTTTCGGAAGCCTGGAAGGAGGCTAATGCTGGAGGCGAGGTGGTCATCAAGAATATTTTTGAGGAGGATCTTCCTCCTTTTGATGGCTTCAGGGTCCAGGCCAAGTACAATATCATGCACGGCAAGGAACATTCAGCCGAGCAGAAGCAGGCCTGGGAGGAGATTGAGAAGCTGATTGCAGAGTTCAAGTCCTTTGACCGTTTTGTGTTTGCGGTTCCCATGTGGAATTTCTCCATTCCCTACCGACTCAAGCAATACATCGATCTTATTGTACAACCCGGCTATACATTCGGGATGAACGAGACCGGATATTTCGGGATGGTGGAAGGAGCCAAGGCACTGACCGTCTACGCCAGCGGCGGGGAGTATCAGGAAGGGAATCCATTGGAGACCTTTAACTTCCAATCAACCTACCTGCGTTCGGTCCTCGGGTTTATGGGCATTACCGATGTCATTGAGATCGAACCCCGGGGAACCCTGATGGATTCGCGTGAGGCGAACAGAGAACAGGCGCTGGGTGAGGCTCGGGAGATTGCCAAGACCTTCTAGCGATTCCTTGCTTATAAAGAAAGGCCGCCGTGCAAATGCACGGCGGCCTTTATAATTGTCGAAGAGGCTGGTGCTATTTGTCTTGGGGCTTGGTCTCCATCTCCACGTCGGTGGAGGCCTCTTCCTTCTCCATCTGGAGCTCTTCGGCTGCCAGGTTGACTTCTGCTTCTTCGGCCTGCTGGGCAGCCTTTCGTGCGGCTAGTTTCTCCGCCTTATCTCTTATCTTTTCTTCTTCCTCGGCACGCAGTGCTCGGCGGAGGACCTTGCCGACCATGGTTTTGGGGAGTTCGTCGCGGAACTCCACCTGGCGAGGCAGTTTGTACTTGGCCAATTTCTGGCGGCAGAAGGAAATGACTTCACTCTTGGTCATTTCATAGCCTTCGTGGAGTACGACATAGGCCTTGACGATTTCACCGCGGGATGGGTGACGGATACCGACAGCCACGGCATCTTTGATCTTCTCGTGCTCGTATAGAACTTCGTCGATCTCACGGGGGTAGATATTGTACCCACTGGAAATGATCAGATCTTTCTTGCGGTCCACGATGAAGAAGTAGCCTTCCTCGTCCATGGTGGCGATATCGCCGGTATAGAGCCAGCCGTTACGCAGGACGTTAGCTGTTTCGTCAGGACGATTCCAGTAGCCCTTCATGACCTGTGGCCCGCGGATGATCAGCTCTCCTTTCTTGCCGGGAGGCATGGGCACTTGGCCCACGTCCATGTCCACGATCTGACAGTCAGTGTCCGGCATGGGGAGGCCGATGGAACCGAATTTCTTGACTCCGCCCAGGGGGTTGAAATGCGTGGCTGGTGAAGCTTCAGTCAGGCCGTAGCCTTCCACGATTTCACAGTTGGCGACCTTCTTGAATTGTTCAAGAGTTTCGACCGGAATGGGGGCGGACCCGGAGACGCACACGTCCAGGGACTTGAAGTCCTTGGGCGCGATATTCTTCTGGTGGAGCAGGGCCGCGTACACCGCCGGTGCTCCGGGGAAGATCGTGGGTTTGTTTTTCTTGATGACCTTCAGCAGGTCCTGCGGCACGAAGCGCGGAACGGGCAGCATGGTCGCGCCGATACTGGTGGGTAGATTAAGGCCCACGGTAAGGCCGTATATGTGAAAGAACGGCAGAACGTTCACAAAGGATTCGTGGCGATCGCCCAGGCTATGCAGCATCTGATGTGCCTGCTGGACGTTGGCGGTCATGTTGCTGTGGGTGATGACAACGCCCTTGGAGATGCCCGTGGTGCCACCGGTGTATTGCAGCAGTGCGGTATCCTGGCGCGGGTCCGCCGGGGGGCGGCTGATGCGTTCGTTGCCCTTGAGCATGCTCTTCCAAGGCAGGATGTGCTTGCCGTCGATGGGCACATCCATGAACAGATTGTTCTTCTTGGCCTTGAATTTGTAGAGCTTGTTCAGGGGAAAGCCCAGTCCGTCACTGATGGAGGTGACGATGAATTTTTTTACAGGCAACCGGTCCTTGACGGCCTTGATCTTGGGCCAGAGGTGGTCCAGAACGATCATGGTTTTGCAGTTGGCATCACCCAACTGGTGGATCAGTTCCTTCTCCATGTACAAGGGGTTGGTCATGACGCAGATGGCGCCGGACTTGAGCACTCCCCAATAGGCAATGATGGTTTGCGGCAGATTGGGCAGCATCACGGAGACGCGGTCTCCGGGTTGGATCCCGAGGTGTCGCAAGTTGGCTGCCATGATCTCGGCTGTTTTGTGCAGAGTCTTGTAGTTCATCTTCCAGTTTCGGAAGACGATGGCGTTGCGCCTTGGATAGTTTTTAGCGGCCCGGTCAAGGTATTCGAACACGGGGATGTGTTCGTAGTTGACATTGGGCGACGCTTCTTTGTCGTAATGATCCAGCCATGGCCTGGCGATGTCGGTCATGCCTTCCTCGCGAAGAAAATGGTTGGCGCCGGAGACGGTTCGATTCTGTTCCCGGCGTTAGGGATATTGAATGGATTTGCAGAGGACGATGTCATTGCTCCGCTGTGACCTCACCGCGGCGTTCCCCCACATCCCTTGCGGCTTTAAATCATCTGTCAGCAATTGTATAGTCGAACTCTATCCGAGATGGCTTCTTGCCAAGAGAAAATAGTGAGTGACCGGGGCGGCATCGACCGATTGAAAAACGGCTTTGTCTTATCATTATAGCGCGGGGGACGGGAGTGCCTCTGAGTGGTCATTTACTTGCGCTTGGCTGTGATTTATGGTTGGTCATGAGGGTGTCATACTTGGCACACAAGGAGATTGTGAAAATGAAGATTGATAATGAACAGAGGGGCTCCTGCACACTGATTTCGGTGTCTGGCCGGTTGGATGTAGTCTCGGCTCCTGAATTTCAGAAAGCCTGCGTGGAATTGGCCGAACAGGGCAACGGACAAATGGCCGTTGATCTGGGAGGACTGGAGTACATCAGTTCGGCTGGCCTGCGGAGCGTGCTGTTCCTGGCCAAGAAGCTCAAGGGCTCTGGCGGTGAACTGAAGTTTTGTGGATTGACGGGAATGGTTGAAGAGGTCTTCCGCGTGTCGGGATTCTACTCCATGTTCACCATCGTTCCCACAGCTGACGATATCTAGAAGGTCGTTCCGCACTGTGGTCCGGGGGAACCCCGAGCCGATGCGGTTGGACAAGTGGGATGGAAAGTAAAGAGTGCTGCCGGAGAGTTTTCCGGCAGCACTCTTTTTTGAGCAAACGAGGTGTCGTCAGTACCCGTTAGTTGAACTTATAGGTCAACGTGGCAACGACTCGATCCTGCCGGTTCCAGTAGCCGTAGTAGGACCGGGCGGGTCCATTGAAGTACTCGGCGGACACATCGGCATTCAAGTTGTCGGTAATATCCCAGCCCAGGCCGACACGATTCATATTCGTCTTGTTGGTGAGTTCAAAGTCGGCCAGATAATGCAGGCGCAGGTCCTCGGTGAAATGCAACACCATGCCGGCAATGATATCATTTCTGCCGATGCGGATTTCCCGTGAACTGATGACATAGCCCGAGGCGTCCTGATCCTGAGTGATCATTTCTCCTGCGTATTCCAGACCGCAGTCGATGCGATACAGCCCGATCTTGTTGGCCAGGGACTCGTTGGTCCAGCGGGTACCGATGACATACTGGAGGTAGTCATCGTCCTTGCCGTCATCACTTATGTTGAACAGTGCCTCGCCGTGGAATTCCAATTCCTTCCAGGTGGTGGAAAGGCCACCTGCGATTTGCGTGACAGTGGGGTGCTCAACGGTCAGAGCTACCCCCGGAGTGGCTCTGTCCAGATCCAAGCCCAGTACAGGGTAGATGCTCGGACCATGGAAAGCCGAGAACAGGAAGTCCCAGTCGCCTACAGAGGTTTTGGCCTGCGCGAAGACGGACGGTTCATCGGGGGTTTCGTAGTGTACAGAGATATCCTCGGACGTTGTTGATACCCAACCGAATTCTTCAAGCAGTTGCTCGGTCAGCCAGCTGGTGAATTCTCCATCCTCACCTTCGAGGAGCCATTCGAAGAAGTACAGTTCCTCACGGAATGCGGCGTAGAACTCCTCGCGAGAACTGTACGCGGTGTTGGAATAATAAGCCGCGAGTTCACCATCGGCCGAGGAGCCTCCCATCCAGCGTGATTCTTCGCTCGGTGTTTTGGGAGTCTGGAAGACGGGCAGCAGGGCCAGCATCCAGGAGACGTCGGAGGTGTCGCCTTCCAGGGCGAGTTGCCATGTGCCGAACTGATGGGGATCAAGCGGATCGTTCAGGTCGAAGGAGTTGTAGCGGTTGGCCGGGGAATAGAGGGTCGAGATGCTGTTCTCGATGATCCGCTTACCTGCGGTCAGGCTCAAATCGCTGATGGGGAAGGTCAAATAGAGTTCGTTGATCTCAAGGATGTTACGACGGCGGTCATTGTCCTGCCACAGTCCGACTTCGCCCTTGTAGGTGTCTTTCTGGTTGCCGGTTTCAAGCCAGCCACTGAATGCCAGGCGGATATTTTCATTTTCATAGCTGGAGCCGAACTCGATCTTGATTTCACCATAATCGTCCTGCTTGTCCTGATCTACAGATCCGCCCAGGTCTCTCGCATTGTGGAACTGGTGTGATCCGCGCAGCCGTACGGAAAGATCAAGATTGCGGGTAATCTGTGCGGGGAAGGAGCGATCCACTTCCTCGGAGACCTTAACTTCCTCTTCCTCCATGGCCAGGCTCAGTTCGTTCAGCAAGCCTGTGTCGTCTGCACAACGCACTGGCTGTGCAGGCAGGAGAAACAAGGCGCATGCCAATAGCGTTGGGAAGAGTTTGTTCATGATGTCTGCTCCGCTGTTTGACCGGCCTTTTGCCGGTACATGAAGTTGGCGATAACCAATTGATGTCCAAGGATGCGTGCCAGGTTCTTGTGGATTTTGTCCGACAAGCGTGGATGCAGCCACTGGAGTCGTTTGAAGTCATCTTTGGAAAATTCCACCAGATGGGTTTCCGAACCGGCTCTGGCTGTAAAAGACCGAGGGCCGGGGTCGAGCATGGTGGTGGGGTCGCACACATCGCCCACGCCAAATACGAAATAGGAGACTTCCTCCCCGGTTTCGTCGTCAACGGTCAGACCGCTCACTGTGCCCTGAAGCACAAGGAACATGCTGTCCCCATCATCCCATTCCTCGAAGATGGTCTCATTGGTCTTCACCTCGATGATTCGGCCCATGAGAATGATGCGTTTGATTTGCCACAGACGTAGTTCACGGAAGAACTCGGACTGCTCGATGATTTTCGGGTCCACATGCAGCGAGATCATATCCCACAGGGTGAGCAGTTTTGTGGTGGCCATCAGCGGCCCCGTGAGCAGCAGATCGCCCACCAGTGCCGCAATCATGACCAGAGCCGAGAGCAGGCCGAATTGGATGATGGTGGTGAACTGCGAGAAGGCCAGTACTCCAAACCCCATGGCCAGAGCGATGGAGGTGGAGACAACTGGGCGGATCTCTGCGTGAATGCATACTTCCATGGCCTTTTTTTGGTCTTTTAGCCGCAGCATTTCTTTGTTGTAGCGAATCATGAAATGCAGGGTGTCGTCCACGGCAATGCCGATGGCGATAGCCGCCACCATGGCCGTACCAATGTTCAGTGGAATGTTGAACAGGCCCATGGTGCCGAACAGGATTAACACGGGGAAGATGTTCGGGATAAGTGACAGGAACCCGGCTTTGAAGTTGACGAACAAGAGGCTCATGATCAGGAAAATGATGGCCAAGAGCAACCCGATGGATTTTGCCTGGCCCTCAGCGATGGAGTCTGCGCCTTTGAGGATCAGGATGCTCTCGCCAGTGAAGAAACGGTTGAAATGCGGGTTCAGAGTCTTGTCCATGAACGCCACAAGATCGTCCAGAGCCCTTCGCTGTTCGTCGGATGAGCTCAGACTGTGGCGAACCAGGATGTTGATTTCCGAGAAGTCACTTTTGACATAGCGGGCGATATCGTCATCATGAATGAAGAGCAGGTATTGGGAGATGAGGTCTGCGCTTTTGGGGATCCTGTGGTAGACCGGGTCACCCTGATGCATTTCACTGTTGATGTGGCGCAGGGTGTCGGCAAGCGAGTAAGAGGCGTCGTAGATGCCCCGTTCCTGAATATAGTCCTGAACAGCTGCGATTTGTTTCAGGTTCTCGGGGGAACGGAAGGCGTTTTCGTGCCCGCCAGTGATACGGATGAAGAAGGTTTGCACTCCGGGGAGTTTTTCGGCCATCTGGTCGGTTCGTTGGCGAACTGTGGATGACTTTTTGAAGACCCCAAGAATATCGTTGTCCAAGCGGACGTTGGCCCCCATCAACCCGATGAGGATGGCCCCGGCCATGATCCCCCAGATCAGGGTTGTGCGATGAGCATTGACTAAACGGGTAATTCTGTCTGCCAGGGAGTCGAAGGCGGAGGGCTTTGTCTCTCCGTCGCTGTCATCAGCTTTTGCAGGTGTTTTTTTGACTGGGCCAAAAAAACGCAGGTAGACTGGCACCAGCAGAGCAGTGATCAGCGGGTTGACGAATAGCCCGAAAGCTGCAGCCATGCCGAACTGGCGCAGAATGTCTATCTTGTTCACCGTAATGGAGGCGAAACCGAGGAAGGTGGTCAACGCCGTGATAAGGATGACGATCCCCATCTTGGAGATCATGAATTCGATGGCCAAATCTCGGGCACCGGTAATATTCATGCCTTCGAAATATTCCGAGAGCAGATGGATGTCCTCGGTGGAACCAATGACGATGATCAGTGAGGGGACGATGATGGTCAGAATGTTCAGGGGAATGCCCGCCTGAACCATGAACGCCGCCGTCCATGCCACACTGGTTCCAGCTGTGAGCAGGGGCAGGATTGCTCCGGAGATGGATCGGGTCATCAGGAGCAGTGTAATCACCAGCACCAATGCTGATAGCGGGATCAACCGAGCCTGATCCTGCAGCATGGTATTGGCAATGGCTGTGCGGAAATAAGGGTTGCCCAGCTGGAAAATCTTGGAAAAACGATCCCTCAGAGGAAGGATCAAGGTCTCAATGCTGGCTGCCAGTTTATTATAATAATCGGGGTCATTCGGGTCGGGCTCCACAAAGACATTCAGTGAAGTGGCCGTACCATCTTTGGAAACCAAGTGCCCGGCGATCATCGTGTTGGAGAGAGCTCTTTGCTTGGCTTCGGTTGCTTGTTGCTCGTCATCTGGAGGCCAGGGCATGAGTGGCCCAGAGCGCAATGAACCGTCTTCACCCCGAAAATCAGAGACCGAGTAAATGCTTTCCACTCGCACCACACCGGGAAGTTCCTCAAGCTGGAAGGCCAACTCTTCCAGATCCAGCAGGCGGTCGGGACTGAAGAGGGCCTCGTCTTCGATATAGAGGACGGTCACCTGATCGGTGCCATAGGTGTCGATAGTCTGCAGGTAGACCCTTCTCGCATCAGGGTCGTCGGTCATCATGCCCTTGACGGAGGCCTCGATGCGGATATCGCGGAGCGTGGGCACGGCCAGGGCCGTGATGCAGACAAGAAGAGCCAGTGCCAGCCAGGGATGACCATAGGCCAAACGCATCAGCCTCTGCATGTGAGACCTCGTGGTATCGGATTATGCTTGGAGTGGAGCATCAGGGTTCGTTTCATGTGCTCTGTGACCACTACTGAGGCCGACGCCCGGAAGAAACAAAGCGCTCGGTGAAAATGTCGTCGTCCAGTTTCGCGTCAACATCCAGGGCGGCCAGGCCGACCAGTGTCTTGTGACGAGCGCGCTTGTTGTCGATGAGGGTTTTCTTGGCCATCCACATGTCACCTCGGATATTTTCGAGGTCGTGGTTGGTCTGGATCTTGAGTTCACGACCACGCCGATCGAAGAATTCGGTTTTGACGGTAAAGACAATATCCTTGCGAATGTAGAAGACCCGCTTGGAGTAGCCGCTGGCCTTACGTTTTTCATCGCTGGCAGGGGTAACTTCAATGACCCAGCAATCCTGATTATCCAATGTTTCAGAACCGGTCAGGGCCATTTCGAAGTTGTCCAGGTCGTCGGATTCCATATCCTCGTAGGTCAGGTCGGTGCCCATGAAGTAGTCCGTCTTGGAGCTGGACGAAATGCGCTGCATGGATTTTGTGGCAGGCAGGAAAAGCCACTGCGAACCCTTGCCAGGTTCAGTCTCCACGGACAGAATACTCGTGCCTTCGAGGTCGGCAGGTTCGGTGAAGATCATCAGCGATCGGGACAGACCGTTGTCCAGAGTCTTCTTGAAACTCCTGACGGTCCTCTTCTTTTTGGTGCCTTTGCGGTCCACCAGGATCATGATCAACGAGGCTTTTTCGCTCGGGGCCTCATGGAGCTCCTTTTGACGCTCCATGATTTGGCGGGCAGTGAGGTCTTCGGCAAAAGCCGTCGGGCAGAGGAAGAGGCTGGCGAGGATGAGTGTCGCAATACGAAGAATATACATGTGCCCTCTCCTAGGATACCATGTTGAATTTATAGACATGAAAAGACAGCAAAGATGATACATGAAATTACTTAATAAATCTATAGCGGTAGTGGTTCTGTGTGTTTTTCATTCTCGGTGCTGTTGCTAACTTTTTTGCGTCCTGCTATTTGCTCGCAGGCTAACGGGCCATTTACCGATGATTTACCTGATTGAGACGATACTAATAGTAAAAATGGAGTGATGTCATGGACGTGAAAGATAGCAACGGCAATGTACTGAGCGATGGTGATTCCGTGACTCTGGTCAAAGACCTTAAGGTGAAGGGGACCTCCACGACCCTTAAAAGAGGCACCATGGTCAAGAATATTCGTCTTACTTCCAAGGATGGCGAGGTTGATTGCAAAATTGGTAAGACGCAGATCGTGCTCAAGACTTGCTTTTTGAAAAAGGCATAGTCAGGGCTACTGACCATCGCCTAGGGCGATGTTTCGAATTCAAAAAAAGATGGCTGACATCCCTCATGGGATGCCAGCCGTTTTAGTTTGTGGAGTGGGACAGGACTCCCCGGCGAAAGACAGTGCTTGATTGTTTCAGCTAAGGCTTTGGTTTCTTCGCGGGTGATGCGGGGCATCGCTGTGGGCCGGTTAACAGAGTGATGTGGTGATTGCCCCTTCAGGGCGTTTTCGGGCAGATGGCACTCCTGCTCCAGCGTACAGAAACTCTCCGGATGCTTTCAATCTCGTCTGGAGGGATGCACAGGAATTCGAGAAACTCCTGGTGGCGCTTCGGAGCTGTGCGCTCGAATTCCCCATGCCAGCGCATCATGTCTTTTTCGTCGAAGCCTGAGGCCTGGAGCAGGTCCGTCCATGTTTTTTTGTTCATGACGCCGATATTGGCCTGTGCTTCGGGTGAGCGAAGAATGCCAAGAATGAAGCGTTGCTGTTCGCGCAGATGCTCGATGTCGGCATTGATTTCCTTCAACCGGTGCGTCAGGGCCTGCTGGATTGCTCCGGTTTCCGCATTCAGCAGGCCTTTGATTTCAGCAGTGGGCAATCCGGCCCTGCGGTATTCCAGGATCACTTCAAGCTGTCGGGCATCTTTGCTGGCGTATAGCCTATAGCCACTTTTGGAGCGTTCGGATGGCGTCAAAAGCCCGATACGGTCGTAGTGCAACAGAGTGCTTCTGGCGATTCCAAAGCGCTTGGCAAGGCTTCCAATGGCTTCCATTCATCCTCCTGAGTTCACCAGGCGTTGTCCACCTGACTGAGCATTTCCCCTGTGCGCAGATAATGGCTCAGTGCTTTTTCGATGATCGTCATTGTCTGTTCGTACCTCCCTTGGCGCAGGTGCTCAAGGGCCTCTTCGCCTTTGTCCGAAATTGCTGTGAATACCAATTCCCAAATCAGTCGCGTGCCTCCGTTCTCAGTCGCTCCGAGCGTAATGGTCAATCGGGTGATCATTCCGAGGGGTGCAAAGCGCACGTATTCTATGCTGCGCGGTGGTTCATAACGCGTGCAGGTCCAGACTTCGTGTCCAAGATCCAGCAAGTTGGTAGTGAATGCGCAGTCCTTGTGGGCAAGGCCGGACTCCGTGTGCAGGAGCTTACAGTGCCAGTGGGGAACCCACTCGTATTCGCGGACCGGACAGAGCAGTGGAAAGACCTTTTGGGGCGGTGCGAGCAGTGTCATGACCTTGGTTTCGGCGAAGCGCTTGGCGTGAATCGGGTTCATGAAATTCTCCTGGTTGTGGTGAGTGAAAATCCAAGCATGAACTATGAAGTTGGTGTCGGGTCAACCCTGGGTGAACATTTTTCGCAAGGTGTACTGCTGTATTGTCGTGCGTTTCGAGTGTGCATATAAAAGTAAATAATTTAGTACTATAACATATATTTACATCTTTTTTCTTGATGTTTGTTGACAAAGCCAGAGAAAGTAATACATCAATTCAATCATTTTTTAAAACGATGTTTGAAATTGTTGCTGGAGATATCATGACGAAGATGGACGGAAAAAAGATAGGCACCAAGGACCGTATTCAGATGGCTGCCTCGGATGTCTTTGCGGAGTACGGTTTCGAGAAGGCAACTGTGCGCGAGATCTGTGCACGTGCCGATGCCAATGTTGCTGCCGTGAATTATCATTTCCGGGATAAGAAGGACCTCTTTCTGTTGGTGCTCCGTAGCTGGAAGATGTCTGCTCAGGAGAGATATCCGTTGGATATGGGATTGCCTGACGATGCTTCTGATGATCAGAAAGTTAACGCCTTTTACAAGGCGATGCTCAGGCGAATTCTGTTGGCAACTCAGGACTCCACAACCTCGTATCGTCGGGCCAAGGTCTTTATGCGGGAGTTGACCGACGGGTTGTTCAGGAATTCCGATGAGGGATGCGAAAATCACAAGCAGATGTTTGAGCATCTGACTCCCATCGTGTCCCGGTTGCTGGGCAGCAACGCGCAGAACCAGTTGGTGAACTGCCTGGATTCCATCATCGGGCAGGTGCTGACCTATTTTGTGGGATACGTTGTTGATCCCGAGATGTTCGAGGCGCTGCGCAGCGAAGGCGAGATCGATCGCGCGGCTCAACATATGACTGTATTTACGCTGGGAGGAATCCGGGCGGTCAAGGAGACACAGGAATGAAATTGCTGAGGGGTATCATTGTATCTGTCATGCTGGTGGGGCTTTTGGGAATGCTCTCTGGCTGTGGCGAGAAGACTGCCGAAGCCGAGGTCAAATCGGAATTGAAGGCAACTGAAAGGATTGTGCAGGTCGCCGTGTCGCGTGTCGAGCCTGTGGTGCTGTCTGATATTCTGACTCTGCCGGGCGAAACCGAAGCTTCGCAGGATGTCACCTTGTCCGCTGAGACCTCGGGGCGGGTTGAATGGATCGGCCCTGCCGAGGGTGGACGCGTGGCCAAGGGTCAGCCCATCATGAAGATCAATGTGGCCTCCCTGAGGGCGCAGTTGGACAAGGCTCAGGCCGCTTTGCGGCTGGCCGAACAACAGGCCCAGCGCCGGAGCCAGTTGTTTGCCAAGGGTGTCGTCAGCCGTGAAGAGCTGGACGAAACCTTGACTGTTCTGGATCAGGCGCGAGCTTCGGCGGGAGAGGCCCAGGCTAATTATCGTTATGGGCAGGTGCTGTCGCCCGTGGACGGCGTGGTGGATGAACTGCACGTGGATTCAGGCGAGTTCGTGGACAAGGCCACGAACCTGGTGGATATCGTCAACCGCGATGTCGTGCGTGTGTATGTCAGTGTTCCCGAACTGGACGTTCGCTATCTGAATCCCGGTGACAAGGTGCGTGTTACCGTGGATGCCTGGGCTGGTCGTGACTGGACCGGCAAGATTGATTTTATTTCCTCCAAGGCTGACTCTGGAACGCGGACCTTCCGTACCCGTGTGCTGGTCGATAATGCCGATGGGGCCATCCGTCCCGGCATGCTGGCCCGTGCCTCCTTCCTGCGTCGCGAGATAGCCGATGCCGTTGCCGTGCCCCTGTCATCCATTCAGGATCGGGGTGGCGAACGTGTACTCTATGTCGAGGACAAGGGCGTGGCTCGTTCACGGACCGTGAAGGTCGGTGTTGTTCAGGGCGGCCTGGTACAGGTCGTTGATGGGCTGATCGCAGGCGAGAACCTCATTGTTGCAGGGCAGGCCGAGGTTGAGGAAGGCGTGAAGGTGTCCGTGCAATGATCATCAACAGAGCTGCCCTGAAGCGCCAGTCCACGGTGATGGTGCTGATGGTTTTTATTGTTCTGGCAGGGCTATCCGCCTATTCCTCGTTGCCTCTGGAGTCCAATCCGGACATTCAGATCCCCTTTGTTTTTGTAACCACGGAGTATGAGGGCGTTGCTCCGGCGGATGTGGAAAAGCTGGTGACCATCCCGTTGGAACGCGAACTGACCGGTGTGTCGGGCGTTGAGGAGATTCGTTCCACCTCCCAGGATGGATACAGCGTCATCGCGGTCAAGTTTGATCCTGATGTTGTCATCGACGATGCCATGCAGAAAGTTCGGGACAAGGTGGACCAGGCCAAGCCTGATTTGCCATCGGATCTGGATGATGACCCGTTGATCACCGAAATGAACTTCTCGGATGAACCCGTGGTCAATCTAGTCTTGTCCGGGCCATTTTCTCTGAAGCGCCTCAAGGTCTTTGCCGAAGAGTTGGAAGACCGTGTGGAAGCCGTCCCCGGTGTGCTCGATGCCGAGATCGTAGGTGGACTGGAGCGTGAGATTCACGTCCTGTTCGACCTGGATCGGGTGGCCTTTTATCGTATGCCCGTGGACAGTCTTTTGGCTTCGGTCAAGGAAGCCAACGTCAATATGCCGGGCGGGACAATGGATATCGGGGACCAGAAATACACGGTCCGTGTTCCCGAGGATTTTCAGCATCCCAGTGAAATCGACTCCATCGTGGCCTTTGTTCGCGACGGCAAGCCCGTGTACCTGCGCGACGTGGCCTCCATTGAAGACGCCGCCAAGGACCCGGACACCATGAGTCGCCTGGACGGCGTGCAGAGTGTGACTCTGCTGGTCAAAAAACGCACAGGCGAGAACATTGTGCAGACCGTTGAAGGCGTGCTCAAGGCTGTGAAGGAAGTTCAGGCCGAGCTTCCTCCCACCCTCAAGGTGGAGACCCTTTCGGATCAGTCCAAGGATATCCGGATGATGGTTTCCGACCTGCAGAACAACATCATCACCGGATTGGTGTTGGTGCTTGCCGTTGTCCTCATCTTCATCGGTGGACGCAGTGCGGTGTTCGTGTCGTTGTCGATCCCCCTGTCCATGCTCGTGACCTTTGTCTTGCTTCAGGCGTTCGGCATTACCCTGAATATGGTTGTTCTGTTCTCTTTGATTCTTGCTCTGGGCATGCTCGTGGATAACGGCATCGTCGTGGTTGAGAACATCTACCGACACATGCAGGAGGGTGCGACCCGCGAGCAGGCTGCCATGATCGCCACCGACGAGGTGGCATGGCCGGTTATTGCCTCGACCCTGACCACTGTGGGCGCGTTCATTCCCATGATCTTCTGGCCGGGCATCATGGGTGAGTTCATGACCTATCTGCCCCAGACCGTGATCATGTCATTGGCGGCCTCGCTGTTTGTCGCCCTGGTCATCAACCCGGTGCTTTCCTCCCGATATCAGACCGTGCGCTCTGTGCAAGCCAAGCCCCGGCGCATGGATGTGCTGCTGGATGGAGTGCAGATTCGTTACGTACAGCTATTGGACTGGGCTCTGGATCATCGGGGGCTAGTCGTTGGGTTGTCCTTTGCGTTGCTTGTTGCTTCCGCCATGGTCTTTGGTGCGTTCGGCAAGGGGGTGGAGTTGTTCCCCGACTCCGATCCCAAGCGTGCCTACGTGCACATTAAAGCCCCTGTGGGTACCAACCTGAACGCCTCGGATCGCATCGTGAAGGTGGCCGAGGAATTGGTGGCCGAGTATCCGGATGTGGATCATGTGATCACCCAGGTAGGAACCTCGGGCGGTAATCCGTTCTCCAGTGAAGGTGCGGGGACCCATGTCTCGCAGGTGACCTTGGAGTTCAAGGATTTCCGGGAGCGCTCCATCTCGTCGTCGGCTGTGGTTGACGATGCCCGTAGCCGATTGAAGGCGGCCCTTGTGGGTGCTGAGGTTCGGGTGGAGAAAGAGGCCATGGGGCCTCCAGCCGGGGACCCGGTGAACATGGAGCTCGTGGGCACCGATATGGATCGTCTTGGCGAATTGACTCACGAGATCATGGCTGCCATTCGGGATATTCCCGGTCTGGTGGATTTGAAGACGGACTACATCGAGGGCAAGCCGGAGATTCGTATCCGTGTAGACAAGGAAAAGGCGGCCATCACCGGATTGTCTGCCAGCGTCGTCGGTTCCACCGTCAGGACCGCCGTGGGTGGCTCCAAGGTGGGGACGTACCGTGAGGGCAAAGACGAATACGATATCATTGCCAAGTTACCCGAAAAGGATAGGAATACCCTGGAAGGCATTCGACGTATCACCGTGTCCGGCAACGATGGTGCTCCCGTGCCGTTGACCAGCCTGGCCAGGGTGGAGATGACCAGCGGCATCGGTGGCATCAAGCACATTGACCAGAAGCGGGTTGTGACCATCTCTGCGGATGTTTCTGGTCGTACGGCTAACGATGTCATTGCCGATGTGCAGAAGATCATGCAGGGCATGGATCTTCCGCGTGGCTACTCCTTCTCTTTCACCGGAGAGCAGGAAGAGCAACAGAAGGCATCGGACTTTCTGAGCAAGGCCTTCATTGCCGCGCTGTTCTTGATTTTCCTCGTGCTGGTGACGCAGTTCGATTCCATTGTCACCCCGTTTATTATCCTGACCTCTGTCGTGTTGTCATTGATTGGCGTGTTCGTTGGGCTGTTGCTCACAGGGACGGCATTTTCCATTATCATGACAGGTGTGGGAGTGATCAGTCTGGCAGGAGTGGTCGTCAATAATGCCATTGTGCTTATTGATTATTACAACCAGTTGAAGGCAGGCGGTATGGTCGTGCGCGAGGCTCTGATTCAGGCGGGTAAGACTCGTTTCAGACCCGTGGTGCTGACTGCCGTCACCACGATTCTGGGCTTGTTGCCCATGGCCACAGGCGTGAGTTTCGACTTCATGAACTTTGCCTGGGAGATTGGCAGTGAGTCCTCGCAGTGGTGGGGAGCCATGGCCGTGGCTGTGATCTTTGGTCTGTTGTTCTCCACGTTGTTGACTTTGGTAGTGGTGCCTTCATTGTGCTCGCTGGCTGATGGTTTCTCCAAGCACAGGAAGATTGCGAAGAAATAACCCATTGCAAAGTGTCCTGTTATTTTTGAACGACCTGTGTTCGGAAATGATTTGGAGAGTCTCCCCCCCTGACTCTCCACTCTGGTGGTCCCAACCGCGCCTCCCCCCCCCTTGGCGCGGTCGGGGCCACCTTCATATTCAGACCTGACTTATTCATCCAAAAGGAAAGGCCCGCATGCGCGGGCCTTTCTGTTTATTATTTGTGACTTGAACCTAGTCGTTTCGCCTCAGGATATGGAACTCATAGCCGAAGTGTTCCGAATAGGTGTCCATGAGGTACATCTCGTATTCGGTCATGTCGGCCACGGCCTGAGCGTCGGCGTCATTGGCGTTGGCCGCGCGGAAGATGGGCAGACGTTCCCTGAGTGGGCCGTAATAGTCGATGGTCCAGGCTTCAACGGGCAGATGAAAATGCCCAATGGATGTCCAGCCCAACGACTGTGCGGCTTCATGGTTGGCCTGCACACTGCGCATACCCGGGTAATGAGCTGTCCAGAACTTCCAGAGTTCATCAGGTGGATTATCAGTGAACCACGAGGCCTCACTGACCACCAGATAGCCGCCGGGGCGAACTAGTGGACGCCATTTGGTCAAGCCGTTGTCAAATCCCATGATATAGACCGCACCTTCGCTCCAGACGAGATCAAAGGATTCTTCGTCAAAAGGGAGGTCATTCATGTCGGCCTGAACGGTTCGGATGCGTTCGTCGAGTCCTTCTTTGCGGGCGACCTTTTCAAGGTGCGTCTGAAAAAAAGACGGGAACAGATCCGTTGCCGTGATGCGCCCCTGAGTGGCCGAAGCTAGGACCAGGGTCTGAGAACCTGAGCCGCATCCGACGTCAAGGATGTCGGGTGTTGCGGGCAGTTCCCGACACATTCTCAGGGCGCGAAGGGTGGACGGGGCATTGCCGGGGCCGAGCCGGGACAATCCGTCGTGAAGGTTGACGAGAAGTTCAATCAGTCGTTCTTCCTGCATCGTTGCAGTCTCCGTATTGGTATGGAGTCCGACACAGGTGCGGTCGGAATCCGGTCTGGTGGGATGGAACGCCCTGATGTTCAGGGCGGTGCTTCACAACCGAGAGCGGGTTCCTACACAAGATCCTTATTTTTCAAAAAAACCTCGCCTTGGGGCGGATTACGGGTTGGCGTGTCCGAAAATTCGGCTCACGCCAACTGCATATCCTCAGTCAGAATGAAAGGCAATCCTTGAACAGATAAAGGCCGCCCGGTTGAGTCCGGACGGCCTTATTTGCTGTCAGTTGCGTCGAGGAGGGATTATCCCAACAGGATTTTCTGAGCTTTCTCGTCGCCCACGTCGGTGATGAAGGGGATGCCTGTTTCGCGCTCGGTGTCGCGGTTGCAGGAAGCGATATCATCGCGACTGATGTCTTCCAGGTCAAACTTGCGGGCACCGGCGAGCAACTGCTGCAGGCCGCAGGACAGTTTGTCCATGCAGGTCCACATGGCGATGGCGCCGTAGGGCACCTTCTTCATTTCGTCCTTGCCGATCTTCTGCTCCAAGGTATGGTAACCGGCGAAGATTTTGTCGGCGGTGTTGCCGCGTTCGCTCACGGTGGAGGGCAGTTTGTCCCAGTTGCCGTTGATGGCTTCACGACGCTCGGGGTGCAGCGCACCCTCGATGTTGGTCCCCAGGAAGCCGGGGATCATCATGCCGCGGCCCATGCAGACCAGCTTGGTGAAGGGAGCGCCCAAGGATAATGCCTTGAAAATGCTGGATTCCTTGGCGAAACCACCGGCAAAGGACATGTCCACCACGCGTTTGCCTCGTTCGGCGAGCAGGGAGGCATACTGGTGGGCCTTGGAGTGTAGCAAGAGCGACGGTACACCCCAGGCTTCCATCATGTTCCAGGGGCTCATGCCCGTGCCGCCGCCAGAGCCGTCCATGGTCAGGAGATCCAGTCCGGCTTCGGAGGCGAATTTGATCGCCATGGCCAGGGATTCCATGCCATAGGAGCCGGTCTTAAGGGTAATGCGCTTGAAGCCCAGGCTACGCAGGTACTTAACGCTGTTCATGAAATCGTCCTGCACCTTCTCGTAGCTGTCCAGGTTGGTGTAACCTAGTCTGCTGTGTCGGGCGAAGGAGTGAATGGCACCAGCCTTGAATCCTTCCTGGACCTCGGGGAGTTCTGGATCGGGATCCACGAGGTAGCCGCGTTGCTTCAGGAACAGTGCGTAGTCGATGCTGGTGACTTCGATTTCGCCGCCGATATTCTTGGCGCCCTGACCCCACTTGAGTTCAATGATCAGTTTGTCGCCATATTTGTCGGCCAGATACTCGGCAACACCGTTGCGGGTATCTTCAACGTTCATCTGAACGATCATCCCACCATAGCCATCATGATAGCGGAGATAGGTGTCGATGCGGCGTTCCAGTTCAGGAGCCTTTTGGATGCGACCATTTTCGAGGATGGAATTCCGGTCGACACCAACCACGTTTTCTCCAACCACGATGGGAATACCGACGAGGGCACAGCCAGCGGCAAAGGAATCCCAGTACTTGGCGGCGATAAACGTCGAGCCCAGAGCGCCAGTCATGAAGGGCAGGCGGCATTTGGTTTTGACTTCGTTGCCAAAGGAGGTTTCCAGAGTGACATCGGTAAACAGACAGTCGCCACTATCGGCTTTGTCCTGGTTACCGTTCATGCCTTGTGCACCGTAGCTGGAGCCCTGAATGCGCAGGGAATTATATGATACTCCAACGTGATCGGTGTTTCCGCTACCTGCGGTAACGAGCCCGAAATCACGGGGGTACAAAGTCTCGCGTCCCTGCAGGCTGGACAGCCACGTTTCGCATTTACCTTTGCAGTCTGCCCGGCACAGGGTGCACAAGCCCGACTCGATTGCGTTGCCTCTGTTGGTAGTTCCGAGAACATCATTGCCCTTGGGCCAGTGTGACATTGTCCTACCCCTTTCATTGGTATTGTGTATTTGCAGAATGGGGGTACTTTTAGGACTTTTGAAAGGAATTGACAACGAAATGTTGTTCCTTGTCTTTTGTAATAAAATGTGAAAGATAATCGGTTTCTTTTGTGTTTTTTGTATAACAATTAATAATCGTTTGTTGCTGGCTGCTGGATAACTGTTGCATTGTACAAATGTTGTTGTGATGCTGTAGTTGCATTTTTTTATTTTTTAACAAAAGAGACAAAAGAGACCAGGATTCTTGCGAAGCCTGGTCTACATTTTTGTTAATTTAGGGTGTTTTCAGCTATAGAGGTAGCTTGGACTTCATGATGGGTTTTACTACGCCCATCGTACTCAGGGTGGCTTTCAGGGCCTCTGTGCTTTCCGGGGTGCCGGTGTAATGAACCAGTACCCGGTGCCAGATCGCGCCTGCAGCCTGTGCCTGCTCGATGCTTGTTTTTAAACCAGCCTTGTTCAGCTTGGCGACAAAGGCGGTTGCCATGTCCGGGTTCTTGAGTGAACCCACCTGATAGACATAGCGGAACTGCTGCCCCGTGGATTGCTCTTGAGGCTCAGGTTTGGTTGTTGGTTCCTTGGCCTGAGCTGTTTGCTCGGCAGTAGCTACCTTGGGCCTGGGTTTGGAAGCCGGAGGTGCTTTGGTCGTGGCGCCAGGCTTCTTCTTCAGGGTTTCAAAGAAGTCAAGTTCTTCGGCCTTGAGTACGGCTTCGGGTTCCTGAGTTTGCTGTTCAACCCGAGGCATGATGTCTGCCAGTTGCGGAACAGCTTGTTCAGGCTTGTAGCCGCGCCCGACCAGAACGCCAAGGATGAAGACCCAAGCCAAGGCTGCCGCGCTGACCACGGTCAGGGAGACCATGCCTGCACTGGACAGGCTGAAGCTGAACCGCTTGGGTTCTTTCTGCTCTTTTCGTTCCCTGTTTTTGGCTTCGCGGGGCATGATTGGGTCTTTTCCTCTTGGTGAAGCTACATGGAATCCGGAGCATCGACGCCCAGCAGGGCCATGCCGTTTCGCAGGACCTGGGCAACGGAGTCCAGCAACAGCATGCGTGCGCCGACCTGGCTTGGAGTTTCAGCTCCAAGGATCTGGTTGGCATGGTAGTAGCTGTGCAGGGCTCCGGCAAGCTCCATCAGATAATAGCTGACATGATGCGGAGACAGGGTTCTGGCCGAGGCCGCCAGGGCGTCGGGATATTGCTCCATGAGTTTCAGGAGCCGGCGGTCTGCCGGAGTGTCCAAGGCAGCCAGCAGGCTGGTGTCGACGGAGACAGCCTCGACGCCGCGCTCGGCGGCCTTGCGCATCACGGACTGGATGCGGGCATGGGCGTATTGGACATAGTACACGGGGTTGTCCATGGACTTCTGCTTGACCAGTTCCAGATCGAAATCCAGATGACTGTCAGACTTGCGAGACAGGAACATGAAGCGCGCAGCGTCAGCACCGACCTCGGAGACCACGTCAGCCAGGGTTTCGAATTCACCAGCGCGGGTGGACATGGCAATTTGTTCGCCGCCGCGCAGCAGGTTGACCAACTGCACAAGCAAGACCTGCAGGGATTCCTTTTCCTTGCCCAGGGCCTGTACCGCAGCTTTCATGCGCGGCACGTAGCCGTGGTGGTCTGCACCCCAGATGTCCACCAGCATCTCAAAGCCACGATCATATTTATTGTCATGATAGGCGATATCAGAGGCAAAATAGGTCAAAGAGCCGTCGGACTTCCTGAGCACGCGGTCTTTGTCGTCGCCAAAGTCGGTGGACTTGAACCAGAAGGCCCCGTCCTTGTCATAGGCCAGTCCCGCCTCTCGCAGGCGTGTGAAGGTCAGGTCCACAGCGCCGGTCTCGACCAGGCTCTTTTCCGAGAACCAGACTTCGTGCTCAACGTTGAACTCTGCCAGATCCAGCTTGATGCCTTCGAGAATCTCCTCCATGGCGGTCTCCTGGCACAGCGTCAGGATTTCATCCTCGGGGGCGATGTTGAACCAGTCCTCGCCTTCGGCATCAATCAAGGCCTGGGAAATGTCTTTGATGTAATCGCCCTTGTACAGATCCTCCGGGGTCTCGACCTCGCGGCCCAGAATCTCCTGAAGGCGGAACCAGACAGAATTGCCCAGGATGCGCATCTGGCGCCCGGCATCGTTCAGGTAGTACTCGGTTTGCACGTCGTATCCGGCAGCACGCAGGATGCGGGTCAGGCTGTCGCCCAGGGCAGCACCGCGTCCGTGACCGATGTGCAGGGGGCCTGTGGGGTTGGCGGAAACGTATTCCACCTGCACCCGCTTGTTCTGGCCCATTTCCAGAGTGCCGTATTCGTCGCTGTCACCCAGCACATCCAGCACGGTCTGTTGCCAGAAATCAGGGCTGAAAAAGATATTCAAAAAGCCCGGTCCGGCGATCTCGATCTTTTCGATCTCTGAGGCCTTGGTTTCGATAAAGGCCTGGATGTCCGCAGCGATCTCCCGCGGAGGCTTTCCTGCCTGTTTGGTGAGCATCATGGCCATGTTGGTGGCCAGATCACCGAATTTGTCGTCTTTGGGTGGTTCGATGGTGGTCTTTTCAGGCCATTCGAAGCCATTGTCAGCCACGAAGGCAGCCAGCAGTTTCCGTAGGGTCTCGTTTGCACGCATTGTAAATATTCTCTTTGTTGCTTGTTAACGTTGTCGTTCTATTCGGCTTCGTCGATGGCAGCCATGGTGTCCAGGTTGGTCCCGGTCCAGTCCTTATCCAGCCCTTTCAGGTTCTGTCCGAGCATCTTGGCCAGGACGCCCTTGGGGCCGATTTCGATGAAGGTCCGGCTACCGCCCCGATACTGGGTCTGGTTGATTTCGATCCAGCGGACCGGGCTGACCATCTGGCGGCACATGATGTCCTTAATGATTTCTGGGTTGCCCTCGGTGCTTGCCGTGGCGTTGAAAAACACGTCGGCCTCGGGGGTGCGCCAGTCAGCCTTCAAGAGTTGGACCTTCAACTCTTGTGCGGCTTCGTCGATCAGCGGGCTGTGGAAGGCGCCGGATACGGGCAGGGGGATGGCCCGGCCCTTTTTCTCCTTGGCAATGGCGGCAGCAGCTTCCAAGGCAGGCTTCTGACCACTGATCA
Source organism: Desulfovibrio ferrophilus (assembly GCF_003966735.1). Classification (NCBI taxonomy): domain Bacteria; kingdom Pseudomonadati; phylum Thermodesulfobacteriota; class Desulfovibrionia; order Desulfovibrionales; family Desulfovibrionaceae; genus Desulfovibrio; species Desulfovibrio ferrophilus. The sequence continues at coordinate 626,914 of NZ_AP017378.1, forward strand.
CGAACTGGCCGGGCGTATTGTAGTTGGCCACGATCAGCTCGGCCCCGGATTGCTCACGGGCGGTCACGACCAGAGCCTCGGCGTCCTCCTGAGAAAGCTTCAGCAGGGCGGTCATGCCCTGATCCGGTGCTCCGGCTTCGGCCATCAGTTTGCCGCGCAGGGAGACCAGCTCCAAAACCTTTTCCACATCCAGTACCTTGGCTGCGGCCAGGGCTGCATATTCACCCAGGCTATGTCCGGCGAAACTGTCGGCCTTGATTTTTTTGGCGGCATGCATCCACAGGGTCAGGTTGGTTACGGTCAGCGCGGGCTGCAAGGCCCGGGTGTCGGCCATATCCTGATCGTCACCGCCCCAGTAAATTTCACGCAGTGGCTGCTGGCTGATGGCTTCGGCCTTGGTCCACCAGTACATGTAGTCGGAATCTTCCTCGGCAAGGTCGCGGCCCATATTCTTGACCTGGGAGCCCTGGCCTGGGAACAGCACCGCCGTCAGCGGAGTGATTGCATTCATGGTCTGTCCTCCATATATTCTGATGCGGCGCCTGGCGTGGTGCGGCGCCCATGTCGATTAATCCGGTGCAGAGTCTGTGCTTGCCCACTCAGGGGTGCCGGGGTATGAACCGGCTCTTCCGCCCCTGTGGACGTTGAAATCGTGTATCTCTTTAAAGGATATTCATGCGAAAGCCTAGCCCCAATGATGTCGCCGAACTGGCAGCAAGCCTGGGACGTGACCTGGATGAACGCCAGGCCATGCTTCTGGCAGAGTACCTGGGAACCCTTGCCAAATGGAACCGCTCCATGAATCTCGTGGGTGCAGACCGCTGGCGTGATGCGCTTTCGAATCTGGTGGCTGATTCCTGGCATCTGGCCGACTTTCTAGTCGAGTTGTCCCTGCCCGATTCACCACGAACTCTGGACCTGGGTGCTGGCGCTGGTTTGCCGGGAATTCCGCTGCGCGTGTTCTGGGAGGCTGGCGAGTATACTCTGGTGGAGATTCGCAAGAAACGGGTCGCTTTCATGCGATTTGTGCTTGCGCACATGCGTTTGGAACGGACTGTTGTTGCCGGTTGTCGGGTGGAAGAGTTGCCACAGGGGTCCTTTCCGGTGGATCTCGTGCTCAGCCGGGCCTTTATGCCTTGGGATGATCTGTTGGCCCTGGTTGGCCCGTGGTTGACACCGGAGGGCTCATGCGTGGTTATGGCCAATGAGAAGCCGCCGCGAGAATTCCCGGGCTGGACCATCACAGGGGTGGCAGGCTATCCGGCTCCCGGTGGTCGGCGTTATTTCTGGTCGCTGTCTCCGGCAAGCATCTCTAAGTAGCCTTCCTTGAAGATCAACTTGGTGGCCTGTTCGTCGGCCAGTTCGGCAACATCCATCAGCTTTTCCAGAAAATCCAGAATCTCAAAGCGCTTGTCTTCGTCGGCATGCTCGAATTCAAAAGCCAGATCGCCAGAGGTGATGAACTTTTCGAGTTTCTCCAAAACGGTGATGTCCAGAAGGGGCATGAGCGTTCTCCTGTTACGGGTTCGGGGTGCAGATGCCACAAAAGCCTGCCGCGGTAAAGAGCAGTGATATGGCACAGCGAAAAGCTTGCCCCCAGTCCCGGTTAATGGTGGTATGGACTGCCTTTGGCGATGGCGGCAGCGCGGTACAGCTGCTCCAGTAGAATCACTCTGGCCATTTCGTGGGGGAAGGTCATGGAAGACAGGGCGAGCTTGAAGCGGCAGGCGGCAAGGACCGCATCGGACAGGCCGTAGGCCCCGCCTACGATAAAGCAGGGCGAGGTTGCCGGGTCTTCGGTCCAGGTAATGAGCTTTTTCGAGAGCTGTGGTGAGGTCATGGTTTTGCCGTGTTCGTCCATGACAACGGGAAAATCCCCGGGGCCGATCTTTTCCAGGATTTTTTTGCCTTCCCACAGTTTCTTTTCTTCGGGAGGCAAATGCCCGGGAGCATCCTTGAGTACAGTCTGCTTGATGGGGAAGTGGGGGGTGAGCCGTTTTATGTAGTGCTCCGCCGCCTCTTTCCACCAGCCTTTCTTGAGCTTGCCTATCCAAATAAATGATATTTTTCGCATGGGATTATCGCCTGTTTGGCCCTCTGTAGGTTGTAAAAAAACGGGCCTTGGTTTACTTGTCAGGAATTGCATGGGGAGGCAACCCTCCCCTGTTTCAGAAAATGTTTTGCACCAAGAAACCGCGATAATTCAACGAGTCGTAATCTGTGCACCGCACCGGCTTGATCAATACCATACCCAAGGCAGGGCGTCTGTGGACGCTGTGCGTCTTGCTGTGCGCTGTGGCCCTGAGCGCAGGGCTTGCTCCTGCCCGCTGCCAAGCTGGTGAACTCGAGTTGGGCAGCCTGATTCTTGATAATCAGGAAGGCAATATCAGTGTGCGTTTCGGTGTGCGGATGTCCGGGCTGGATGAGCTGCGCAAGGAGTTGGATGCAGGGACCACCGTTGTCCTGAATTGCGACGCTTCGGTTTCCCGCCGGGGGCGGATGTGGCTGGATACCCGACTGGCCGAAACCGAGTGGAGCAGCACCGTATCCAAGGATGTGCTGGCCGATGAATATCGCCTGCAACTCCCCGGAGAAGAATCTCCGCGACGTGGCAAGGATCTGGCTGCACTCCTCATTGGTGCCTGGGGTGGTCTGACCCTTGATCTCGGTTCCTGGGAAGCCCTGACCCCCGGGTATGACTATCAATTGAAGCTTGATATTTCCCTGGATCGGACTGACGTTCCGGTCTGGCTGCGATACGTGGTTTTCTTCTGGTCTTTCGACGTCTACCCCCCAACCAGTTATCAGCTTGATTTTACCTATTAGGTGAGCGCCATGGATCCCGCGGAATCCATCCAGGTCAATGTGGGCAAGACCCGAGAGCGAAAGCGCCGACAGCGCGAATTGCTCCTGGCCATGGGCCTTTTGCTCGTGGTGGTCATCCTGACTGGCGTGGAGCTCAAGTATTTTGGTGAAATCAGTTCCTTCGTCTTTCTCGGACTTTTCAATATCAATGTGATTCTCTTGTTCGTGGTGCTGTTCGTGGTGCTGCGCAATATGGTCAAGTTGTTCCTGGAACGACGACGTAACGTCCTTGGTTCACGCCTGCGTTCTCGCATGGTCATGGCTTTTCTCACCCTGTCCATTGTGCCCACGGTATTGATGTTCGTCTTGGGCGCGATGTTCGTACAGACCTCCGTGGATTTCTGGTTCAAGACTCAGGTCGAAGATTCTCTGGAGCAGGCCCTCAAGGTTGGGCAGGCCTTTTATACCTCGTCTCAGGAGCGCCTTGAACGACGGGCCGGTCATTTGGTGGATCGAATCGTTCTGCGTAAGTACGCCTGGGGTGGCAAAGCCATGGATGAGTTCCTCCAGGAAAAGCGTCAGGAATATGATCTGGGGGTTGTTGGTGTGGTCCGGCCGGATGGCACCAAGCAGAACTGGCATGCCGAGGCCATGTGGGAAGACCTCTGGCCCGACATCAAAGGGTCTATCAATTGGGAGAGCCAAAAGGAACACCCCGAGTTCTGGTCGACAATTCGTCCTGGCCCGGGAGCCGACATGGTGATCGGGCTGATGCCCGTGGATGATGGCAAAACAGGTTATATCCTGCTGGGCGAAAGCATCGGGCATGGTCTGCTGTACAAGCTGGACCAGATCGTCCAGGGCGTTAGTGAGTACAAGCAGATTCGAACTATGAAGCACCAGTGGAAATTGGCCTTGTATGTACTCCTGGCCGTGGTCACTTTGCTCATTGTCATGGGGGCAATCTGGTTTGGCATTCGTCTGGCCAAGGAATTTTCCGCACCCGTGCAGGCCTTGGCCGAGGGCACTCAACGTGTGGCTCGTGGTGATCTGTCTGTTCGGCTGGATGACAGCGCCAGTGATGAATTGGGTTTCCTGGTGCAGAGCTTCAACCAGATGGCGGAAGACCTGCAACAGAGCCGTGCCCGGCTGACCAAGGCCAACTTGCAGCTCAATCGCCAGAACCGTGAGCTTGAGCAGTGGGGGCGATACATTGAGGCCTTGCTGGACAACATCACAGCGGGCGTGATTTCCCTGGACAGCCAGGGGCGTATTAGCACCGTGAATAAGGCCGCTGAATCCATGTTGGGCCTGGATGGTGATCTGATTCTGGGGCGCAAGCCGCGGGATCTCCTTCAGGGCGAATATCTGGGGATGTTGCGGGAAGTGTTCGATCAGCTGATGGAAAGTCCCTTTTCCCAGTGGCAGCGGCAGTTGGACCTGAATCTTGGAAGTCGTGATCTGAAATTGCTTGTGAATTGCGTGACCTTGAATTCTGCAGACGGCAAACCGGCCGGTCTAGTGGCAGTATTCGAGGATATTACCGACATTGAAAAGATGCAGCGCGTGGCTGCCTGGCGTGAAGTTGCCCGGCGTATTGCTCATGAAATCAAAAACCCGCTAACGCCGATCAAGCTTTCGGCCCAGCGCATTGAGCGTAAATTTGCCTCCAAGGTTGATGATCCGGTGCTGGCTCAATGTACGGACATCATTGTGCGTCAGGTCGAAAATATGCAGGGAATGGTCAAAGAGTTTTCTGCCTTTGCCAAACTTCCCGAGGTTGAGCTGCGTATGGACTATCCGGCTCCTCTTATCGAGGAGGTCGTGGACATGTTCGAGCACAGCCACAGTGCTATCCATTGGGAGTTGATTTTTGATGCTTCCATTCCGCAGATTCGAATGGATCGGGATAGTATTCGTCGGGTATTGATCAATGTGCTGACCAACGCTGCTGAAGCTCTGGGCGGGCAGGAGGATGCCGCTGTCCTGGTGCATGTGTCGCACGATGCCGTGACGGGCTGGGTGCGAATGGAAGTCCGGGATAACGGGCCCGGCTTGAGTCAGGAGGAACGCTCCCGGCTGTTCGAACCCTATTTTTCACAAAAGAAAGGCGGCACCGGTCTTGGCCTGACTATCGTCAAATCCATCGTTAGCGATCACCACGGGTATGTCCGGGCCGTCCCGGGTTCTGAGAGAGGGACCACCGTGGTCATCGAACTTCCCGTGTCCTGATCTTTCCCTTTCTTTTTTCTGACCCTTTCCCTTCTCTGCCTCTTGCTGTAGAATATAGCTTCATGAATTGTGTGTGATTCTTGAGAGGGATTCCATGTATGTCATAGTAACCGGTGGAACGGGCTTCATTGGTCGAGCGCTTGTGGCGGAGCTGCAGCGTTCCGGACATGGCGTGGCTGTGCCGAGTCGTTTGCCGGAAAAGGCCCGAGCAGTGCTCGGTCCCGGAGTCGATTGCGTGGCCTGGGACGGAGTCGATTCGGCTCCACTTGTTCGTTTACTGGACAATGCCGGTCAGGAGAGTGCAGTGGTCAACCTCGCGGGCGAGGGTATTGCCAATGGGCGTTGGACTGTCGAGAAAAAGGCTGCAATTCTCAATAGCCGGATTCGTGCAACCGAAGCGGTGACAAGCGCAACGTTGGAGGCCACCAAGCCTCCGGCGGTGATTCTTCAGGGCTCAGCTGTCGGGTATTACGGTTACCGAGCATCAGAGCATGGTGAAATGCTGGATGAAACCAAGCCTCAGGGCGAGGGCTTTCTGGCTGAGGTCTGCTTGGCCTGGGAAACCGTTGGAACATCTGTTGCCGTGGCGAATGTCCGACAGGTTGTGATTCGAACAGGTCTTGTCATCGGAACGGGCGGGGTGCTTGCCAAATTTCTGCCACCGTTCAGGTTTTTTATGGGAGGTCCGCTGGGGAACGGGGAGCAGTGGATGCCTTGGATTCATTTGTCTGATCAGGTGGGGGCCATTCGCTGGCTGCTGGAGAATGATCGGGCTGAGGGGGTGTATAACCTCTGTGCCCCTACGCCGGTGTCCATGAGTTATTTTTGCACAGCTCTGGGGCGGGCTGTGCATCGCCCTTCCTGGTTACCTGTGCCATCAGCGGCATTGCGCCTGTTGCTGGGACGCGAAATGGCGGACGAAACCGTACTTGCCAGCCAACGCGCTGTTCCGACCCGACTTTTGGCCGAGGGTTTTCAATTTCGCATGATCGAGCTTGGGTCCGCTTTGAGTGAGGCTATCAATACCTCCGGGTAAAGTGCATCCGGGAAATACATCGAGAGGGGTCGCATGTCCTGTCTGAGGATATTGGTTGTAGAAGACGAATCCATTGTCGCCATGGATATCAGACATCGCTTGTCCAAGCTGGGGTATGAGATTGTGGGCGAAGTGGAGACTGGCGAGGATGCGGTGCGACTCGCGGCGGAACTGCTTCCGGATCTCGTGTTGATGGATATCATGCTTGCCGGCGAGATGGACGGTGTCCAGGCTGCTGCCGAAATCCATTCCAGAGTGGATTTACCCATAGTCTATCTCTCTGCCTATGCCGACGATGAAACTCTGCAACGGGTCAAGATTACACAACCTTTCGGTTATATCATCAAGCCATTCGAAGACCGGGAGTTGCACGCGGCCATTGAAATGGCCTGTTATCGGCATCGTATGGAGCGCCTGCGACGCGAAGATCGCATGTGGATGCAGACCACGTTGGATAGTGTGGGAGAAGCCATTATTTCCACCGATCCCTCAGGGATGGTGACCTATACCAACGCCGTGGCCGCAGCGATGGCGTCCACTTCACAACAGGAACTCAAGGGCAAGCCTCTGGAATCAATTCTGACGTTCAATGATGTGCTGGGGGAGCTGGTCGATCCGGTGGCTCTGGCTTTGTCCGGGAATTCATCCGAACGCTCCGATTCTCTTTCGTTGCATCTGGGTAATGATCGGACAGTTCCTGTGGAGGTCTCCTGCCGAACCGTAAAGAATGATGATGACGGGGTGATGGGGGCTGTGTTGGCCTTCAGGGATATCAGTGGCCGTAAGGAAACAGTGCGCGAACTTCGGCATACTGTAGCCAAATTGCGCCAGACGGTGGAGGCTACGGTCCAGGCTCTGGTCGTGACCTCCGAGAAGCGTGATCCCTACACGGCCGGGCATCAGCAGCGGGTGGCACAACTGGCCGTAGCCATTGCCCGGCGACTTGGCCTGGAGGGGGATCAATTGGATGCCATTCGCGTGACTGGGCTGCTGCATGATCTCGGAAAGATTTATATTCCCGCTGAGATTCTATCCAAACCAGCACGTTTGACGGAGATGGAAATGGGACTGATGCGCACCCACTCTCAGGTCGGATACGATATTCTGTCCGGTGTTCCCTTTCCCTGGGCCGTCGCAGATATCGTGCTGCAGCATCATGAACGATTGGATGGAACCGGCTACCCGCAAGGGCTATCCGGGGATGAAATTCTGCACGAATCGCGGATCATCTGTGTAGCGGACGTGGTGGAAGCCATGAGTTCGCATCGCCCCTACCGGGCTGCGCTGGGACTGGACCGGGCGCTGCAGGAGATTCGTGCAGGGAGAGGATCGCGGTATGACCCTGAGGTGGTCGATGCTTGCCTGTCTCTGTTCGTCGAGGGTGATTTCGTTTTTGAATGATTGTTTTCGCCAGGTTGAAACGCCCGGTAGGTCTTGCTCCTGCCGGGTGTTTGCGTTTATGGAGAAGGTGAAGGGCCAGTTCTGGCTTTTCTTCAGAGGAGTATCGTAGGTATGGCACATATCCTGGTTGTGGACGACGAGAAGGACATTCGCCTTTCACTTCGGGGCATCCTTGAAGATGAGGGATTCGAAGTTGATGAGGCCGAGAGTGGGGAAGCCGCGCTTGCCTATCTGGAGGACCGAACTCCTGATCTTATGTTGCTGGATATTTGGCTTACAGGAGTTGACGGCCTTGAGGTTTTGACTCGTGTTCGCGAAGGGGCGGCCCCTCCTCCGGTGATCATGATCTCTGGCCATGGCAATATCGAGACGGCCGTGAGCGCCATCAAGAAGGGAGCCTTTGATTTTATCGAGAAGCCCCTGTCCTTGGAGAAAGTCATTGTCTGTGTGAACAAGGCGTTGGAGTTCAACTCCATCCGACGTGAAAATATTGCTCTGCGCCAGCGATTGACCTCAAGTCAGGTCCATCAGCTGACCGGTCAGTCCGACGGGGTTGCGCTGTTGCGTGGGCAGATTGAGCGAGTGGCTCCCACTGATGCCTGGGTGCTCATCACCGGCGAAAATGGTACCGGCAAAGAGATCGTGGCCCGCATGATTCACGACAGCAGCAAGCGGGGAGACCGTTCTCTTGTGGCTGTGAACTGCGCAGCCATTCCCGAAGAACTCATCGAAAGCGAATTGTTCGGCCATGAGAAAGGCGCGTTTACTGGTGCAGATTCGGCTCAGGCGGGAAAATTCGAGTTGGCCGATAAGGGAACTCTTTTTCTGGATGAGATTGGGGACATGAGCCTCAAAACCCAGGCCAAGATTTTGCGTATCCTTCAGGAGCAGAAGTTCGAGCGCGTGGGCGGGCGACGGACCATGTCCGTGGATGTGCGGGTTATTGCCGCGACCAATAAGGACCTGATGGACGAGATTAAGGAAGGGCGATTCCGCGAGGACCTGTATTACAGGCTCAAGGTTTTTCCTCTGACCGTACCGCCACTGCGCGAGCGTGTTGAGGATATCGTCCTGTTGATTGATGAATTTGTGGGACGATTGACCAGAATGCACGGCTTTAAGCCGTTACGTTTTGCTGACTCGGCCCTGGCAGCGCTTACTCGTTACACTTGGCCGGGCAATGTTCGGGAACTCAAGAATTTTGTAGAGCGGATGTTGATTATGCATGGTGGCGATGAGGTGCGTATCGAAGATCTGCCTGATGAGTTTACCCGTTCCGTGGCCGGGGGTGAGAGTACTGCGGCAGGGAGCATCCCCGCAGGTGTGGTGGACTTCAAGGCTGCACGGCAGGAGTTTGAGGCCGCTTTTCTGCGCCGGAAGCTTGAGGAGTGTGGGGGCAACATCACCCGGCTGGCCGAATCCATCGGGCTGGAGCGGTCCTATTTGTATCGCAAGCTCAAGTCTTACGACATCCAGTAAAGGAAAAATGACCGCAAGCTGCACGATTTCGGCGTTGCTTTGGTCCCCGCCGACTCTCATGTATGAATTGATACACTTCGGCCAAGCGAAAAATCCGTGCCCTGCGCTCGCTCAATTTAAGGTGACTGCTTTGTTGAATTGCCATCGCTTCGGTAGTGCTTCTGGTCTCAGCTCTCCACAGCGTTTGAGCGAGAGTCGCTCATTCCACTGAAGGCTATGTATGTTCGGTCGCCTCATCTCGTTTAAACTGAGATTATCTAGGGGTTGCGAAGCCCTATCGCTTTGGCTATGGTGCCTTGGCTGGTCGGCAGTTCACCCAGGCGTCACCGCCCCGCAAGGGGAGCTAAACCTGCCATTTCTACCTCCAATCGACACCTTATCCCCGTGCCGAGTCGGAAGACGGTGACCACCGGCAACCCATGTCTTTGGGTTGGCATGAGAGTGAGGATAAGTCATGTCCAAATCCCCTTTGCCTTTTCCCGTGGATGATATCTCTGTATTTGCCAAGTCTTTACGCCGCCAGCTTGATGGGCTGGAGCGTGCGCCCAGTCATGTCGAAATGCTGAACCTGCTTGCCAAGGCAGGTGGATACCGCAATTTTCAGCATTTTCGGGCGCAACAGGATGCTCGGACGAACCTCGATGTCCCGAGGCCGTTGCCTGCCGATGTCGACTACCGGCGAGTCAAGCGGCTTGTGCGCTTCTTTGATGCGCAGGGACGGCTTACCCGCTGGCCCAAAAAGTTCACCATGCGCATGTTGTGCCTCTGGGTGATGTGGTCGCGGATTGCCGCGAAAGTGCCCTTGTCAGAGCGTGAAATCAGTGACTGGCTGGATGAGCAGCATCTGTTTGGTGATTACGCGCTTTTGAGACGTGAACTTGTGGACCGTGGCCTTGTCACAAGGACAGCAGACGGCAGGGAATATCGGCGGATTGAGCGCCAGCCTTCCGCAGAAGCCATTGAGCTTTTGAAGCATCTGCGCCAATAGTCCAAGGTCTTGTCTGATTATACCGACAAGAGGGCAATGGAGAGCTGACGGGTGTCAGCCTTCCATTGCTCTTATTTTGATTGTTCATCGCGTCTTGGGATGACCAGAGTATACACTGATGTTCAGTGCGTGTTATTGGGCGGGAGTATAAAGCGGGAAGCTAGCTCCTGATCCAGATGATGCTCGCCTGGCGTCCGCACACCTGCTCACGACGGTAGGAAAAGAACAGCTCCGGCAGGCTCATGGTGCACAGGTCCAGGGCATAGACATTGGCTGGGGGGATGCCTGCACTGACCAGTTGATCACGGGTCATGCGCCACAGGTTGGCGCATTGGGTCTGCCGATCATACCAGTCCTCGAAGGAAGAGCCGAACTCCTGACCGAAGTTCGTGAACTCGCTCTTGCCCGGTCCCAGGCTCGGGCCGCGCACGGCCATGACGTCGGAAGCGGAGATGTCATATTCCTCACAAAAGTCTCGTACGCCCGTAGCAGGAAATTTAAGAACATTTCCCCGCCAGCCTGCGTGCAGTGCGGCGATATGTTTGCCACTTTTGTGAGCCAGCAGGATGGGTTGGCAGTCCGCAGTCTTGATCACCAGTGCCAGCCCTGGACGGGTGGTGGCTAGGCCGTCGGCCTCAAGGGTGCCCGGTTCTTCGATGGAGCCCGGTTCCGGGTCGAAGATGATTTGTTGACCATGGACCTGGCGGACCTCCTGCCAATATTCGAATCCCAAAGCGTCTTGAAGGTGCTTGCGGTTTGCCCGCACCGAGGCTTTGTCGTCGCCCACATCGAGGGATATATTGTTGCTGCCAAAGGGGCCGGAATCCTTGCCGCGCAGTCCGAAGGCGCAGCCGATATTCTGCAGGCCGGGAAAAACAAAGGGAAGATAGTTCATATCCATATGGTTTCATTCTCCGTGATGATCGCGTGGACCGGGACGTCCCATGTGTCATGCGGTAGATTCTGTTGAACCTGGAATCCATAGGCCAGCCCGATGAGCACTGCATTGGGAGCCTGTTTTGCTGAGAGAAAGCGGTCATAGAATCCAGCCCCGAAACCGAGCCTGAATCCTTGCCGATCAAATCCAACTCCGGGAATCAGAATCAGATCAGGGTTGACGTCAAGAAGGGCGGCGCAATTCTCGGGGGCTGGTTCCGGGATGCCGTACAACCCCGGTCGCAGGTCCTCCATGCAGGTCGCGCAGGCGATATCCATGAGACCTGGTTCCTGAGGGCGACAACGAGGCAACAAAACCCTGATTCCATGCAGCCACAATTCGTCCAGCAGCGGGCTGACATCGACCTCTCCTCTAATGGGCATGTAGGTCAATATTTCGCGAGCCGTGGTCCAGGCCGGTGTTTCGCGTAATCGCTCAAGAATGGCAGTGGACAGCTTCTGCCTAAGGGCTTCGGGCTGTTCGGCTCGCTGCTGAATCAGGCTTTTTCGCAACTGGTTTTTCGAGTCAGTGTTTTGGGTCATGGGCCTTGCGTGGCAGGTGTCGGGTATCATACAGTTCCATGTCACGCACGGCGGACGGTCCGTCGGCGTGCTTATTCCTGTAACTGTTTGGGCTGAAACTGAAAAGAGAATGTCTTTGAAAAATCGAGACGAATGTTGGATCGGCGTGGGTGATATCCACGGGCAGGCTCAAAATATTTCCAGAATTCCCGGGGTGACGGACGCCAGAGGGGTTATTATGTCGGGTGATATGACCACCCATGGCAGCGTGGATGACGCCCGCCGCGTGATGGACGTTTTGCAAAAGGCCAATCCTGTTGTACTGGCTCAGATTGGCAACATGGATAGTCCGGGCATCTCCGGTTGGCTTGAGGAAAAAGGGGTGAATATTCACGCCGAAGCCCGAGAATTGGCCCCCGGGTTTGGACTGATCGGAGTGGGGTGGTCGGCGCCGACGCCTTTTGGGACCCCTTGTGAAGTTCCGGATGCCACTTTGGGGCACTGGTTGAACGCTGTGCATGCCCGCGCCAGTGATTGGAAGAGATTGCTGCTGGTCGTGCATACACCCCCATACGGAACCAGGGTTGATGATCTTGGCGGAGGCCGCCATGTAGGCAGCCCTGCGGTGCGCGAGTTCATCGAGCGGGTCCAGCCGGATGCCTGTCTGACAGGCCATATCCATGAAAGCCGTGCTCTGGACTATGTGGGGAAGACTCCGGTGGTCAACCCCGGAATGCTGGCTCACGGTGGTTATGCGCAAATCAGATTGACCGCAGATGAATTGTCCATCGAGCTGAAGACCCTTTAGCCGAGCGAGAGTGATGAAGTTCTATTCATGGAATATCAACGGCCTGCGAGCCGTGATCAAGAAGGGGTATTGGGATTGGTTTTATGCCTGCGACGCAGATGTCGTCGGGTTGCAAGAAATCAAGGTCGAGCCTGAGCAATTGACCGAGACGGATCGGAATCCCGAGGGCTATCAGGTGGCCTGGAATTCCTGCAAGAAACGTAAAGGATATTCCGGTACGGCAGCCTTTTATCGGAAGGAACCGCTGTCTATTTCCTACGGGTTGCCTGATGACACCTACAATGGCGAGGGGCGTTGCATTCTGCTGGAGTATCCGTCTTTTTATTTCTTCAATATCTATTATCCCAACGGTCAGAAGGACGACGAGCGTCTGAACTTCAAGCTGGGATATTATGATTGTTTCCTCGAGTATGCTCAGGAGCTGCGAAAGATAAAGCCCATCGTGGCCTGTGGGGATTTCAATACCGCCCACAAGCCCATTGATTTGAAGCGCCCCAAAGAGAACGAGAAGACGTCCGGCTTTTTGCCCATTGAGCGGGCCTGGGTCGATAAATTCGTCGATCATGGATACGTGGATACATTTCGCATGTTTAATGAACAGCCCGATGAATATTCGTGGTGGTCCTACCGTTATGGTGCACGTTCGCGTAACGCTGGATGGCGTATTGATTATTTCTTTGTGTCCGATGAATTGCAGGGAAATGTAACCCGTGCCTGGATCGAACAGGACGTGATGGGGTCGGATCATTGTCCCGTGGGACTGGAACTGGATCTGGATGCCTAGGATGCAGGGGGTGGTCAGCGTCGGGTTCGAGTCGTATGCGACCTCGGTGCCTCGGGTGCTGGACGCCTGCGGAGCGCACAAGGTGCTGGCCGAACAACAGCGCGTGCTCATCAAACCGAATCTGGTGAATGCTTCGCCTCCGCCCGTGACTACGCCGGTTGAGTGCGTAGAGGCTGTCATTGACTATGTGCGGGCTCATTCGGATGCCGAAATCGTTGTCGCTGAAGGCTGCGGCGATGCCTGCCGCGAGACTCCGGAGATATTTGCCGCTCTGGGCTATGTGGGGATGGCAGATCGCATGGGTGCGGTCTTACTGGATTTGAATACCGCACCGCTGGTGGAGCGTCAGAATCCGGCCTGTGAATTGTTTCCACAGATGTGGTTGCCAGCCGTGGCTTTTACCCACTTCATCATCTCCATACCCATGCTCAAGGCCCATTCCCTGGCGGGCATGACCGGAACCATCAAGAACATGATGGGCTTTCCCCCTCCCGAACACTACGCGGGCCAGCATGGCTCCTGGAAAAAGGCATCGTTCCATGGACGGATGCAGCAGTCCGTGCGTGAACTGGCGTCTTACATTCTGCCGGACCTGACGCTCATGGATGCTTCCGTGGGCCTGTCCTCATTCCATTTGGGAGGTCCGACTTGTGATCCCCCCGTAGGCAGGCTCCTGGCTGGGGGCGATGCCTATGCCCTGGATCGCGAAGCTGCCGGGTTGCTGGGGCTGGACTGGGAGTGTGTTGGTCACTTGCTGCCGCTATGATCCTTCGGTCTTTAATGCACCGGGAACCAAGCCTGTTGCACTGTACGGGGGGAGGGGAGGCATGGGGCAGTCGCAATTCGTATTTTAGAAATTGGCCCCGCCCCGCCTGTGGTCAAAGAACTGCTGACACAGGATTGAGGGCTGATTTTAATATGCCTCCATGTTGTAAGCCTCCTAATAATTGACAAACCTTTTTTAAGCGTTCAGAAACTTTGATGCTTCGGCAATCATTCGCGCGCGTATATGAAGGATTGTCGGTTGCATTTGATTTCGGCCCCGTGATGACGCCTTGGTCGGTGGCAGGGGCTGGAATTGGTCTGATTCCAGTTGGTTGGTAACTCGTATGGAGGAGTGAAGATGTCGGTTGTCGACTCGACCCTGCACGTGCCCAAACCGTCGCGGGCGTCTGGCTACCTTGATTGGTTGCAGATGCTCACCGGTGCTGGGCTCGTTTTGTTTATGTGGAGCCACATGATTCTGGTTTCCAGCGTTTTGCTGGGCCCCGGTGTCATGAATGCTCTGGCCCATTTTTTCGAGGCCACATACATGGCCCAGATCGGCGGCCCCATGATCGGGTTTGCCTTTATGTTGCACTTCGTGCTGGCGGCTCGTAAATTGCCGTTCCGCATGCAGGAGCAGAAATCCATCTGGGCACATGCCAAGACTCTCAAACACACCGACACCTGGCTTTGGCTGGTGCAGGCGGGAACGGCCATGATTATTCTGATCATGGGCTCCATCCATATGTGGGTGGTTCTGACCGATCTGCCCATCTCCGCAGCCAAGAGTGCCGCGCGTGTGTCCGAGGGCTGGTGGCTGATGTTTTATCTGTTGCTTCTGCCATTGGTGGAACTACACGTCGGGATCGGTTTCTACCGTATCGGTGTGAAGTGGGGCGTGATCAAGCGTTCCAACCGCCCCAAGGCCAAGAAGCTGGAAAAGGTCGTTACGCTGACCATGATCACCATCGGCGTGCTGACCCTGATCCGATTCCTTTTGCTCGCATCCTAGGAGGAAGCACCAATGCAGACGTTTTATACTGACGTTTTGAGCATCGGCGCGGGCCTGGCGGGCGAGCGTGTGGCCATCGAGGCCGCCGGAGCCGGGTTTGATGCCATCTGTTTGTCCATTGTCCCCGCACGTCGTTCGCATTCATCCGCCGCACAGGGGGGAATGCAGGCTGCCCTTGGCAATAGCGCCATGGGCGAGGGCGACACCCCCGACGTCCACTTCAATGATACGGTCAAGGGTTCCGACTGGGGCTGCGATCAGGAAGTTGCCCGCATCTTCTGTGATAACGCCCCCATTGCCATGCGTCAGATGGCGCATTGGGGCGTGCCATGGAACCGTGTGGTCGGTGGCAAGGGCTTTTACTACAAGGGCGGCGAGCGCTTTGAGAAGTTCGAGAAGCCCGAGAATGAAGGCCTGATCACCGCACGTAACTTTGGTGGTACCGCCAAGTGGCGCACCTGTTACACCTCCGACGGCACCGGTCATACCGTGCTCTATACCATGGACAATCGTGCCGCCAAGATGGGTGTGCAGGTCCATGACAAAGTGGAAGTCATCAGCCTGATTCAGGATGGCAAGCGCTGTATGGGCGCTGTGGCCCGCTGCCTGAAGACCGGCGAATTGCGCGTCTATCTTGCCAAGGCCACTCTCGTGGCCGCTGGCGGGTTCGGCCGTATCTATCGCGAATCCACCAACGCCGTGATCTGTGACGGTGGCGCTCATGCGGCCGTGCTGGACACGGGCGTTGTACCTCTGGGCAATATGGAGGCCGTACAGTTCCATCCCACAGGTATTGTCCCGACCTACATCCTTGTGACTGAGGGATGTCGAGGTGATGGCGGTACGCTGCTGGATGTGAATCAGGAACGGTTCATGAACATCTACGAGCCGGAAAAGGCCGAATTGGCCTCCCGCGACGTCGTTTCCCGCTGGATGATGCATCATATCCGCGAGGGTAAGGGCGTGAAGAGCCCCTATGGCGAGCACCTCTGGCTCGATATCCGTCACCTGGGCGAGCAGCACATCCGTGGCAAGCTGCGCGAGGTGGACGATATCTGTCAGAACTTCCTGGGCATTGACCCGGTTAAGGATCTGATTCCGGTCAAGCCGGTGCAGCACTACTCCATGGGTGGCGTGCGCACCAACAAGGACGGCGCAGCCTACGGCCTGGAAGGCCTGTTCGCGGCTGGCGAGGCCGCGTGTTGGGACATGCATGGCTTCAACCGTCTGGGCGGCAACTCCCTGGCCGAGACTGTTGTGGCCGGTATGGTCGTCGGCGGCAAGGTTGTGGAATACCTCCAAGGCGCTGAGGCCCAGTTCAAGACCTCTGTCATTGAAGATCAGGTTGCCAAGGATCGCAATCGCATTCAGCGTCTGATCGACTGTGCAGACGGTGGTGAAGACGCCTTCAAGGTCCGGGCTGCAATGCAGGATGCCCTGCAGGACGGCGTGCATATCTTCCGTAGTCACAACGACCTGGAGCAGGCTGTGTTCCAGCTGCAGGAAGTGCATGAACGGGCCAAGAAGATCGGACTGAAGTCCAACGGCAAGGGCGCCAACCCTGAACTGGCTTTGGCTCTGAAGATGGCCGGTCAGGTCAAGTTGGCCTTGTGTGTTGCCTATGGAGCCCTCAAGCGCACTGAATCTCGAGGCTCTCATGCCCGTGAGGATTTCCCCGAACGCAACGACCGTGATTGGCTGAACCGTACTCTCGCCACCTGGAAGAACGAGGACGACGATCTGCCGACCCTGAACTATGAGGACGCCACCCCGTCCTTCGAAATCCCACCGGGAGACCGCGGCTACGGCGGCGGGACCATCATCCCCATGGATAACCCCCCGGCTGGGAAGGAGGACTAAGTCATGGCGCGTACGCTGAAATTCAACGTCTTCCGTTATAATCCCATGGACGAGAAATCCGTGCCGCACATGGACACCTTTGTGCTGCCTGAGATTCCTTCCATGACCCTATTCATTGCATTGAACCAGATTCGTGAGGAACAGGACCCGTCGTTGCAGTTTGATTTCTGCTGTCGTGCGGGGATTTGTGGTGCTTGTGGCATGCTTATCAATGGGCGCCCGGGCCTGGGTTGCAAGACCAAGACCAAGGATCTGCCCGATGAGATCACGCTCCTGCCTTTGCCGGTGTTCAAACTCGTGGGTGATTTGTCCGTGGATACGGGCACCTGGTTCCGCGAGATGTATGCCAAGGTCGAGAGCTGGATTCATACGGATACGGTGTTTGACCCTACGGCTGAAGAAGAGCGTATGGACAACTCCATCGCCGAAGAAATCTACGAGCTGGAACGCTGCGTGGAATGCGGTTGTTGTGTTGCCGGTTGCGGAACCGCCCGTATGCGCAAGGACTTCATGGGCGCTGTGGCTCTGAATCGTGTGGCCCGTTTCCTCATTGATCCGCGCGATCAGCGGAGCGAGGCCGATTACTACGACATCATCGGCACCGATGAGGGCATCTTCGGGTGCATGGGCCTGCTGGGTTGTGAAGACGTCTGTCCCAAGGAATTGCCTTTGCAGGATCAGTTGGGATTCCTGCGGCGCAAGATGGGACTCGCCGCTATCAAACGTTTTTTACCGTTTGGTAAAAAATAGGGGGCCGTTGAAACTCTCCTTCTCGCGGCGTTAGTCGGGCTGAAATGACTCCTCGTGCATGTTGAATACATGCCGAACTCATTCCCCCCCTTGCGCTTGGACGGAAGGATTTTTGAGCGACCCGCGAGGAGGTTGCGAATACATCTCGAAGTTTTTGCGACCTTTGATGGAGACAACGAAACTTTCCCGGCTGTTGACCGGGGGAGTCACCATAGAACTTGGAGAGGTTATGAGAACAGTGAAAGCCCAGGACGTGATCGCCCCAGTGGCGAACATGTGCCGTGAGGCCAATCTGAAATTGCCCGATGACGTCAAGCAGGCGTTCCGGGATCATATGGAGAGTGAGGACTCCCCGGCTGCCAAGGAAATTTTCCGACAGTTGTTGGAGAACTCCGCCATGGCCGAGGAAACAGGGTTGCCCCTGTGTCAGGATTGCGGACTGGCCGTGTTCTTTGTGGACATTGGCGAGGACGTGATTGTGGAAGGTAGCCTGAAGGATGCCGTGACTCAGGGCATGATCCAGGGCTACGAGGAAGGGTATCTGCGCAAATCGTCCTGTGATCCCATGTCCCGTGCCAACACAGGCGACAACGCTCCGGCCATTATCCATTTTGATTTTGTGCCCGGCGACAAGATCACCATCAATTTCATGGCCAAGGGCGGTGGCTCAGAGAACATGAGCCGCGTGACCATGCTGGCTCCGGCCCAAGGCTGGGAAGGCATCAAGAAGTTCGTGGTCAACCGCGTGGCCGAGGCCGGACCCAACCCGTGCCCGCCGACCATGCTTGGCATTGGCATCGGTGGCACTTTCGAGCGCGCCCCCATCCTGGCCAAGCGGTCCTTGATGCGGCCCTTGAATGACACGCATGCCGATCCCGAGATCGCCAAGCTCGAGGCTGAACTGCTGGATGCCGTTAATGCTCTGGGCATCGGCCCCATGGGCCTGGGTGGTAAGACCACCTGTCTGGGTGTGAAGATCGAGATGGCCCCGTGCCACCTCGCCAGTCTGCCTTTGGCGGTCAACGTGCAGTGCCATTCCATCCGGCATCAGGAGGTGGTGATCTAATGGCTGAATACACCTTGAATACGCCACTGACTGATGAGGACATCACTCCCCTGAAAGCCGGGGATGTGGTCTTTATCAATGGAACCATCTATACGGCGCGTGATGCGGCTCATAAACGGCTGATGGACCTGATCGACAAGGGGGAAGCAACTCCTTTCGAACTCAAGGGTTCCATTGTCTACTATGTCGGCCCGAGTCCTGCGCCTCCGGGACGCCCCATTGGTGCCGCCGGTCCCACCACCAGCTATCGTATGGATACCTATGCGCCTCGGCTTCATGCTCTGGGGCAGAAGGCTTCCATTGGCAAAGGCAAGCGTAGCGAAGAAGTGAAGGCGGCCCTCAAGGAGCATAAGGCTGTGTATTTTGGAGCCACTGGCGGCGCTGGCGCGCTGCTCTCCAAGTGCATCACCGCGGCCAAGGTCATCGCTTTTGATGAACTTGGTCCTGAGGCCATCCGCGAATTGACGGTGGAGAAGTTTCCGCTGTTGGTCATCAATGACTGCCACGGCGGCGAACTCTATGCCGTGCCGGATCGCAAGGCTGCAGGCCTGGAAGATTAGCGACTAGCGGAGGCGTTGCCCGCTGCCGAAGGGCTCACCCCCTTTGGAAGATGAGTATATGAAGGCCGTCCTTTCGGGGCGGCCTTCTTTTATGTTCGAGGTGGAGTCTTCCTCAGAAAACGCAGGAGGGAAATCGGTCTTTCTGTAATCGAGGGTTGTGTGGTTTATTGTAGATAAGGTATATGATGAATGTGTTGGATATTATTAAGAAGTGCAGAACTCCGCGCATTCGCAAGGCCCGGCCTCGGGACGTGCCCGCCATTATTGAAATGGTGGATCGGACTATGGCTGGCGATTATCGTGGTATTGTGCCCGACGATGAAATTGCCAAGTGGGTGGGGGCGTTGTCCATGGCGCTCAAGGGGCCGTGGCCCCTTGCCTTGGTCGCGGATTATAAAGGGCTTGTGTCAGGAGTGGCACTGGTACGTGACGGAATGCATTTGTCGCTTCTATGGACTGCCGAAGGGTGTCGCGGTGCCGGGCTGGGGACAGCCCTCATGGATGCCGTGGAGCACAAGGTTTTTTCTGTGGGGCATCCTTACATGACGTTGTCTGTCTATCGTGACAATGATCGGGCTGTGACTTTTTATCAGCACCGGGGTTGGACTGTGAACAGTCAGTATGTGGGCGAGGTTGGAGCCGTTGTCCTTGAGATGAGAAAAAAGCGTTCTTGAGTTGGTTTGACTTCATGGTGTTGGGTTATGTGCTGGGGGGCATTGTGAGAACTCGAATCCGTTGGGCTGTCCTGGGCGTATGCCTGCTGCTCGGACTGCTCTGTCTACCCGCTCAGGCTAAGCCTCTGGTGCGGTTGGCTAATGGTGAATGGCCACCCTATCTGTCGGAAACCCTCCCTCATTTCGGATTTGCCTCCGATGTCGTTCAGAAGGCCTTCGAAGCGGTTGGGGTTGAGGTGGAGTATGAATTTTTTCCTTGGTCCCGTGCCTTCAGCTATGCGCTCCAGGGGCGTGACGAGGATGGTCGCGTGCTGCATGGAACTCTGGTTTGGGTCTATACCCCGGCTCGTGCCGTCTCATTTCTGTACAGTGATGTTGTGATCGAGGATTCGGAAGTTCTGTTTTATTCTAGGGATAATCCTCTGGATTGGTCGGAGATGGAGGATCTTCGAGGCAAGATTATTGGAGGGGCGAGTGGGGCGGCGTATCTTCTGCTGGATGATGCCGAAGCTGCCGGTATTCTGACCATTGAACGCTCGGGCGGGTACGAATCCCTGTTTGTGCGTTTGCTGCACGGTCGGGTCGACGCCGTGCCGATGGTCACCCAGGTGGGGCGTTTTTATGTCGAGAGGGTATTGAACGAGGAAGAACGGAAGCTGATTGCCTGGCACCCAAAGGTGATCCAACATCGCCAGTATCACCTGATTCTTTCGAAGAATGTGGACGAGAGTAAAGCCTTGATGCCCCTGTTCAACAAGGGATTGGCTGCCATTCGCAAAGACGGAACCTACGCGGGCCTGCTGGCTGATCTTTACGCTGGCAAATACGATCGCTAATTTGCTGTGCCGTTGCCGGTCTGCATGTCATTTTTATTCGCACGGGTCAGTTGTTCGCCGCTACCTTGCGGGCAGGGATGCTGATGCACCAGATGCCGGCAAGAGCCAATCCACAGCCACCGATATGTGCAGGGGTGATAGGGTCGCCCAGTATCAGGGCTGCGAGCAGAACCGCCGAGACTGGCATCA
Organism: Desulfovibrio ferrophilus; assembly: GCF_003966735.1. Taxonomy (NCBI): domain Bacteria; kingdom Pseudomonadati; phylum Thermodesulfobacteriota; class Desulfovibrionia; order Desulfovibrionales; family Desulfovibrionaceae; genus Desulfovibrio; species Desulfovibrio ferrophilus. The sequence continues at coordinate 647,617 of NZ_AP017378.1, forward strand.
CCGATGTGAAAATTCCTGCAGTGCCTGCATTGACTTGAACAATCCCCGAAAACCAGAACAGATAGGCCGCTACGGTGATGAATGCCCCGTAGTAGGCCACGGTGCCCCATGTGGCCAGGGAGACGGCTGCAAAGTCGAATCCCTGAGACTCCATGAGTGCCCCTGGTATGAATAATATCAGTCCGAAGCAGGACATGATGGAGGAGATGGCCAGGGGCGATACGGGTTCACGTACGGTCTTTCTGAGGAGCAGAAAGAGAGCCTCGGCCAGTACTGCGCAGAGAATGAGCCCATTTCCTGCCAGGGTTCCCAGACCAACGCTCATGCCTTGCAGGTTGACGGCCATGATTCCACCCACGGAAAGGGCAATGCCCGCAACTGCTCGCGAGGTCAGTTTTTCCCGCAGCACGATCAGGGCAATGATTCCCATACAGGCAGGGGTTGTGCTGGTGATGATTCCCGCAGCTCCGGCATCGGTCATGGTCAACCCTTTGAGCAGGAAAACATTGAACAGGAATGATCCGCACACGGCCTGGATGAAGAGGATGATCCAACTGCGGGTTGAAAGTCTGGGGATGCCTTCAAGAATATACAGCAGTGGGACGATGAGCATGACGGCGAAAAGGAAGCGCATGGCTGATGCCAGGTGAGGCGGCAGCTCGATGATCATGAATTTTCCGGCGACAACGGAACTGCCGACCAGAATCATGGCCATGGTCAGGTCGAAATAGGCACGGAAGGATGGTTGCTGGGGCATATGATCTCCTGAAGATTCGGTTTTGGCCGACGTTTTCAGAAAGATAGCCCAAGCCTTGTGATCAGTTTTGCAGATGCTTGCGGTATTTGCCGGGGGTAAGTCCGGTGAACCGTTTAAAGGCATTGGTGAAATGGGCCTGATCGGAAAAGCCGATTTCCTGCGCGATATCAGCCAGGCGGATCGTTGTCCTTAACAACTGGCGCGCCCGGCGGATGCGGGCATTCATAAGGTAGGCGTGTGGCGGGGCGCCTACGGCGCGACGGAAAACGCGCAGGAAATGATAGGGTGACAGGTGAGCCTGTTGTGCAAGTTCATCCAGGGAAATATCCTGTTCGCATTGCTCGTCCATGAAGGCCCGGGCCCGGGCCACACCCGTTGGTTCCGTGCCTGCTCGCAAGCTTGGGGGGCGCTCTGCCGCATGTCGTTTGATCCACAGCCCCAGCATTGATAGCAGTGCGGATTGCTGGGCCAGAAGTGACGCATGGGGATGGTCCAGGATCTGGTGACAGGCTCGGACTTGGGTGGCCAGTTCGTGATCGTGGATGACGCCTGTGGCGAAGTCCGGTGCTGCCACTGGGCGTCCGGCGGCTTGGCTTGCTGCATTTTCCACAACACCCGGGTCCAGGTAGAGCATTCGATAGGCCCAGCCCTCCAGAACAGCGGCATGACCGTCGTGCATTTCGCCGGGGACAGTAAGGTTCACGCTGCCTGCATCGGCAACAAAATTCTGATTGAGAAAAGTGAAGGCCATGGCTCCATGCTCAATGACGCCAACCCCGTACCTGCGGTGGAAGTGCTTTGAAAATCGCTGTGTTGTGAATCGTGCGGTCAAGACCTCCACACCACCTACGTGCGGCAGTGTGATGCGGTTCTGATCGGGCAGGGCGATTCCCTGCTGGTTATGTGAGGTCCTATTCATTGGAGTTCCCGGCTTTTCAGATGACTTTGGCATACCTGTGGGCAGGTGTTTTGTAAAATATTGCTGGAAGGGTTGATCCTAGGCAGTAATAGCGTCTTCCGGGCGGGCGCAGAGGCGGTTGTAGACGGGGATGACCTCCCTGTAGCGATTCACCTTGCGTTGGATTTGGACAATGAGTGTGGATGGAGTGACCAGATCGAGATCCAATACTTGCGTTTTGACCTCTTCGGCCAGGAATGACCGCATGTTCACGGACAGAGCTTGTTGGAACAGGCGCCCGGTTTGGAGCCCGTATCCTGAGGATTGTTCTGTGAACACGGCGTCGAGATTTCCCTTGCCAAGGGAGAGGGTTTGGCGCAGCAGGATGCGGTCCTTGTCCAGGTCTGGATGGATTTCCTTGAACGGTCGGGAAACAAAGTCCTGCAGGAGTTCAAGAGGAGGCGTTTGGTTAAAGACGTGGAGGTGTTCGGCCAAATCCTCAATGGATGTTTTCTGGGCCGGGTATTTTGTGTAGAGGCCACGCATTGTGCCGGAATCAGGAAATTTGAGCAGATTGAGCAGCACCTTTTGGCTGGCCGTCCGGCCCAGTATCTTTTTCAGTGTGCGGCGGATGTCGAGAATTGCCTCGGCAGCCCGTGCACGCATGGGTCTGGATCTACACAGATTGTTGACGAAGACAACGGCACGACTGGCCGTGCCTACGATTTGTCCGAAATCCAGAGTGTCCCCTTCCAGGCTTCGTAAGTAGTCATTGTCCGACTTGAATGCTTTGCGGTCGATCCGTCGGGAGTGTTTGCTTATGGATTTTGCAATGCGCGCAAGCTTGCTGTCGGTGAGTTCTTTCAGGGTGTCTTCGATGTCCGTGCCGACTTGCTCCATGTCGCGGTAGTATTCCTTGCCTTCACCCATGGCGAGAGCTTTGAGCCTCAATAGGTGCTCGCGGATGGTTTGGATCAGTTGATGTTGTTCCTCGGGAATTTTTTGGGCGGCTTTGGCGCTGTGTTGGCCCTGAATCAGATCCAGCAGCACGATGATGCGCTCTGTGTTGTTCTCCACTGCCATGTCGGCATCACGTTCCCTGAGAATGAAATCTTCTCCCAACCCAAGGACGGCACAAAGGTGCCGGAATCGGCGTAGGAGTCGATAGGCGATGTCGGGCGATAGCTTGCGGTGGAATTGTGCCCAACCGGTTCCTTTCCAGAGGTAGCGCTGGGAGCGCTGATCCTGATCGTGTCCTCCAGGGCTTTCCGCCAGAGCCAGGGTTAGTCCTTCAGGGCCCTCTTCGATGAGGAAGCGATAGGAGCGTCGATCATTGATGTGGACGGGGGTGCCTTGTTTGGCTCCCCACTGCTGAAGAACTTTGTCTGAGACATTCAATTCGTCGAGTGTTTTGATGCTCTCGGAATAGATGCGCAGATGTCCCTTCAGGGATTCCACGCAGGAAGTACCCTCTTGAAGTTGATTGGCATCAATGTACAGGCTGCCATCCAGGGAGAGAGGGTGCTTGATGTCTGTTGTGTGACCGCGAAGCATCAAATTGCCTTTGATTTCCTGGATATCCTGAATCACAGTCGCAGTCATTTTAGGCGCAAAAACCAAGTCTCCCATCCAGACTGAATCGCGGAAGGGGATGCGGTTTCGGAGCCGGGTCACCGGGTCTTCGGCACGCAGGCTGAAGGGGTTCAGGTTGTCCAGAAAGCCTTGCCAACGTTGAAGAGTTTCGTCGTCTGCCGGAATGAGAACATCAGGTAGGAATGTGAGTGGGCCGTGACGGGTTTGGACTTCCAGCAGAAATTTGTTCTCGCGGGCTTTGACCATATCTTGAATGTCGGCGGTGATTTCTTCGACCAGCAGGTCCATGCGACCTGCGTGAATGGCAGACACTACAATGCGTTGGGCCGCATTCATAGAGCGCCCCTTGGTGCGCTCTAGGATGATGTCGACACCGATGGTGACAATCTGCTTGATGTCCACAACGGCCTCGGAGCGTCCTTTGGCCTGTGTCATGGACTCGAACCGATCTGCCAAGATGGTGTTGGCATGGCGCAGGGCTGCCTGCATGGTGTCCCCCCCCAGAAGAAAACTCTACGACATAGTATAATACTTGAGCTGTTTTGGGCAAGGCCTTGGTGGGTGAGAGGATTTCCCCGTCGGAGTGGTTTGTTGGACATGAAAAAGGCCGCCCCGAAGGGCGGCCTTGGTGTTTGCTGTATCGCTGGATTCTATTCGAAGTCCATGCCGTAGGCGTCGACGACCAGGGCAACGCGCTTTTTGGATTCCTGCAGGCGTGTGCGCAGGGACTTCTTGTATTCCTCAATGTCCAACTGAATGGTGGCGACACCGGTGTCCATGGCGGCCTGAGCCACGGCAGAGGCCACCCATTCAAGCACGCGCGGGTCAAACGGGCTGGGAATCACGTAGTCCGAGCCGAATTCCAGCTTGCGGCCATAGATCTCGCAGATTTCGTCCGGGACTGGTTCCTTGGCGAGCGCGGCCAAGGCATTGGCCGCTGCAAGTTTCATCTCCTCATTAATGGCGGTGGCACGGGTATCCAAGGCGCCGCGGAAGATGGAGGGGAATCCGAGGACGTTGTTGATCTGGTTGGGGTAATCGGAACGACCAGTGCCCATGATGCACTCAGGGCGGGCTTCCTTGGCATCCGGATAGGTGATTTCGGGGTCTGGATTGGCGCAGGCAAAGATGATGGGGGCTTCGCCCATGGATTTGACCATGTCCTTGTTGATGGCGTCCTTGACGGACAGCCCCAGGAACATGTCCGCACCCTTCATGCATTCAGCCAGACTGCCGTAATCCTTGTCCTGTGCGAAGAACTCCTTTTCGGGAGTCAGGGGGCCGCGTCCCTTGTAGATCAGGCCGCGTGAATCGAACATGAACACGTTTTCCTTCTGGATGCCCATGCCTACATAGAATTTGGTGCAGGCAATGGCGCCTGCTCCGGCGCCGGAGACCACGAGTTTCAGGTCGGCGATGTTCTTGCCGGAGATCTCCAGAGCGTTGATGATGCCAGCGCCAGAGATGATGGCCGTGCCATGCTGATCGTCATGGAACACGGGAATGTTCATCTCGGCTTTGAGTCGCTCTTCGATATAGAAACATTCCGGTGCCTTGATGTCCTCAAGGTTGATGCCACCAAAGGTGGGTTCCAGCAGCTTTACGGTCTCGATGATCTTGTCGGGGTCCTCGGTGGCGAGGTTGATGTCGTAGACGTCGACATCCGCGAAGGATTTGAAGAGCACGCCTTTGCCTTCCATCACAGGCTTGCCAGCTGCTGCGCCGATGTTGCCCAGACCCAGAACGGCGGTGCCGTTGGAAACAACGGCGACCAGGTTGCCGCGGCTGGTGTAGTCGAAAGACTTGGACGGGTCCTTGGCGATCTCCAGGCAAGGCTGGGCCACGCCGGGGGAGTAAGCCATGGAAAGATGCTTTTGGGTGCGGCAGGGCTTGACGGGAATGACTTCGATTTTTCCCTTGCGTCCCATGGAATGGTAGTCGAGGGCTTCTTGCTTAGTGAACAATGCCATGGTGGAGATGCCTCCGGTTGACGGGTTGATCGATGGAATGTGTGTCGGGCGGGGGCATTAGTGCTCCACTTTCCGCTCCATATCGTGATGATTGAATCCAGATGCCGAAAGGTATTGCAGGACCCATTTGATTGCAAGCCCTCACCTGTATTGGATTCGTCCTGTCTGAGTGCGAGGGGTTGGCCCGCTTCTTGATAACTGAGGGTGCAGGTTCGGACTGTGGGTTTTTTGTTTGCTTCCATTGCCTGTCTGATATAGTGCAATGCACCGATTATAAAGGAAGTTTTCGTTGAGAATTCTCGTCATCAATTTGACCCGCTTTGGGGATTTGCTGCAGACCCAGCCTGTGATTTCCGGCCTGAAGGCTCAGGGGCACGAAGTCGGGTTGATGTGTCTCGAAAATTTCGCGCCAGCCGTTGAGTTGATGCGGGATGTCGATCATACCTTCTCTTTCCCTGGAGCAGCTCTGTTGGCGCGCCTGGATGATGATTGGCGGGAGTCCTTGAGCTTGTTTTGGCAATGGGGCGGTGATGAGTTGCGCAGCTTTGCTCCTCATCGTGTCCTCAATCTGACGGCCACGCTTCCCGGGCGATTGCTCAGTAGCTTTGCAGCTTCGGAGGTGCAGGGCTTCGGAATAGATGACTTTGGATTTGCGGTGAACTCGTCGCCTTGGGCTGCGTTTCTCCAGGTTTCGTCCAGGAATCGTGGGTGCAGCCCGTATAATCTTGTGGATCAGTTCTGGCGGGTTTCCGGGCTTTGCGATGGTGATCGTTCCTATCGTCTGGCGAAGCCTGCTGAGGGTGCCAAAGCGCAAATGCGGGACCGGCTGCAGAGCGAAAGCCACGAGAAAAGTCAGGGCTATGTTGCCCTGCAACTGGGAGCAAGTGATGACAGGCGACGTTGGCCAATAGGTCATTTTGCTGCTTTGGCTGAGCGAATTTGGCAAGAGCATGGATTGATTCCCGTACTTTTGGGGACCAAGATTGAAGCCCCATTGGGGCAGCGTTTTGCTCAAGAAATTTCGTGTCCGCATATTGACCTGATTGGGGCAACGACTCTGGTCGAGTTGGCTGCGGTATTGACTGAAATGCGCTTGCTCGTCACCAACGACACGGGGACCATGCATTTGGCCGCTGGCCTGGGCACGCCGGTTTGTGCTGTTTTCCTGGTCACGGCCCAGCCCTGGGATACCGGCCCATATGCTCCGGGGTGTTTGTGCGTGGAAGCTGATCTGGCTTGTCATCCCTGTGGTTTTCGCCACCGTTGTCAGATCAATCATGCCTGCCGGTCTACGGTTACGGCAGAGGCTCTATATCATTACATACAGCAATTTATTGTGACAGGACGTTGGGAGGCTGGTGCTTCCATTCCAGCGGGCATACGGGTCTGGGCAACTGCCGTTCAGCCTGACGGAGCCATGGGGCTTGAATCACTTTCAGGTCATGATATCCAGGACAGAACCTCGTGGGTGCGCCTACAGCGTCACTTTTACCGTCAATTTCTCGACGAACAGGAGCCGACTCCGCCGCATGAAGTGTACCCCCTGTCCGATGAGATGACGCAATCTGCCTCCAGAGTTTTGGAGCAGGCCGGGCAACTCCTGTTTTTGATGGGAGAACAGGTCAGTGTGCTGGCCAGGACGCCTGTTCCCATGCTGAGAAACAAGTTTCTTGGGAATTTTGAGCGGGTTACGGCACTTCTTGCCGACGATTACTTATTCTCTGTTTTGGGAGACATGTGGCGCCAGGAATCTCAATCCATGGCTAGAGATTTTACAATGCTGTCAGCGTTGATCAAGCGGTATTCCGCGTTGGTCGAAGTTTGGCGGCAGTGTTTGAGTTGAAGTGGCACAGTACTTGAATGTAAGGCCTTGACGCATGTTTTGCGTACATATTTTCCCTTTGTAAGGAGGAGAGAGATGATTGTTATCGATGGTCAAGAGACCGGCTTGAAGGTCAACAACTTCAATAATTTGGAAGACCTGCTGGTGAAGATGATGGAAGATGACACCCTGGGTAACAGGATGGTCACCGATGTCTTTGTGAACAAGGAAGCTTTTTCCGAGATCTATCCGCATCAGGCGGAAGACATCTCCACCGAGGAGATCGAGAGCGTGGAGATCGTGACCATGCCCGTTCCCGAGATGGCAGTGAACATCACCCGCGA